>CAYQWK010000245.1:0-8958 GCA_964420805.1 uncultured Bifidobacteriaceae bacterium | reverse complement strand
CCCACCGCCCACTTTCGCGCCCGCTGGTCGCAAGACTGGCGGGCGCGTTTGGTTTTTGGGGATGGCGATTTCCGGGCGGGGTCGCCAAAGCCGGCATACGCCGGCAACGGCTCAGTATTCTTCAGGGTTGCTTCGCTTGAGCAGACGGTCTCGGGTGGCTTCGGGCAGCGGTTGCTGCGTCAGCCATGCCCGGGCGGCTGTCGGATCCTGGCGCAACCAGTAGTTGGCAATGTTCTCGATACGGTTGTTGCGGGAGCGTTCGTCGCCGATCAGGTTGACCAGGCCGGCGGCCATGCGCGGTTCGTTGTAACTGATATTGCTGATCAGATTGCCCACTGCGTTGTCGCGGCTTTTCCCTTCCGGCCAGGTTTTTAACCAGTTGCCTGCGCCTTGAGGATCTGAATGGCCCCATTGTGACACCACGCGGCTGAGGGCATCGTCGCGCATCTTGCCTTCAGGAAAGCCCGTTGCCCAGGAGGCTGCGGCTTGCGGATCTGCGTTGGCCCAGCTCGAAACCACGGAGAGCGCTGCTTGGTTCTGCGTTTCGCCGCCGGGCAGTTTGGAAACGTAGGTCGCGGCGGATTCCGGATCGTTGCCAGCCCAGCTTCCAAGGACGGACGCGGTCATTTTGTTTTTTGCCGCGTTGTCGCCGAGCGAGTTGACCCATTGCAGCGCGGATTCGGGATCGGAGGAGGCCCAAGTGCTGCTGACGTTGCGCATGAAGTTGTCCTTGGCGCTCCCGTCCGGCAGGGAGGCCGCGTAGGACATGGCGGCTTGGGGATCGGACTGGCCCCACGCGTAACTCAGGCTGCCGAGCGCCTGGTTCCGGGTCGGGCCGTCCTCGAGCTTTTGCACCCACGCCACGGCGCCGTTCAAGTCATGGCCGGCCCACGACGAGGCGATGCTGCCGAACATCTCATTGCGCGTGCTGCCGGGCGGCATGGACATCGCAAGTTCGGCGGCGGCCTGCGGGTTTGCGCTGGTCAGGCGGTACATCATGTTGCGCGCCGCGTCGCGCTGGGCGTTGCCGGGCGGCAGCGCTTTGACCCAGGCGGCGGCGGCATCCACGTCGATGTAAGACCACTGGCTGGCAATGCTGCTGACGAGGCTGTTTTGTGAACTGCCCGGCGGCAACGTGAGTGCGTAGGCCGCGGCGGCGGCGGGATCGGTTTGCGCCCAGGCGGAGACAACCGACTGGATGGCGCGGGTGCGGGCCTGGCTGGCGGGCAGGGATTGCGACCATTTCAGCGCCGCCGCAGGATCGGTCTGTGCCCAGTTATTAGCCACGGAACTGACCAGCTCGTTGCGCAGGGAACCGGTCGGGAGGTTTTGCAAATAATCGGCGGCGGCCTCCGGCGCGGATTGGGCCCACGTGCTGAGGACGCCCTGCATGGCATTGTTGCGGGTGCCGCCGGCGGGCAACGACTGCGCCCATTGCAGCGCGGCGGCGGGGTCGGTGCTTCCCCATTGTGAGGCGATGTTTTGGACGAAGCTGTTCCGGCCGGTGCCATTCGGAAGCGCCTGCGCATAGGCCGCCGCTTCCTGGATGTCGTGCTGTGCCCAGAGGTAGGCCATGGAACTGAGCGCGTTCTGTTTGGCCGGGCCATCCGGCAGCGCCTTCACCCAGTCCACGGCCGCGCGCACGTCCATGCTTGCGTAATGGGAGGCGAACGACGAGATGGCGTTGTTGCGGGTCTCGCCGGGCGGCAGCGACAGCGTGAACTCCGCGGCCAGCTTTGAGTCGGCGCTGGCCAGGCTCCAGATCATCTGCTGCACCGCGTTGCGCTTGCGCTGGCTCTCGGGCAAGCCCTTCACCCATTCAATGGCGGCCTTGGGATCCTTCTGCGCCCACTGGCTGGCGATGGTGGACCAGGCGTAGGATTCACGGCCCAACGGAAGCTCAAACGCGGCGCGCGCCGCTGCCGCCGGGTCCTTTTGCGCCCACTCGGAGATCAGCGATTGATACAACTGGCCGCGGTTTGATCCGGTGGCGACGGTGTTGATGAAGGCCAGGGCGTCCTGGGGATTGGCGCGGGCCATCGCGCTGATCACGGCATGAAGGGCCTGGTTGCGCTGTGGCCCGGCCGGCATGGCCTTCACATACTCCGCCGCGCCGGTGAGATCACTTTCCGCCCACGCGCCGAGGACGCCTTGCACGGCGCTGTACTTGAGATTCGGCGGCAGCGTCTGGGTATAGGTGAGCGCGGCCTTCGGATCGCTTTCGGCCCAACGATAGGCGAGCCGGGCGACCAGCGAGTTTCGCGCCTCCGGCGCGGGGTGCTTCACCACCAACGCCAGCGCGGCGGGCACATCCGCCGCATCGATGCGGTCGGCAAGTTCGTTCAACGCCTGGTAACGCTTCATCTGCGGCAGGCCGAGGATGCGGGTGATCTCCGCCGGAAGCTGGTCGAGCGTCACGCGACCGGTGCCGGCGCGGGCGGCGTTGGTGCCGCTTTCGCGCGGGCGCACCGGTTTGAAGGTCGATGTCTCGGCGCGCGGGGAGGGGGAGGCATTGGTTTGAGGAGCAACAGCTATCGGGGCGGGAGTGGTCGCGCGGCGGCCGATGATGCCGCCCACGGCGAGACCGGCAATAAGCGCGATGATTCCGACGAACAGACTCCTGGCGTTCATATATTTCTTGTGGTGCCAATGACCGTAACAGCCGCGCTTTGGAGCGGCAAAATGTTTCCCGGTTTGTTTAGAAACGCGCCTTGACGAACACCGAGCCAAAAGAGTCGTGCTCGGTCTGACGGTTGAACTCCGGCGAGCGCCAGGTGTTTGCGTAACCGAACTCGAAATGCCCAGCCTGCACGACGAAACCCGCAATGGCGTCGCCTACAAACCATTCACGCTGCACCGAATGACCATCGTGATACATCCCGCCATCCAGCATTTGGTTGAAGAACACGCAGCGTCCCTCGACGGCGAGGAAGCCATAGACGCCCCAGCACACCGGGCGCGACTTCGAAATGCCGCCGGAGGTTGTGGCGAGCGAATCAATGACGTGATGGCCGAAGTCGTCCGGCAGATTGTAGCCTAGCCGGATCATGGCGCTGGCGCGGGTCGAGGTCTCCACATTGCCAAGGCTCACGCCCGCGCGGGGCGTGAAGTCCAGGCCGAAGCGGCCGTGTTCTCGCTCGAAGAGCCGGACGGCGCGGGAATATTTCAGGCGCACTCCCGGTTCATTGGCAACCTGATGCCGCCAGCCCTTTGGCGTGGCAAAGCCGCGAAGTTCATGCACCCAGGTCTGCGCCTCGCCAGCCAAAGCCCAGGAACCGATGACGCCCAGTTCAAACTCGAAATCCTCCTCCGTCAGGCGATGACCAAGGCTCCAGCCGCGGCGTTGCAGAATCCCGCCGATGTAGAGCCAGCCCGCATACGGGCGGTCGTTCGGTTGGAGGAAACGGTTCGTGATGTCGGCGGGCGTATAGATGTTCTGTCCGACGGAATAGCCGACGCGCGACACCTTGCTCTCGAAGGCGATTTGCGGCAGCGAATCACTGACCCAGCGGCTGCACAACGGAAGGTAACCGTCCGAGTGGAAGTAAGAGAGTTTCAGACCTTGGGTGTAATGGCGGTCCGTTTTGACGAACAGGTCGTTCTCCTCAATGACCGAGAGCACAGGGCCGTGGTCAAAGGCGGGTTCGGCCGCCGACCCGGCGAAAGCAGCCAGCACCAACAGCGCAGAAAGTCGCGGAGCAATCATACCCGGGCACGAATTCAGCGGGCGGGCGGTGAAGAAAGCAAACGGTAACTGAGGCGGTGTTCGGCTCGGGGCCATCTCACTTTCTTGCGCAATACATACTTTTAAGTGGTGGAACTCGTCGCGCTGTGACGAGTGGCGCCGTGTCCAGCGGTGCAACAGACGGCCTCACGCCCTCCGTTTCGTTCACTCTACGCGGACGGGCTTGTCGCAGCGCGACAACCACCACCGGCAAGAAACTGGGATGCGCCCTCCCGCTGGCCGACCTCCGTCACGGCCGGCCAATCACGCGGAAGAACCTCCGCGATGCCGCACCGGGCGGCTCGGCAATTTGGATCACGTTCGTGGCGACGTTGGTTTGCACCGTGGTCCATGTGGCCAGATCGGCGGACGCCTGGATGTAATTGGTGCTGCCCGGCAACGCGTTTTCGACGCGAGCGAGCACGACGCCGTTGCTGTGCGCGACCGCGAGGGAAAGGTCCTTGAACAGTTCGTTGAGCGGCTCCGCGCCGGCGGCCGCGCCGAGATAGGGTCGCACGTGGAAGATTTCCTGCATCGTGCGCAGCGTCGAGTTGTGGTCGTAATACCTTGCGCTGGCATGGCCGTTCCCGCGCGCAAGGGGCGAGAGTACGATCATCGCGATGGGGTAGTTGGTCGAGTAGTCGTTCTCGTCGAAAGTGATGAAGACTGCGCCGTTGTTCGACCACGCGGCGGAGTCGAGGATGCGCGGCAGTTCGCGGGCCAGCCAGTCGTCGCCCTGGCGGATGGCGCTGGTGCTGCCGGGGGCGAGGTTGTGCATGTCGTTGGTGATGTTGGGGGAGATGAAGTTGTAGCGGCCAATGTGCCCATTCGCCAGGTCATCTGCGAACACCGCGTAGGGTCGCACATGGTTGGTGCAGTAGTCGTAGTTCCCGGTCACATCGTCGAAGAACGCAAACGGATTATGCCTCGCCAGGTAGGGTGACGCATTGGTGATGCCGACGCTGCCAGGGGGCAAATCTTCCATGTATCCACGCCACTCGATGCCGGCCGTGGCTAACTGAGTGCTAAGGTGGTTGGTGCTGGCCACGCGATCGGACTGCGGACCGGAATCGTCGTCATGGCCGAAGTTATCGCCGGCCTCGAGCCAGATGTAGTTTGGTTCACTTGGATGGCCGTCGTTCGGGGCGTGGTAGTTTTCGCAATAGGATGCCAGCGGCAGGAGACTGTTGATGTATGGCGCGTTGGTGTTGCCCTTGATCTCGCGCCAACTGCGGTTCTCCATGAGGATGATGAAAACGGTCTGGATTTGCAGGAGTCCGGTGGCGGCCGGCAGCAGTTCAGGCATCACCCGGACCGTTGCCGGTGTGATCGGATTCGGCGCATCGGCCAGGTCGGCGATGTTTGAAACCACCACGGAATACATAGCCTGCGGGTCCAGCGCGCTGACGGACAGGAGCACGACATGGGGCGCCACTTGCAGCGCCGACAAAATGGTCGCTCCGCCAGAGAGATGATAATGGGCCGGGTTCGTCGCCGAGGCCGCCGTCACCGGCTCCGAGAACACCACCAGCACGCCGGAAAGTCCGTTGGTGGCGTAGGCGCCCGCAACGGAGGGCGGCGTGATGTCCTGGTTCATGGTCAGCGCGGCGGGCGCGCTGGTGACCGCGCCCAGCCAGTTGCTGGCGATGAAGGTGTATTGACCCGTCTGCGCGGAATGTACCGCGGCGAACTGAATGGTGACATTCGTCTCGCCGGCCACAGGCACGCCGTCGTGCAACCATTGAAAGGCGAGCGGTTCGCCGCCGAAGACCCGCGCGCGGAGGGAAGCGGGCGAGCCTTCACCGACCACCTGCGCCGTGAGCGGCGAAAGGATCGCGACCGGTTCGTCGTAGCCCGCCATTGCGGCAAGGTTCATCCCGAAGACGACGTCAGAACTGTTTGTAGAACCTTGATGCACTTCTGCGGCAAGCACGTTGTCGCCAGCGGGCGGCGTTGCAGACGAGAAGATGAGCGGCTCGTGAATCAACCCCTCGGTCGTGGAAATGGACGCCAGCGTGGAGGCGCTGACCGGGCCGGCGAGACGGATGCGACCGCTCTCGGCGCCGTTGACATAGTACACGCCGCCGTCATCGAGCAGGTTCGATGACACGAGCGCGACATGGCTGTGGCCGGGCGGCATCTCGAAGTGCGTGCGGAAGTAATAGGTGATGGTCTGCGGGCCTGACCCGTTGCTGCGGGCCAGCGTGGTGTTCACGGGTTCGGGGAAATTTGTCTGGGACGACACCCGGAAGATTCCCGCCCCGTTCGACCATGAGGAATCGACATAACCGGGCGCGCGCCATGCCGTCGCGAGGTCCGCGCCAGACTGGTTGAAGCGCCAGGTATTGGTGAACTCGACGAGGCGAATCCGTTCCCCGGCCAGCACCGAGAGCGTGGCCACCGCGCTGGTGACAACGCCGGATGCATTGCTCAGGACGAGGGCATAGCGCCCGGCGTCGCCCTTGGCAGCGTTGCTAAAAGTGATCACCGGGTTTGTTGCGCCCGGCGTTGGCATGCCGTTGTGCAACCACTGCGCCGTCATGGCGCTGGCCGTGGTCGCGGCGCAGGCGAGCGTCGCCGACTGGCCGGCGAAGACCGCCGTCGAGGCCGGTTGGCTGGCAATGAATGGCGGCCCGGCCGGAAGCGGTCGGGCCAGCAAAGCCATCCCGAACACGATGTCGGCGCTCGTGGTGCCAACCTGATGCACTTCCGCCGCGAGAACGTTGTCGCCTTCATGGAAGAGCGACGGCGGGAGGTTCGAGATAACGAAGGATCCTTCCACGCCGGCGGCGCTGGCCAGCGTTGCGCTGGTGATCGTGCCGACGGGCATGTTAAGGCGCGCCACCTCGGTTCCATTCACGTACAGCACCACGCCGTCGTCGATGAGGTTGGAGCTGATGAAAGTGAAGAACTGTGGGTCGCCGCTCAACGTGAAGTGGGTGCGAAAGTAAAATGTGGTGCTGTTCGATCCGTTCGTGCCGGTGAGTGAGAGGGTGGTCCGGGTCAGGCCGAGAACGAGCGCGTTGTTGTCCTCGCGCGCGAGCACACCGGGTCCGGAGGGCCAGAGGGAATCATCGTAATCGGCCGCCCGCCAGGCCGTGCCAAGTTCCGCGCCTGACTGCTCGTAGCGCCAGACCTGGTTCGTCAGCCCGATCAGCATCGTGGCCGGGCCACCCACGTCCACGCGTACGACCGCGCTCAGCAGGCCGCCCGCGCAGTTGGTCAGCGCGACGTGGTAACTGCCGCTGTCCGCCGGCGCGGCGTTCGACTTGATGAAGGTGGCGTTGGTCGCCCCGGGAATCGCCGCGCCGTCACGAAACCACTGCTGGCGGATTCCGGGCGAACCGCTTGCGGATACGGCCAGGGAAATCGTGGCGCCGTAGTCCAGCGATTGCGCCACCGGCTGCGCGTTGATCGAGACGCCGGAGGCGCAGTTCACCGTCAATACCGCGCCGGTGCTCAAAAGACCGGCCCCGCAATTCGTGATCGCCACGGCATAGATACCCGTGTCTTCAGGGTACGCCGGATTGAATGTCAGCGTTGCGTTTGTTGCCCCCGGCACAGGCTGGCCGTCCTTGACCCATTGGTAGGTGACCGGGACGGTGCCGCTCACGACGGCGGCCAGCGTGGCAGATGCGCCGGCGTTGATGTTGGTGCCGGCCGGTTGGACAATCCACGCGACCGAATCGCACTGTACGGCAAGCACGGCTGGTGTGCTGGTGATCGAGCCGTAGGCATTGGTGATGACGACGAAGTAGGTTGCTGAATTGGAAGCCTGGACATTCGTGAAGAGCAGCGAGGCATTCGTCGCGTTACCAAACGGAGAGCCGTCACGCCACCATTGATAAGCCAGCGGCTGCCATCCCGTGGCGGCGACATTCAGACTCACAATCGCGCCAGGCAATGCAGAGATGTTCGCCGGCTGCGCCGTGATCACTGGCTCAAGTTGCACGGTCGTGGCGGAGAAGTTGTCAATTTGGTAGGGAATGTCAGGAGAAACGCTGCCGTTGTCGTCGGCCCATACGATGTAAAGCAGAGCGCCGTTGGTCCAGGGGGCGACATCAAGGCGCGCAGTCATTCGCCCGCTGGTTGCAACACCCGAAATACCCGGGAGGTCTCGCCATGAACCTGCTGCGCCGGTTTGGCTGAAATAGACGCGATGGCCCGGAATCTCCTCCCCTGCGCTGGCGACGCCCCAGAAGTCATAGGCGATGTCAACGTAGGCCATTCCTGCTCCAGTGTCATTGCGCAGCGTGGCCCCGAGCAGGGTGAAGCGGACATTGGTGGGACGAGTCTGCACGAAGCCGATCGTGGACCAGACGGCTGTACCCGATGGAAGCGGTTCTCCAGAAGTGGAGGACGCCAATTGCGCATTGATTAGCGCAACACTGTTGGTCTGCACCTGCGCATCAAGTCCCGCAGGCGTTGTGATCTCACCTGCGGTCCCGGGCACCGCTCGCGTGGACCACTCGCTCGCCGGCGGCTGGTTCGAGAAGGTGATGGTGCCAGTGCCATTCGTCCCGACGGAAATCTGGGCCACGGCAGCAAGCGACGAAACAAGTGCCAGCAGCGTGATGATCCAGCGTGAATTGCGTCCGACGGCTTTGGACCTGATGATCTTCGTTTTCATGTTCCTGGCTTTCGGTTGCTTGCGGCACGGGCTGGAAACGACATGTCGCGTACTCAACGTAATTTTTGGCGCTTTCGACTGAGCCGCCGCCAATGCTCGCAATAGTGTCTTCTAATAAGATCAGTCCGAATGGCTCGGAAAGTAACCGGTTCGACCAAGACCCACAATTCGGAATCTCGTTTGCACCTCCGACCCGCAGGGCAGACGCACTTAAACATCTGTGAAGAAATGTATGTACATTGCACATACAATGCGTACATGAGGCGGGATGCATACGCGTCCTGAACAGAGTTTGATGACCCGATTCCGAGCCCTGCCCGACCCGCGCACCAAGCGCGAGCCGCGGCACCAGCTTGTCGACATCCTTGTCATTGCCGTCTGCACGCTGCTGTGCGGGGGCGAAGGCTTCAACGACATGGAGGACTTCGGCGAGGCCAAGCACGACTGGCTCAAAACCTTCCTCGAACTGCCCCACGGCATCCCCAGCCACGACACCTTCAACCGGGTCTTCCAGGCGCTGGACCCGGCGGCCTTCCTCGACTGCTTCGTGCGCTGGACCCAGAGCCTGCGCGCCGCCGTGAGCGAGGAGATCGTGGCCCTGGAC
>CAYQWK010000244.1:0-8980 GCA_964420805.1 uncultured Bifidobacteriaceae bacterium | reverse complement strand
GCGATGGTCATGGCCACGGGCAAGCCCTCGGGCACCATCGAGACCATCTGGCTGATGGCGACCATGAGAATCTCGCCGAACGGCAGCGCGCGCAGCAGGCCGAACGCGATAACGAGGCCAAACAACACGATGGCCGCGCCAACGAGGTAGCGGCCGAATTGCTGGATGCGGAGTTCCAACGGCGTCTTGGGATCCTCCGCCGCGGCGGTGAGCCGGGCGATCTTGCCGACCTCGGTGGCCAACCCGGTGGCCACCACCACCGCCAGGCCTCGGCCCGCCGCGATATGCGTGCCCGCATAGACCATGTTTCGCCGGTCGGCCAGCAGGGTCTCCTCGGAAAGCAATTGCGGATGTTTGGCCACCGGAAGTGATTCTCCGGTGAGCGCAGCCTCGGCGGCTTCTAACGCCGCGGCTTCGAGCAACCGCGCATCCGCGCCCACGGCGTCGCCTGCGGCCAGCAGCAGGATGTCGCCCGGCACGAGGTCGCGCGCCTCGATCGTCGCCTCACGGCCCTCGCGCCGCACGCGGACTTTGAGCGCGGAGAGCCGCCGCAGCGATTCCATCGACCGTTCCGCACGGCCCTCCTGCACGGCGCCGATGACGGCGTTGAGAAGAACGACAACGAGGATTACCAGCGCGTCGCCGCGATGCCCCATCGCGAAAGCAATCACTGCCGCGACGAACAGGATGTAAATGAGCGGGCTGATGAATTGCCGGAGAAACAGACGCCAAAGCGGACGGCGCGCGGTTTCAGGAAGCGCGTTCGGCCCGTGCGCGGCCATTCGGCGGGCCGACTCCGCGCGGTCGAGGCCAGTGGCAATTTCGACCTGCACGCGGGCAAGCACTTCCTCCGTCGGCAAATGATGCCAGGAATCAATGTTGGCGGTGTCAGAGGTCGCATGCATGGCGGGCGCGATCACGTTTCTTTGCAGCGGGCCGCGCGCACCGTCGCGCCAAGAGGGATGTGTGGCCAGGCAATTGGAGCGCCGGTCCTCGATCCAGCGCTCCGCCTCGTGGGAAACCTCTGCGTGGGCGCGAGTGTGCCGGGTTTGCCGTTGGATGTCGTGATGACTCTTGTTTTCATGTCGTCGCCGCGTCTTGCGAACCGGTCCCCGGCCGATCGTTGGAATCGTATCGCCGGACCAACGATACGCAAGGCGTGGTTCAAACCGGATTCTGAAACGGAGGCTTCCCCGGTGGATTCAGGACAGGATGGAATTGATGGCGGGCATCGAACCCGTTCCAGCGGCTCGTTTGACACACCCGCCGGTTTGTTGTCTGATGCGCGCGCTTCTTTCGGAAAACTATGAACGCCATTCGCCTTATTATGACTCGCGGCCTCCTGCTTGCCGCCTTGGGAAGTTCCATCTCCGCCTTCGCGGTCAAGGAGGTCGTCGTGCCCAAGTGGGGGCGCTTCGAGCACGAGTTCAGCAGCGCGGTGAAGTATGCCAACCCGCTCCAGGACGCTTCCGTGAGCGTCGTGTTCCTCTCGCCGCTGGGCGAGACGAACCGCGTGGAAGGATTCTGGGACGGCGGCAAGACCTGGCGCGTGCGATTCGCGCCAGACACGGTCGGCAAGTGGGGTTGGGCCACCGTATGCTCCGACACGGCGAACAAGGGGCTGCACCTCCAGTCCGGTTCGTTCATCTGCACCGCGCCCACGGGCAAGACGGCGTTCGAGCTGCATGGCCCGGTGCGCGTGGCCCTGGATCGCATGACGCTTTCACACGCGGACACCACACCGTTCTTCTGGGCGGCGGACACGGCATGGAACGGCGCGCTGCTCTCGACGCCCAAGGACTGGGATTTCTATCTAAAGGAACGGTCCCGGCAGAAATTCAACGCGGTGCAATGGGTCGCCACCCAGTGGCGCGCCGCGCCCGCCGGCAACTTGAAGGGGCATCTGGCCTTCACCGGAACGGAGAAGATTTCCGTGAACCCCGAGTTCTTCCAGCAACTCGACGCAAAGGCGGATGCGGTGAACAAGGCTGGCCTGTTGAACGTGCCCGTCCTGCTCTGGGCCATTGGTGGCAAGAGCCGCGACTTGAATCCCGGCGCGTCGCTTCCGGAAGACCAGGCGATCTTGCTGGCTCGTTACATGGTCGCGCGCTGGCAGGCGAACGATGTGGTGTGGATTCTGGCCGGGGACGGCCATTATTTCGGCGGCGAGGGGGCAAAGTGGCGGCGCATCGGCCGCGCGGTTTTTGACGGGATCACCCACGCGCCGGTTATGATGCACCCGCAGGGGCACCATTGGATTTTGAACGAGTTCAAGGACGAGAAATGGCTGGGCATCGTCGGCTACCAAAGCGGCCACGGCGACAGCGACGATTCATTGAACTGGCTCACGCGTGGCCCGCTGACGACCGACTGGAGCAAGGAACCCACCCGGCCGATCATCAATCTCGAACCTCCCTACGAAGGCCACTTCGGCTACCAGTCACGCAAGCCAATCGACGCCGACCTCGTGCGGCGTGCGCTTTACTGGTCGCTCCTCAGCGGGCCGACCGCCGGCGTGAGCTACGGCGGGCACGGCGTGTGGGGCTGGGACGACGGCACCAAGCCGCCCACCGACCATCCCGGCACGGGCACACCGCTGCCATGGCAAAAGGCACTGCGCATGACGGCCGCCGACCAGATGACAAACGTGGTGAATTTCTTCACTTCGATCGAATTTCAACGGCTCCGCCCCTCGCCTGAATCCATCGTCAACAACCCGGGCAATCAGTCCGCCCGCAAGTTCATCGCCGCCGCGCGAACGGACAGCAAGGACATCACCGTGGTCTATGTGCCCGAGGACCGCACGGTCGAGGTGCTGCTCGATCACCTGCCGCCGTCGCCCGAAGTGAAGTGGTTCAACCCGCGCACCGGCGAAACCAGCCCCGCCGTGGCGGTGGTGACCGACCGCACCGCGCAGTTTCCAACGCCGACCGAAGGCGACTGGATTCTCTGGATGCAGACGCAGAAGAAGTAGGGCCGGGCGTTATTTACCAAAGTCCAGGCACACCAGCCGGTTCTCGCTGCGCAGATAGAGCTTCTTTTCCGCCAGCACCGGCGCCGCCCAACAGGGGAAATGCAGGGACGGCACCTGCCATCGCGAAATCTCCACGCAACGATTCGTATCAGGCCGAAACAGGCCGAGCAGTCCGCCTTCACCGAGAGCGATCAGCTTCCCGTCCGCCAGGATGGCCGAGCCGCGCCCGAAAACGTCCGGCTGGGCTTTCGTTCCGGGCGGTGGATGCCCGCGCCAGCTCTCGTCGCGCGACCACGCCACGCGGCCCGTCTTCAACTCGACACACCGGAAGGTCGCGTCCGGCTCGTTGCGTCCACTGAAGGCGTAGAGGAAACCATCGCGCAAGACCGGCGTGTTCCAGTGGATCTCCAGTGGCGGAATCTTCCACCGGCCGGTCGCCGGATCACGATCCCGCGCATCCATCGGGTGCGTTGGGATGCGCCAGACTTCCTCGAAAGATTTTCCATCCGGCGCGACGCGCAGCAGCACCGCCCCGACGCGATAGTAGGCGGCTGAGAGAAGCACCATGTCGTCCTGGACCACCGGCACCATGGCGTTGACCGAGTCATTCACGAACGACTGGAACCAACGGCTGAACCAGATCGCGCCATTGGTCGGGTTGAGCGAAACCAGGCCCTGGCGCATAAAGCAGAACACATGGCGTCGCCCGTGAATGGTCGCCGCCACTGGCGAGGCGTAACTGGCCTGCTTTTCCTCGCCGGTCCATGCGTAGGGCTTCTCCGCGCGC
Source organism: uncultured Bifidobacteriaceae bacterium (assembly GCA_964420805.1). GTDB lineage: Bacteria > Verrucomicrobiota > Verrucomicrobiia > Limisphaerales > SIBH01 > JANNGC01. Next base: position 5,219 of record CAYQWK010000244.1, on the reverse strand, counting down.
CAGCCAATCGTGATGGCGCCGTCCCAGTTCGTGCGCCCCACGTTTTCCCAAAGCGTCCGGCCCGTCCCCGCATCAAGCGCCACCACGCCGGTGTTCGGCTGTCCGCCAAGCATGACGATCAGGCGGTCGCCTTCGAGTAGCGGCGTGCTGCCAACGCCGAAAAACGCCGCAGGAACGTTCCATTCCTTCGCGGTGTCGCGCTGCCAGACGAGCTTGCCTGTCGCGCGATCGAGACACAGGAGTCTTCCCTCCGCGCCGAAGGTGAAACACCGGTCCGCGGTGAGCAACGGCGTGCAGCGCGGCCCGTTGTTGTAACCGTACGGGTCCACGTAAGCGCTCGGATACGCGTGCCGCCACTCCGCCTTGCCGGTCGCGGCATCAAACGACTCCACCACCTCCTCGCCGCCGGTCCGATGATGCAACACCACCCGCCCCGCGCGCAGAGACGGCGCGCTGTAGCCCGTGCCGATTTGCTTTTCCCAGACCACGGGCACGCCGTTGGCCGGGAATTTATCCAGCAGGCCGGTCTCGGTGGAGGTGTTGTCCATGCGCGGCCCGAGAAAGCGCGGCCAGTCATCGGCCAGGCACTGCGACGCCAGCGCCAACGCCAGAAATGCGGAAGCGCCGGCGCGTTTCATCGCGAGAAGTTTCGCCATGAGTTCAGCGGTTTGGGGCAGGCTGGGGAGCGGCACGTTGCTGGCGGGCGGGCACTCCGGCATCCCCGGCAAACGGCGCGCGGTCAAACTTGTCACCCTCCACGCGCGGATCATGCTGTTCGCGCAACGTCTGCAGGAGTTGCGCGGCGAGCTTCTCCTTCACGTCCGCGTATGAGGAATCACCGGCCACGTTCTTCACCTCGTCCGGATCGCCGCGCAGATCGTAGAGTTCCTCGGCAGGCCGTTTGGCAAAGGCGTAGTCATAAACCCACTTCCATTCCGGATCATTCCGATGCTCGACAAGCCAAGCCTTGGTCGGGCTGGCGTCCATGTCGGCAAAGGCGACGAAAGTGTCGTTCTCCAGCGCGGAGGCCGACGGCGTGCCGGCGGCAGTGACGCCCTTGGCGTCGCCCATGGGCGTGCGATCGGGCGCGAAGTTGCGGATGTAGAGAAAGTCTTTTGTGCGCAACGCCCGGTGCGGGTAGGGGAGATTTCCCTCGCGCGCGGCACCCACGTGACGTTCGCGTCCGGTGATCACCCACAAACGCTCCGGATCAATCTGGCCCGACTTGCTCGCGGCAAGCAACGGCATGATTGAGCGCGCCACCATGCCGTCGGGCTTCTTCACGCCGCCGGCTTCGAGAAACGTCGCGGCGAGATCGGGCAGCCAGACGAAATCGTCCACGACGCGCGGGCCGTTCACGCCCGGCCCTGCGGCGACCAGCGCCACGGCGGTGCCGAAGTCGTAGAGATTGCACTTGCCGCCGGGCACGCCGGGCATCCCGTGGTCGCCGCTGATAACCACGAGGGTGTTGGTGAGTTCGCCGGCTTCTTCGAGCTTCTTGAGCAACACTCCCACGCCCGCGTCCCAGGCCTGGCATTCGCCGAGATAATCCGCCACGTCCTCGCGAATCTCCGGCACGTCGGGCATGAACTTGGGCAGCTTCCCCTTCAGCGAATCCGGCTCGATGCCCCACAACGCCTTGCCGGAGCCTTTCTGCCACTTGCGATGAGTGAGCGTGGGTCCGAACCAAAAACAGAACGGCTCGCCCGGTTTCCGGTCGGAGAGGAACGCGGCGAAATTTTCCCGCACCTGGCCAAGCAACTTCTCCTTCGCCTGTGCCAGCGGCGTGCCGTCCGCGACCATCTTGGTGACGTTCTCGGAGAAGTTGTTGTAAAGGCGTCCGGCCTTTTCGTAGGCGAACTTCTGCCCGCCAAACGGCGCGTCCCCGGGTGTGCCGGGACTCCACACCTTGTAGGCCTTGCCGATGTGATAGCCAGAGTCCTTGAGCAGCAGCGGCCAACTCGGAATCTTCGCATCCCACACCGCGCCGTTGAGGATCGCGCCCTGGCCGGTCTGGAAGAAATAACGGCCGGACACCAGCGCGCTGCGGCACGGCGTGCAGGATGGTGAGCCGACGAACGCGTGGCGGAACATCACCCCGCGCCGCGCCACGCTGTCGATGTTCGGCGTCTTGACGATGTCATTCAGGCCAGGCCGGCCATCGACCTTCGCATAACAACTGGCGTAGCGGCCCCAATCGTCGGCAAAGCAGAAGAGGATATTGGGGCGTTGCGCGGCAACGGCTGTCCATGCCACGAAACAACAACTCAACGCGGCGCCGAGAAATCGGTTCATATCACACCACTTCCGGCCGTTTCCACGGCGCGCGATACGGACGCGCGAGCAGCTTGGTCGCCTCCGCGTCGCCCACCACCACACGCGTCTTCGGATCATAAACCAACGGGCGGCCGACCTTCATCGACAGGTTGGCGAGGATGCAACTCGCGGTGGAAATGTGCCCGGCTTCGACATCGGCAACCGGCCGGCTGCGCTTCTCGATGGCGGCGAGGAAGTCGAGCATGTGCAGGCGGGTGGCGGGCGCGGCGTTCAGTTCGTTGTCCTTCTCGGTCACGTCCTCGGGATATTTCTCGCGCTCAAAGACGCAGTCGAAGTGGATTGGCTTTGCTTTCTTATCCATGGGGATGAAGTCCGCGCGCATGGTGCTGGCCTTGAGCGTGCCCTTCTCGCCGTAAATAAAAACGGCCCACGGATAATCAGGATCGGGCGGCGCGCCCCAGGTGCGGTGCTGCCAGTTGCAATTGAAGTCGTCGTACTCGAACACCGCACTCTGCGTGTCGCTGATGTTCGATTTGCCGTCCTTCTGCACGAGGATGCCGCCGGAAGAACTAATCCGCTTGGGCCAGCCGAGGTTCAGCATCCAGCGCGCGGTGTCGAACATGTGAACGCACATGTCGCCGACGATGCCGTTGCCGTACTCGGTGAAGGTGCGCCACCAGCGCTTGTGCGGAAGGCCGTCGTACGGGCGCAGCGGCGCGGGGCCGGTCCACATCTCGTAATCAAGATAGTCCGGCACAGGTTGAAGCGGCGGGTTGCCATTAGCGCGCATGTGGAAATAGCAGCACATCTCGACGTGCCCGACCTTGCCGAGCAACCCCGCGTCCACGATCTGTTTCTTCGCCTCGATCAGATGCGGCGTGCTCTTGCGCTGCGTGCCAATCTGGACGACGCGCCCGAGCCTGCGCGCCGTCGCGAGGATCGCCTCGCCCTCCAGCACGTCCACGCTGATGGGCTTCTGCAAATACACATCCGCGCCGGCCTCCATAGCCGCAACGGCCTGGAGCGCGTGCCAATGATCGGGTGAACCGATCACCACGATGTCGCACTGCTGTTCCTTCAGCATCTTTCGGTAGTCGGTGTAAGTCGGCGGGGCCTTCTTCGACTTCTGCCGCTGTTGCGCAATTTCAACGGCACCGGCCAGCATGTTTTTGTCCGGATCGCAGAGGCCGACAATTTCGACGGGCGCGACCTGCACGAGCCGCCAGAGATCGCTCTTCCCATACCAACCCGCGCCGATGAGTCCGACACGGCGGGTCTTGCCGTTCACGATGTCCGCCGCATCCGCGCCAATCGCGGAAAGAGCAAGCGCGGCAGATGTGGTCTGAAGGAAACGACGGCGATTGATGTTGAAGGGGGACGCCTGAAGGTCGGTCGCGGATTTCATGCCGGGAGCATGAAACCGCGGCAGGCTTCCGTGCAATCCCGATTCCGAACCGTGCCCCGAGCGCCGGAAAGTCTAAAGATACTTCGCCAGCAACGGCGCGAGTTCCTTCTTCGTCTTCGCAGGCCAGCACTTCTTGTCCGTCATGATGGCGTTGTGCAACGCGGAATGGCAGGGCCAGTCCGGCTGCACCGGAATCTTCGGAATAACGGCGGCGATGATCTTCTTCGCGGTATCGGCATTGCGGCGCAGGCAATCGAGGACCATCTCAACGGTCACATGCGCTTCATCGGTCTTCCAGCAATCGTAATCGGTGATCATCGCCATGGTCGTGTAGGCGATTTCGGCCTCGCGGGCGCATTTCGCCTCGCCGAGGTTGGTCATGCCAATGACGTCGTAGCCGGCCTTGTGGTTGGTGAGCGATTCGGCGCGGGTGCTGAAGGCGGGGCCTTCCATGTTCACGTAGGTGCCGCCGTCGTGGATGCGCGCGCCGAGCTTGCGCCCGGTGGCGAGAACGAGTTGACGCAACTCCTCGCAAACCGGATCGGCAAAGGCCACGTGCGCCACGATGCCGCGCCCAAAGAACGTGTGCTCGAACGAGCGTTTGGTGCGGTCAAGAAACTGGTCCGGCAGCACGATATCGCAGGGCTTGTAACGCTTCTGAAGCGAGCCGACGGCACTGACGCTCAGAATCCAATGCACCCCAAGCTTCTTCATGGCCCAGATATTCGCGCGGTGGTTCAACTCGCTGGGCAGGATGCGGTGGCCGCGACCATGCCGGGGAATGAAAACCACATCACGGCCGGAGAGTCTTCCGGTGAGCAACTGGTCGGAGGGCAGCCCGAACGGCGTCCTGACCGTGATCCATTTTTGGTTAGTGAACCCTTCGATGTGGTAAAGCCCGCTGCCGCCAATGATGCCGATGGGTGGTGCCGATTTCGTCATGGCGCGGGACTGTGGGGAAACGACGGGCACGGCTCAACCCGAAATCCGATGTTGCACCGCAAGTGGATAATGGAAGGAGGCCAATTCGCGCGGATGAACCGGCTTGGCTTCGGCGAGCGCGCGGCGCGTCACACTCCGGAAGAAGGAAGCCGCGCCGCCCGTGCTTCGCGTGGAGACCACCTTCCCCGTTTGCGTCCACTGGCGTCCATTCGCGGTTCTGCATTTTGGAATCGCCCGGAATGAATCTTGCACTTCATGCCGCCACCGATAACTTGGCGGCGTTCAACGGGCGATTGGCGCAGCGGTAGCGCAGCAGCTTTACACGCTGTGGGTCGGGGGTTCGAATCCCTCATCGCCCAGTCTTCAAATTCTCGCACCAGCCTTGGAGAGTTCGATCACCGCACCCTCCCGCGCCGCTTCAACCTGCAATGAAGACTTCGCCTGCGCAACGAGCATTCGCGCGTGTGAGACCATGCTCTCGATTTTAGCGTCGTCGTGATCGGGATCGTGATGGAACAGCACAAGGCGCTTGACGTCCGCCTTGATTGCCATGTCCACCGCGTAATCCACGCAACCGTGCCCCCAGCCGATGTGC
>CAYQWK010000243.1:1306-9074 GCA_964420805.1 uncultured Bifidobacteriaceae bacterium | reverse complement strand
GGATCGGCGAGTTCGAGATCGCCATTGGGCAACAGCGGCTGGGCGGCGAAGGCGGAGGCGGTCGAGAGCAACACGAGCAACGCGCCGGCAATACTGCCGCAAGCAAGCCGGTTGTGGTGCGAGGCCGCCATGCGTCTCATTTCCCCTGCCCGGCCAGGACTTTGAAGTATTCGCCCACGATCTCCTCGTAGCCCGCCGGCGTGCCGTCCTGAAGGCCCGTCCGGATTTCATCACGCTGCCACGTCGGGAGCCGGGTGCGTTCGCGATGCAGTCCGCTCTCGGCGCGCAGCGTCTTCTTCGATTCCGCGAGCGCGTCCACCGCGTGGCTGAACCCACGGCGCACGCCGAGGCCGTCGCCTTTCTTTGCGGCGTCCTCGAGCGCCTTCATGGCGTGGATGGATTTCTCCAAATCGCCGGTGGGCAGATGATGCCGGCGCAAGGTGAGCGCGAGGGCCTCGGCGTCCTGGCGGATTTTTGCCTGCTTGTCGGCCAGGCGCGGCATCTTCTGCTGCAACTGCGGCCCGGCCTGCCCGCGCAGTCCTTCGGCACCGGTGCCGCTGAGTTTGCCGCCGCCAGTGGCGCCACCCTTCGAGCTTTTGTCGCTGTCCTGCACGCTGCCCTGCTCGAAGGGCGTCTGGTCCAGGCGCGTCGGAGTTTCGCGTCCGCCCTTGCCGTCGGCGGTGTTCTCAACCATCTGGCCGCTGCTCTTGCCGGTGCGGCCCTCGCCGGAGCGCCCGCCGATTTCCATGTCGTTGGGCAGTTGGTTTCCGGTCACGCCCTTGGCGCTCATGCTGGAAATCGGGCCGTCCGCCGCGTCCCAGCCCGCGCCCTTGTCGATCGAGTCGAGCCACGGGCTGGAGACATCCTCGACGTCCTTGGTCATTTCCTCTTCCTTGTCGATCAACTCGCCGATGATGTCCTCCAGTTCAGCCGGAAGCTCCGCCAGCGCGACATCGGCTGGGGTGCCAGTCATTTCCTCCATGTTCCATTTGGCGCGGTCGGGGGAGTCGGGCAGCCAGCGCTCGAGGTTCTGCTCAAGTTCCTTCGCGTTCTCCAGGCCGCTCTGCTCGGCGGGAACAGCCAACTCGGTCTTTTGCGCATAAAGGCTCTCCGCCGCCTTCTTGATCTCCTGAAAAACCTCGTTCAACTCCTTGCCCATCTTGCCATCGCTGAAATCCTGCTGCGGCAGCTTGCTGAAATCGGTCAACTTCTCCTCGAAAAACTTCGCCCACTTCGCCTCTTCGCGCGCCATCTCGCCCAGGATCTTCTCCTCCTTCTCCGTCAAGTCCTCGGGCTTCTTGTCCGCCAGCGCCTTGCTTTTTTCGATGATGCGCTCCTGGTCCTTCTCGAACTTTTTCAGGTCGTCGGCGAGGTCCTTCGCAAACTCCTCCGGCGTGACCATGGGCGTCGTGTCCTTCTCTTTGGCCAGCACGTTCGTCTTCAAGAGAGATTGCCGCTGATCCGCGATGCCGCCGAGCAGGGCGAGGAGTTCGCCGAGGATGAAAGCCTGCCGTTGTTGAATCCCGTCGATCTGGCGCGGCACGCGGTCCACGGACAAATCCTTCAACTCGCGAAGATCCCGCAACGCCCAGGGCATCTCGCCGGTGACGAGAGAATCAAGTTTCACCGCGTAATGGCGGCCCTCGGCTCCCGCGCGGCGGAAGGCCGCGAACGCGCGGCTGCCGGCCTGCATCGCGTCTTCCTGACGCGTGGCGGAATCCTTGCCGCGCTCGGCCAGGGTTTTGCTCTGGAGCACCTCGTCCAGATAGGTCTTGAGGTTCAGCACGCGATTGTTGGCGCGTTCCTGCGCGGTGATGGTCTGCCGCAAATGAGCGATGGCCGCGGCGAGAGGGTCATCCGTGGCGGGCTGGTAATCGTTCAAGGACTTCACGCGCAACATGATCGGACGCGACCGCGCCGGGGCGGCACCGGGCCGAAAATCCGCCGCCAGCGCCTCGATCAAATAGGTGGTCTCGGGTTTGAAAAACGCCGGATCGATCTCGATAGCGCAGGACTCGCGCACCGGCCCGCGATGGCCGGGCGGGCCGATGAACGTCCATGCCCTGGCCACGCGCGCAGGGGCCTCCTGGTCCGGAGTGCGCACGGTCACCTCGATGGCGCGGATACCGAAATCGTCGCGCGCCTCGACTTCAAGCCGCACGGTGCTGGCGAGGTTGACGAGGCGGTTGCGGTCGGTGGTCGGGAAGTCGATTTCCGGCGGGTTGTCCGGCTCGATCCGCAACGCGCCGCGCGCGATGGAGACGTTCTTCTTGAGGCCGGGCACGGCAGCTTCGATCTCGTATTCGCCGGCGTTGGAGAGAACCACGACGGTTTGCCAGTGGGAGTTCGTGGTTTGCAACGGCACAGCCGCCCCTGCGAAACGCACGGCGCCGCCCTGGATCGCAGAGTCGAGGTTCAGCGTCATTTCCACCCGCGCGCCGGCCAGGCCCGAAATTGCGGCGGGCGGGCCGGGGAGATTGGTCGCGGCCATGCCGGTATACGCCGGCGGCGTGACGCGGAAGAACGAGTCCTTGATGCGCGGCAGTGGTCGCACGGCCACCTGCACGCTGCGCGAATAGGTGTCGCCAGCCAACACGCGGAACGCAAAGGGCCGGCGCACGTCGGCAAAAGTGTGGCTGAACTTCCGTTCACCGCCGGGAACAACGGCCATGAGCACGTTCTCGCCAGCGGAAATGAGCGGTTCGATCGCCGCCGCGCCTTCCTTCCAGACCAAAGCCGGCGCGACTCCTTCGCGCGAGCCACCTCGCGCCAGCGCACTGATTTCCACCGTCCCGCCCTCGATCACCGCGATGTCTCCGGCCGGCGAGACTTCGAGCGCAATGTCGGAAACCGGCGGACGGTCGGCCAGCGGCACGGCGAAACGGGCACCGGCATTGAGCGCGTATTGCGGGAAGAACGCCACGTAGGCCATCCACAGGGCGAGCAGCAGCACGGCGCCGGTTCCCCAGCGCCACAGGTCGCGGCGGTTCCACAAATCGCCGACGCGGATGGCCGCGATCTGCTCCCGTCCACGCGCGATGGTTTCCTCGACAAACGCGTGCTCCGGGCCGGACTGGTCGCGCCGCTCGAATTGCACGGCGTTGATGAGGACGTTGTCCGCGATGCCAAAGCGGCGTTCGAGCTGGATGGCGGTGCGCTCGACGCGTTGGCGCTGGGCCAGAACCGCAAAGACGCGTTTGACGAAACCCGCCAGCGCGAGCAACGCGCCGCCCACCGCCAACGGAAGACGCAGCCCGGCCGGCAGGCGGAGGAGATTGTCGAGCACGAACAGGAGCAACCAGATGCCAAGGCAGGTCACCAGCCACCACGACAGCCCGACCAGCAGCGCGGACAACTGAATGCGGCGTCCTGCGCGCGCAAGTACCGCGCGGACCCGCTGGTCGGAACTGAAAGCCGGTTTCATCAGAGCGACGGCTTGGACGCTAGCAGCGCGACGGCGATTCGGAAGGGGAAAGAAATGGCCAAGGCACGGCAGAGCGAGACGAGGACCTGGGCTGGGCCTCCATTTCCAACACATGCCCGAGCGCCTTTCAGCTTCTTCTTGCAGGTGGTGGTCTTCGAACTGCCCCCCTCCGCAGTACTTGCTACGGAGGACAAGCAAAAACCCCGTCCGCATAGAGCGGACGGAATGGAAGGCGTGAGTCCGTCCGTTGCGCCGATGGACGCGGTGCCATTCGTCGCAGCGAGATGAGCCCCACCTCTCGGAAGTGTGCATCGACCAAGAAACTGAGATGCGCCTCGCGCACAAAGCCCCGGCCACTTTCGGCCCAGCCACTTTCCCCTTTTGCCGGCGAACTTTTCATGTATTTTCTCGCGGCACTAATTCTCATGAAACAGCTCTTCTTGATCGCGACCCTGGCGTTGTCAGGCGTGGTTTCCCACGCGGCATCCATTTTTGACATCCGTCTGAACGAGGTTCTGGCGAGCGGCAACATCGTGTTGAACTCGAACGCCCACGGCGTGGATTTGATCGAGCTTTACAACCCGACGCCGGAGGCGGTGAACCTGACAGGGTGCGGTTTGACCGATTCCAGCCGGCTGCCCAAGTTCACATTCCCGAGCGGGTCGGTCATTCCCGGGAACGGGTTCTTCGTGGTGCAACTCGATCCTGACGTGACCAACAACAATTTCGGCATCACCAAATACGGCGATGAGGTGAGCTTCTTCCCGCCCGGCTTCGACGGAAACACACCGATCGACCGCGTAATCCTCGGATTGCAACTCGAGAACATGACCGTGGGCCGAGTACCAGATGGCACAGGCAGTTGGGCGCTGCTGGACCGACCGTCCTTTGGCAGCAACAACGTGGCGGCGACACTTGGCGATGCCGGTGCTTTGCGGATCAACGAGTGGATGGCTTCACCCAAAGTGGGCAGCGACTATCTGGAACTATTCAACGCGGGATTGCTGCCAGTGTCGTTGGATGGCCTGACGATCGAGGACAGCGGAGGATTCGCGACACGGACACCGTTCTCACCGTTGTCGTTTATCGGCACGAACAAAGCGAATGCGTTCGCGGTGTTTTATTCGTCTTCGCTGGGCGCCAACCGGATGCCGTTCGGCTTGGGAAAAAACGGAGACAGCATCACGTTGCGCCGCGAGGATACAACCGTCATCGACAGCATCACGTTCGGCCCGCAGCTGTCTGGCGTCTCGGAAGGACGGCTGCCGGACGGCACGGCAACAATCACCAGCTTCCCGAAACGCTCAACACCAGGCGGGCCGAATGCCGGACTGCTGACCAAAGTCTGGATAAACGAATTACTCGCGCACACCGACCCGCCGCTTGAAGACGCGATCGAGTTCTATAATCCCGGAACTGAACGCGTGGAAATGGGAGGCTGGTTCATGACCGACAGCCTCGACGATCCGACGCGTTTCAAATTCCCGACCAACTTCGTGATTGAACCGCTGAGTTACGCTGTGTTGTACGAATACCAGTTCCGGAACCAAAGCGAGCCACCGGACTATACTTTCAATTCCGCGCACGGCGGCACAGTTTTCATCATTGAGGCCAATTCGGAAGGAGTTCCGCTTTCCTATTTGGAAATGACATTTGGCGCGACAGCCAACGGTGTTTCACTGGGCCGCATCGTCACCTCAGACGGCGATGTTGATTACACGGCGATGGCGTGCCGGACCTTCGGCCAGGACGCGCCCAAGAGCGTGCAGCAATTCCGCACCGGCACCGGCAAAGCGAACGAATGTTCGGGCTTCGGCACATTCTCCACGGCCTGGGGGCCGGTGATCATCAGTGAAATCATGTATCACCCGCTGGATGAATTCGGCACCAACAACGTGGCAGATGAATACATCGAATTGCGCAACGTGACGAAGACGCCGGTGAAGCTCTACGACCAGGCTTACCCAACCAACGGCTGGGTCATTGATGGCGGTGCTTATTACGAGTTCTCTAACAAGGATGTGATTCCAGGGCTGGGTTACCTGCTCTTGGTTCATTTCGATCCCATCGCGGAGCCAGAAAAGCTGACGGCTTTCACCAACAAATTCCATGTACCAAAGGGTGCCTTGATCCGCGGGCCGTTTGCCGGAAACCTCGGCAATGGCGACGACATCGTGGCGCTATACCGCCCCGACCCACCACAAGGACCGCAGCATCCAGATTTTGGTTTTGTGCCGTATATTCTGACGGATCGCGTGCATTACGAACAGAAGGTGCCGTGGCCCATCAACGCAAACGGAACGGGCCTGTCATTTCAACGCATTAACACTCCCAGCTACGCCGACGAACCTTCAAGCTGGCGTGACGACGTTCCAACTCCCGGCCGAGCGAACGCACAACCCATTACCATCCTCACCCAACCGCAGCCGCAGACCGTCCTCTTGAGCAATGCTGCGACTTTCACCGTGCTCGCCAGCGGAAGTTCGCCCGCCTACCAATGGCTCCAGAAGAATAAGCCCATTCCTGGCGCCACTGGCCCCACCCTGACCATCCCAGCCGCGACATTGAAGCACGCCGGTCCTTACTCCGTCGTCATCACCAACCACGCCGGAAAGGTCACCAGCACGGCGGCGAACCTTGCCATTGTGCAGCCGGTCACAATCCGAATCCAACCGCTGGACCGCACGGTGAAGGAAGGCACCGCCCGCACGATTTTCAAAACCCGCGCCACCGGAACCGCGCCGATCACCTATCAATGGTGGCTCAACGGCACCGAACTTATCCCTGGCGCAACCAGCAGCACGTTGATTGTCACCAACGCGCAATTGGGAATGAGTGGCGCGACCTACACCGCCACGGCCAGCAACGCGTTGAGCAGCACCAACAGCCGCGCGGCCATACTGACCGTTACCCCGCGTTAAACACGTTCACGCCGTAGAATTGCCTTTGCGATTCTGCGGCCCGGCTTTAATAGGGGGGCGATGCAATCGCGGCGCGCGCAATTGAAGCGCAACACCAAAGAAACGCGGATCAGCCTGAAGCTGAATCTGGATGGGCGCGGTCGTTCCCGTATCCGCACCGGCATCCCGTTTTTCGACCACATGCTCACACTGCTCGCCAAGCACGCGGTCATTGACCTCGATTTGCAGTGCAAGGGCGATCTGGAGGTGGACGCGCACCACACTGTGGAGGATTGCGGTATTGCGCTCGGCGAGGCCTTCGCCACAGCGCTGGGGGACAAGAAAGGCATCCGCCGCTACGGTGCCGGATTCGATCCACGCAACCCGTTCACCGGCGAAGCATACGTTCCGATGGACGAAACCCTCGCCCGGTGCGTCGTGGATTTCAGCGGCCGTCCCTTCCTCGTCTGGCGCGGCCTGAAAGAGCCGATCAGTTACCGGGTGCTGAACGTGAACGAGCGGACACAGGACTACTCAAGCCGCTTCCGCTTCGGACTAGCGCGTGAGTTCTTTCAAGGATTCGCCAACGCGGCCCGCTGCAACCTCCACCTTGAATTGTTGTACGGCGAAGAGCCGCACCATGTCGTGGAGGCTTTATTCAAGGCCTTCGCGAAAGCTATCGATCTGGCCCGCCAGCACGACCCGCGCATTGCCGGTGAACTGCCGACAACCAAGGGGATGCTGTAACATTTTCGTCACTGTTGAATAGGCCCAAACCCACCTCCGTCGGAAACAATGGCGTCGAAAACTAAGGACTACCCGAGCATGGACGACGTGGCGCTGTTCAAGGCAGCGCAGCGGGGCGACATGCAGGCGTTCGAAGAACTGGTCGCCCGTCACCGGGACAAGGTTTATGCCCGGGCGTTCAGCATGATGCGGAACGAAGAGGACGCAATTGATCTTTCGCAGGAAGCATGGGTGAAGGCCTGGCAGCGCCTGAAACAGTTTCAGGGAGACTCCAGCTTTCTGACCTGGATGACGCGAATCGTCATTAATCTGTGCCTGGATAAACTTCGGAAACAGAAGCGTGAGCGAGCTGAGTCCATAGAGAATCTCGAAGAAGAGTCCGGCGGGGTTGAGCGACAGATGCCGATCACCACGCCAAACCCGACGGAGAAACTCGAACGTTCGGAACTGCGTGCGCGGATCGACAAGGCCCTCGGGCAGTTGTCATACGAGCACCGGACCGTGCTCATCCTGCATGAATTTGAAGAGTTGGAGTACAAAGAGATCGCGAAACGGATGCAGTGCTCCATAGGGACGGTGATGTCCCGGCTCTTTTACGCGCGGCGAAAAATGGCCGTGCTGATGACAAGTTACCGGAAAGAGGAAATGAAATGAATCAGGAACTGGAATTGAAGTTGCAGGCAGAGCTGGATGGAGA
>CAYQWK010000243.1:0-1296 GCA_964420805.1 uncultured Bifidobacteriaceae bacterium | reverse complement strand
CCGCCGAAGCCCGTGAGATCGTGGCGCTGCTTGAATCAGACGGCGAAGCTCGCGCATTGCATGACAGTTTGCGCCAAATGTCCGCGCTGATTCGTGACAATGAGCCTGAGTTGCGCCTGCCGGAGTCACGCGAGTTTTTCTGGAGCAAGATCGAGCGCGAGATTAGCCGCCTTGAGGCGGAGCCGGCGCAGTCGGCAACCCCTTGGTGGCTGGCCGGAATCCGCCGCCATCTGGCGGCTTTCAGTGGAGTGGGCGTGGCCAGCTTGCTTCTGCTCGTGGGGGCGTTCCAATTACATTGGGTTTCTCCGGACATGCTGGAGGAAATCGACAACCCGATGGATGACAACAGCATCTCTTTCCGCTCCGAATCTCAGAAAATGACTGTGGTCTGGATTTCTGACGCCATCGAGATGCCGGATGACGACAACCCCGACTCCGACGACGAAGCAATTCAGTAAGCGATGAGTCCATCCCCTGCCTTTCATCGAATGGCACGTCATGCTGTGTCCGCACTTGTCCTTGCCACAGGCGTGCTGGTCGCCTCCGCCGCTGAGCGCAGGCTTGAGGCGCGGCTGATTTGGGGCACCAACGAGGAGAAGTCCCCGAACGCGCAGCACAAGAAGCTGGACGCTGACATCGCGCGACGCCTGGAGGCCATTCCCTTCAAGTGGAGGAACTACTTCGAGGTCAACCGCCAGACCATCGTCATCAACGACCAAAGCTACACCCGCACCCGCATGAGCCCGGAGTGCGAGATCGAAGTCAAGGACAAGGGCGACTCCAAGGTCACCGTAAAACTTTACGGCAAGGGCGTATTGGTGAAGCGCGTGGACAAGGGCCTGCCCAAGGGCGAAATCCTCAACATTGGCGGCGACGCCAACGGCAGCAATGCCTGGATGATTCTCGTGCGCGCGGTGGACGGGAAGGACTCGAAGCTGGATCCGAAGATCGCGGTGCAGAGATCCAACGAAATCCGCGCCAAACCGGTCGAACCGAAGAAATAGCGGCTCTCCGCCCGCCCGGTTTGGACTGTCAGATGCCCGGCCGCTTTGCGTTGTCCGCGCCCTTGTCACGCCGCTTCCAGAACCGTCCGCGCGCCCAGTCATCGAAGATCGCGTAGGCCACCGGCGTCACCAGCAAAGTCAGCAGCAGGCATAGCAATTGCCCGCCGATAATGACCTTCGCCATCGCCGCGCGCCCTGCCGAGCCAGGTCCCTTGCCCAAGGCGATTGGACAGAGGCCGCGCGCTTTGCCCGCCGTCAGGTGACGCTAGACTCGCTGCATGAACCGGCCCCG
>CAYQWK010000242.1:0-9081 GCA_964420805.1 uncultured Bifidobacteriaceae bacterium | reverse complement strand
GCCGAAGCCGCCAGACGGACGGTCTTCCTTGGGACGGGCCTCGTTGACCTGCAGGGCGCGACCGCCGAGCTCGACGCCATTGGTCTTCTCGATGGCCAGCTTGGCCTCATCGGCCGTGCCCATGGTGACGAACGCGAAACCGCGGGGGCGGCCGGTCATCTTGTCCATGGCGACGTAGGTGTCGGTGACGGAACCGAACTGCTCGAAGTGCGAACGGAGTTCGCCCTCGGTGGTGTTGAACGACAAGTTTCCAACGTAGAGTTTGGAATTGCTCATGTGATAAATCGTAGATCCTTCGCCATCTGCCAGTCCGTTCCCACCGTGGGTTTCGAAATCATCACTTAAGCTATCGCTCAGCCTACGACTCACCAGATTCTGTCATCAAAACGCTGTCTCTAACGAGGCGCGTAAGGACGCTCAGCCGCCGGCACAACGCAAGGGTATTTTTCGGCTGGCCCGGACAACTCGGCGCGAGCCAGCGACTTGCCGGACACGCAGCGCGGAGCTAGATCGCGTATTTCTCGCGGATGTCCGCCGGCAACCGCACGGCCCGAGCCGTTTCCAGCGAGACCATGACGTAGTCAAACCAGCCGTCGCAGCTGAGCCTGTGATCCTGCGTGCGCTCGATCTGGAACTGCACCTTCACCCCGATCAGCGTGAATTTCTCAATCCAAGTGCGGACGATGAAGCGGTCGCCCAGCCCGAGCGGGCGTTTGAAATTCATCTGCGCTGTGGCCATGAACCAGCCGAAGCCGCGCCGCTGGAACTCAGCCATGGGCATCCGGTAGCAGCGCTCCATCTGGTCGAACCGGGCCGCCAGCACATAGTCCATGTAACGGCTGCTGTGCACGTGCTGATACATGTCGATGTCGTCGGGGCGGACCTGCAGCTCGGTCTCGAATTTGGCGTAGACCCGCCCGGCCTCCGGCGCGGAAGTATCATCGGCGGGCGGCACGGCGGCATTCACCCGGACAGAGTGCCGCCAACCCGCGGGACCGGTCAAAAGAAAAGGCGCCGCACGTGGCGGCGCCGGCGAAGGTATCGGCTGCGGCGGCTCAAGTCCGGCGCTTGAACTCCTGGCGCAGCCAGTTGCTGAGCATTTCCTTGTCGTAGCGCAGCGGGTCCGAGGTGTTGAGCGCCACCGTCATCAGATAGCCGAGGTCGCTCAACTGGCGCTGGCCCTCGCTGACCACCTTGCCCTCGGCGTCGAGCAGCTTGAAGTCCAAGGTCACGCGGGGAGGATAAATATCCTTCACCATGCGCACGTCCTGGAAATTCATGCCGCGCCACGGCTCGAAGTCACCCGCCAGGTCCACATCGGTCACCGCAATCTCCAGCCGGTGGCCCGGGGCCAGATACTTGGCACCCTGGGTCACGAGGTGCTCCTTGAGCTGGTCGAGCAGCGCGTCGCGGCCGCGATCAGAGCCCATGTAATCCTCGCGCACATCGGTGAATTTTTCCGGCGCGGTGAAGGTCACCTGCACCGGGGCACTGGTCTTCTCCGGAGTGGCGGCCATGGCCGCGCCGCTTACCAGCAAACCAAGCGAAATCATCAGGGGGATTTTGTTTTTCATGCTCATACTCATACAGGTTTAAGGTTGCTGGGTTCCACCGTTACGCGCTTTTGCGGCGAACGCAACTGCCCGGACCGCTGCCGATATGATGCGCGCCTCGATCTTGAAGGGAGAGCATTGACGCTTGTTCAAACCACCGTTTCAAACAATTGAAAGACATGAAGACCATGCCCCCGCAAGAGACCTTGAGCCGGATACTAGTGGCTGCTGAATCGCTGTTTGCTGAAAACGGCTACGATGGCACCTCGCTGCGGCAAATCACCCGGCACGCCAAGGTCAACCTGGCGGCGGTGAACTATCATCATGGCGACAAGGAAAGCCTGTATCTGGAGGTTCTCACCCGGCGAATTCGTCCGATCAACCAGGCGCGGCTGGCCCGCCTCAGCGCGGCCGAGGCGCAAGCCGCCGGGGGCCGGGTGCCGCTGGACCAGCTCTTCCATATCATGGCGGAGCCGCTCTTCGGCCTGTGCGCCGATGCTGACGAACGGAGCCCGCAGGCCGTGCGGCTGCTGGGCCGCTGTCTCGTGGAACCCCTGCCCTTCATGGCGGATTTTCTTGCCGCGGAATTCCAACCCGTGATGACGCGCTTTGGCCAGGCCCTGCGGCGGCACACTCCGGCTCTCTCGCCGACGGATTTCCTCTGGCGGCTCAATTTTGTGGTCGGTGCCATGCAGCACACCCTGGCATCCCTGCACCACGTGAAGGATCTCACCCAGGGCATCTGCCAGCACCACGATCATGCGGCCGCCCTGTCTTGCTTCGTGCAACTGGCCTGCCGCGCTTTCGAGCCCGCGCCTTCGCCCGACCGGGGCCTGGACCGATAAGTTTGCTTATCCGGCTCCCCCGGCCGGGTTGCTATCGCGACATACCGTCGGCCGGGGCTTGCGCCGCGCCGGAATCTGCTTCTTTTGACGGCCTGTCGCGGCGCTGACCACGCCGTGACCCGACAAATTCCCGCAACCAAGCCCGGCTTGATTGTGTTTGGAATGACATCGGGAACACCTTTCCCGGCCGGCGCTCCCAAGGCTCCGGCCACACCAAGCCATGATTTCCGCCCTCATCATTCTCTCACTCCTTTCGCTCCTCGTGGCCACCGAGCCCGAGGCGAACGGCGCGATGGCGCACCCGGAGCCCGAGCCCCCGCTGCGCCCGTTGCAGAAATCACCGCCGGCCGCGCCGGCCAAGCCCGACCGGTTGGCCGCGTAGCCCGCCGGCGCGGCTACATCAGGACCAACACGATGGCCGCCACCATGAGCGCGGCCCCGACGAAACGGAACCGCAGCACGCGGCCGCCCAAGTGCTGTTCATCACTGGTGAACCAGTGGCCGATGGCCCACACCAGCAGCACGCTGAACAGGCCGCGCACACTGTAGATGATGTTCACCACCGTGGCGCTGCCCACCAGCGCGATCGCCACCACCACGCCCGCATTGTTGATCCCCATGAGCAACGCGCCCGGCCCCACCCAGCGCCACGCCGACGGCGGCAGCGCGGCGAGCGGTGCCTTGAACAACGGCACCAGCGTGAAGGAGAGCAGCCCGATCATCAGCGCCATCGGCGGGAAATAATTGCCCCAGCCCCAGCCCGGCACCCATTTCTGGAGCAACACGTCACCCAGGCTGAAGGCGGTCGCGCTGGCGAAGGCGAGCAACACCGTCTGCCCGACGTGCCGGCGCCGGGACTCCCCGCCGATGTGCAACAGCGCAATGGCGGCGGTGCTCAGCGCCGCGCCAACCCACCACCGCCACGGCACGTCCCCCACGCGCAGCAGGCTGCTGAACAGCGCGACCAGGATGACCTTGGTGCCCATGACCGGCGTGGTCACCGACACGTCGCCCCGACTCAGCGCGAGAAACGTGAGGGCCTGGCCGCCAAAGAAACACAGCGCCGTCACCGCCGGCCGCCAGTAGTCCGCCCACGGATGGATTTCACCGCCATAGAGGAACCACACCGGGACAAACAATCCCGCCAGGGCCACGTTGGAGAGAAAACTCGTGCGCCACACCCCGACCCCGAAAGCCGTCGCCCGCTTCACCGCCAGCGCCCCGATGACATAGACCAGCGCACAGGCGAGCGGGACGAGCAGGCTGGCGTTGAAAGGCATGTCCGCAGCAAACCCGCCGCATCTCCCGGCTCAAACCCAAAGCCAACCCGCAACTCTGACCCGGCAGGGCTGATGATTCAGCCACCCGCAGTGGGAAGCCCCGGCCGGCACAACCGAGGACAATCCCACCATTTTGGGATGCCCGATTCCGCCTCATGAAACCGCCGCCGCCATTGCGGTGGTGCGCTGCGGCCATCCCTGTTGCCAGCTTGGGCATCCAGAGAAATCAAAAGGCCCGCAACTCCTTCGAGCTGCGGGCATTGATAGCCCAACTGCAAACTTCTGTTGGTGCGGCTCCGGTCCTGGCGTTACGGGCGGTGCGCGGCGAAGTGTGCCGCCGCCTCGCTGACCAGCCGGTTGGGATCCTCGGCGAAGGCCTTGCTGTCCGTCTCGATGGCCATGACCCCGCTCCATCCGCTCTCCTTGATGGCGGCGAACAGGCCGGGGTAATTGGCATCGCCCCGGCCAATCTCGGTGTCGATCGGCACGCGCTTCCCGTCCGCCGCCGTTTCGACGTGCTTGTCCTTGTAGTGGATGTCGTAGACGCGGTCGCCGTAGTCGCGGAACACCTGGGCGGCATCGAAGCCCGCCGCCGTCACCCAGCCGACATCGAGGCACACGCCGATGCGGTGATCACGGGCGGCGAGGACCTTCCGCACCGTGGCGGGGTCGCCATAGACCGTGCCGGTGCCGTGGTTGTGGATGGCGAGCCGGATGTCGTATTCCTTCACCAGTTCCTCCAGGTTGTCCCACGCGGCGGAGTCGGGCGGCTCGACAATGATGAGGCTCATGCCCATGAGCCGCGCGAGCTCGAAGTAACGGCGGTTGGCCTCCTTGTCCGTGCCCGGCTTCACCACGCCAAACGTGTAGGCGGTGATCCCCCGTTTCTCGAGTTCCGCCTTCTTGCGCAGGTTCTCCTCCTTCGGTGCGGCCGGATCCAGGTGCCCGGGCATGAGCTGCAGCTGGCTGATGCCGTGGCGCGCGGCGAAATCGACCACCTGGTCGAACTTCATGTTGCGGCAGGTCCAGGACTGGAGCCCGAGTTGGGGGCCGGCGCCCAGCAACGGCGCGACGGTGAGCAGGAGGGCGGCGAACAAACGACGGATGGGGGGCATAAAGGGTGACCCGACCGCCAGCACCAACCGGCGAGGAGCGCGCAATGAGGTGACAGGCAGCCTTGGATGGGCCGGCAGTTTGCCCCCGGGCGGCGCGGAAAACAATCCACGCATATTAGGGGGATGACGCCGGCACCTTCCGCCGGGTCTAGTGCCCCGCCCCGGTAGCACCTTCCGCGACATCCAGCGCGGCCGGCGGACGGAAGGCCACCAGCAGCAGCACCGCGGCCACCAGGGCCAGGCCGGACGGCACGAGGAACAACTTCTGGTAATCCACCACGCCGTCGCGGGTGAGCGAAGCCTGCAGGGGGATGAAGAGCCATTTCGCCGCCAAGTCGCCGAGGCCGAGGATCAGCAGGTTGAACAGTCCCTGCGCGCTCGTGCGCACATCCTTGGGGAAGGCCACATCGATGAAGATGTAAACCGTCGCAAAGAAGAACGCATAGCAGATGCCGTGCAGCACCTGGACGGCGACGACCGCCGGGATGCTGTCGCTGAAAAACGCGAACACGAGAAACCGGCCGGCATGCCCGAGGATGCCGATGATCATCGTCCATTTCCAGCCGAGCCGCTTCAGCGCCAGGCCGAGCCCCGCCATCGTCAGTATCTCCGCCACCTGCCCGATGCTCATGATCGGCATGATGTTCTCCGGCTTCACGCCGATCTGCCCGAGGAAGCCCCCCGCCGTGAGGAAGTAGCCGTTGTGAATGGTCGAATCAATGAAGGTGACCACGAAGAGCACGAGCAGGAACGGGGTTGTCCCGAGGAACTTCCAGGCCTCGCGCCAGGCAAGCTTCTCGCCCGCGCCCTCGGCCATCGTGCGGGGCGGCGTGTGCGGCAGCAGCAGGCTGAAGCCGGCCAACAGCACCGAACCGCCGCCCGCCACGAGAAAGATGTTGCTGAGGGCGCGCTCCAGGGTCGCGCCCTGCACACCCTGCAGCGCGAAATAGAGCGGCCACGAGGCGAGGATCCAGCCGATGGTCCCGCCCATCCGCACGAGCCCGAACTCCCGGCGGGCATCCTTCAGGTGCGCGAACGCCAGCGAATTCGCCACCGAGATCGTCGGCACGTAGCAGATGGAGTGGATCAGCATCAGCACGAAGAACGTCGGGAAATCGCGCGTGAAATACAGGCCGAGCATCGCCAGGCCACCGACGAGATGGCTGCCCGCCATGAAGCGCTCGGCGGAAAAATGCCGGTCCACGAACTGGTTGCCCACGAAGATGGCCAGGATCGACGCGATGGCGAACGCGCTGCCGACCCATGCGATCTGCGCCCCGGTGAAACCCAGACCCCCCATGTAACTCCAGACCAGCGGGAGCCACGCGCCCCAGATGAAGAACTGGAGCACCATCATGACGAACAACCGCGGACCGACCGCACGGACAGGGGGGGATGAGGGATTCATGTTTTGGGTGGGTGCGCCAGCGTCTGCCGCCCGTCCTGTGGCGGTCGATTCAAATCTGGCGTCATACCCTCCCCGTATTTCCGTGGATTGCCGCCCCGACTCCGCCCCGGCAGTATAGGGGCAATGGCGTATACCCCCGGCGTCCCGCCTGTCCGCGCAACTTATCCGGTCCCCGCCCCGGAATGCAATCGCCGTGCCTTGCGCAGCCTCCGGCCCCTTCCCTTTCCGCCTGCCGTGTATTGACCCTCTCCCTGACCCAACCCTAACCCCACACCAAACATGATTACCCACCGCCACCCTGTCGCACTCGGCCGTCTCCTCGGGTTGACCGCCTTGCTGGCCGGCGCGTTGTCCGCCCAGACCGCCGCACCCAGCTCCCCACCCCCGCCGTCCTCCCCGGCCACGCCAAACGACGACGTCGTCGAGCTGTCGCCCTTCGTCGTCAGTGGCACGCAGGACACCGGCTACCAGGCGACCTCGACCCTGGCGGGCACGCGCCTGAACACGCCGGTGAAGGATCTCGGTGCCTCGATCTCGATCTACACCCGGGATTTCCTCAACGACATCGGCGCCACCAGTTCCAGCGACCTGCTGGTCTATGCCACGAACATGGAGGCGGCGGGTGCCATCGGCAACTTCTCCGGCGCCACCGGCGACATCAACGCGGCGCAGGTCAACGGCAACGGCCCGCGCGTCAACCCGCAGTCCAGCAGCCGCACCCGCGGCCTGGGCGCGCCCAACTTCACCCGCGGATTCTACAACACCGACATCGCCAGCGACGGCTACAATATCGAGAACGTCACGGTCAACCGCGGCCCCAACGCCATCCTCTTCGGCGTGGGCAACCCCGCCGGCGTGGTCGAGAGTTCACTCCTGCGCCCCAACCTCAGCCAGAACAAGAACAAGGTCGAGGTGCGCGTCGGCGACAACAGCAGCCTGCGCAACACGGTCGATTTCAACCGCGTGCTGATCAAGAAGAAGCTGGCCCTGCGCGTGGCCGCCCTGAGCGACGAGGAACGCTTCAACCAGCGCCCCGCCTTCGAGAAGAAGGAACGCGTTTACGGCGCGCTGACCTACTCGCCCTTTCGCTCCTCCTCCCTCCGCATGAACTTCGAGTCGGGCCGCACCCGGGCCAACCGGCCGATCACCGTGCTGCCCTTCAACAGCATCTCCAGCTACTGGGAGGCCGCGGGCCGCCCCGGTTTCGACTGGACCTTCTATGACGACCCGGCCCGCAACCCCCTGGCCGCGACCCAGGTTGCCGGCCCCGCCTTCGAGGGCCCGTTCCTCGGCCAGAACCAGCTCTTCAACCAAGTGCTCCAGGTCTTCTCCAACCCCTCGGCCAGCACCCCGGACATGATCTTCCGCACCGAGACGCTGGGCACGACGGCGAACGCCGCCGACGCCATCAAGGCCCAGCTGCTCAACACGGTCGTCAACAAGGATCGCGCCAGCGACTCGATCCGCTACCTGCTCACGCGCAATGTGGGCGAATTGCTCGGCTCCTTCTGGGTCGGGGGCAACGTGCTCCCCGGACAGCAGTCTGGCTTCGCCCCCGCCGGCATCAAGATGCAGGGCTTCACCGACTACAGCGCCTTCGACTTCCAGAACCGGATGATCGACGAGACCTCCCGCCAGGGTGACAGCTTCCACGCCTTCAACATCGCCTTGGAGCAGCGCGCCTGGGAGGATCGGGTCGGCGTCGAAGTGGCTTACGATACCCAGCGGGTGGACCGTCGCTCCAAGAACGCCGCCTTCTCCGCAAACAACGGCAATCACATCCGCATCGATGCCAACCAGGTGCTTCCCACCGGCCAGATCAATCCGAACTACGGCCGCCCCTTCACCTATGCTTACGGCCAGTCAACCTGGACCAACAACCTCAGCCAGCGCGAAACCCTGCGCGCGACCGCCTTCCTCAAATACGATTTCAGCGAGCAGGAGTCCGGCTGGAAGCGCTGGCTGGGCCGGCATACGGTGACGGGCCTCTACGAGGAGAACAGCCTGGAGGAAATCAGCTACCGGCATCGGCTGGCCGTGGACGGTGCCGCCGCCCGCTCCCTCAACCCCAGCATCAACGCCTTCGCCCGCCGCCCGGGCGCGGTGATCTACCTCGGGCCTTCCATCATCGGCAACACCAACCCGCTCCAGCTTGAGCCCATCCGGGTGCCGGTCATCCAGGCCGGAACCGTTTCCACACCCGCCAGCTACTTCGTGCGCGCCGGCAATGCCACCGATCCGGGTGCCTTCGTCTCCACCCCGGTCTCGCTCGTCGAGATCACCGACGGTGGCAATGCCCAGCGCGATGTCATCAAGTCGCAGGCCTTCCTCCTCCAGAGCTACTGGCTGCAGGACCATCTCATCTCCCTGGTGGGCTGGCGCCGCGACGAGGACTACTTCGTCAGCCAGCCCATCGCTTTCGTGGCCAATCCGGCCGACGCCAACGACCCGGGCAAGGTCCACTACAACTTTGACGACTTCAACTTCGCCCGCACCCCGCCGCCCAATGTCGCCGCCGAGATCATGACCTACAGCGGCGTGCTGCGCTGGCCGCAGAAGCTGGTCAAGCTGCCCGCCGGCATCGACTTCAGCGTGTTCTACAACCAGTCCGCCAACTTCACGCCCTCCGGCGGCCGGGTCAACGCCTTCAATGAGCCGCTCGCCTCGCCCCAGGGTGACACCAGAGAATACGGCTTCAACCTCACGCTCCTCGACAACAAGCTCAACCTGCGCGTCAACTGGTTCGAGACCAAGGTCACCGGCCAGAGCCTGACCCCGCCGGTTTACACCGCCGCCGTCAACAACGCCGTGCTCCAGCTCGCCGACTTCTGGGGCGAGGAAGGCAACGTGAATCCGCAGCTGGTGGCCATGCGCAACGCC
>CAYQWK010000241.1:0-9152 GCA_964420805.1 uncultured Bifidobacteriaceae bacterium | reverse complement strand
GGACCCGATCGTGGGCATCGGCATCTTCCTTGATGGATTTGAGCACTCTCCTGCAAACAATTTGTCTCTCCCTAGCGCAGCCGAGGCGATGCTCGGCCCATAACCACGAGACAATCCAAGCATGGTTCGCAGGGATGCCAGCCAGTAGAGTTGACCGCACTATTGCATGGCAATTCGCAAGCCGTGAGACGACATCGGCGCATGCTTCGCTCCCCCAAGGAGACCGCCCATGCACGTCATCTACAGCGACCTGATGGTGGCGCCGGCCCAGGGTTCGTCGCCGAGTGCGGCGAAGCCGCGGCCGGTGGTGGAGGCGTGGATCGCGCTGGATCCCGACATCCGCATCCTGCCGCCGGTGCCGGTAACGATCGACGACTTCTGTCGTGCGCATGAGCGCCGCTTCGTCGAGCAGGTGTTCGCGCAGCGCATCGACAACGGCTTCGGGACACGCTCGTCGGATGTGAACCGGTCGCTGCCCTATACGACCGGCGCGATGTTGACGGCAGCGCGTCTGGCGCTGGCGCAGAAGACGGCGGTCGCGGCACCGGTCTCGGGTTTTCACCATGCGCGCTGGGCCGAAGCGGCCGCGTACTGCACGTTCAACGGCCTGGTCGTGACGGCGATGGCCCTGCGTGCCGACCATCCGCTACTGTTTCGCGCCCAGTACAGTGCGCCGCATACCATGTAAAGCACAGTAGAAGCCGTGGCCGACGGACACCCAGGCGACCGCGCACCGTGCAACGGCAGGCAATGGCCGAATCGAACCGCCACACCGCACGAAGCCCGGCGCAAGGCCGGGCTGCGTGGTGACACGTGGCCGGGCGTGACGTCACTGGCATTCCCGGCGCACGTGTGCCAAAAAACGGACAACAGGCGCCCGACGTTCCCGCATGATCCAGGCCGTGCCCGCCTTCAGCGCGTGCCCGGGGCGGCGGATGCACGGCTCCTGCGCTGTAGCCAACCCGTTCGAGACCTTGAGGATCCAGATGCCCACCCCGACGCCGGACCACCGCATCCTCACCCGCACCTGCGCCGCGACCCTGCTGGTCTCGGCGCTGCTGCCCCTGCCGCTGCTGGGCCAGACCGTGCGCAACGCCGCCACCGAGGCGCAGCTGCGCACCGCCATCGCGACCTCGGCGCCGGGCGATCTCGTCAACCTGACCAGCGACATCGTGGTCGGCGCCGAGATCGTGCTGAATGCGCCGGTGACGATCCACGGCAACGGCCATCGGATCACGGTGCCGGTGCCGGCCTTCGACGACTCCGGCCTGCGCAACCCGGACGCCTCGCCGCATCGGGTGTTCCGGATCATGGAGCTGGGTGATGTGCACCTCGACCGGCTGGAGATCCGCGGCGGGGACATTCAAGGCGACGAGGATGGCGGTGGCGGCGCCATCGCGGTCAATAGCGGCACGCTGCGACTGAGCCATTCGACGGTCTCGCACAGCCGCAGCGAGATCTACGGTGGCGGCCTGAGCAATTTCCTCGGCGAGGTCTACCTCAGCGACTCGCGGATCCTCCGCAACGCCTCGGGCGCGGGCAGCGGTGAAAAAGGCGGCGGCGGGGTGTCAAGCGACCTCGGCACCCTGCACCTGAATCGCGTCACCGTGGCGGAGAACCGCAACGAGAACCAGCCGAACGCCCAGGGTGGCGGCGTCTTCGCGCGTGGGCAGACCCTTGGGCAGATCCTCATCAACAACGCCACCTTCGCCAACAACGTCGCGGGCGCCGCAGGCGGTGGGCTGTCCACCCAGGGACCGGCCTTCGTCGCCAACAGCACCTTCACCGGCAACATCGCCTTGAACGGCCCGCTGAAGGGCGCGGGCGTCCACTCGCAGAGCAGCATCGACCTGATCAACAGCATCGCGGCCTACAACGTCAATGTCAGGCCGGCGGACACCACCCCGGTCATCTCCCTGTACGACGCGTACGCGGAATCCAGCGCCAACTACCACCTGACCCTGATGACGCCACCCGGAGCGGGGTCTTTCGGGCTGGTGGACTTCTGGGACCGCCTCTACGCCGACATGGACCCGCGCACGGTGTTCACCGGCAGCCGCTTGACGCCCGTGCGCGACGACGCCGGTTTCGACGATCCCAGCCTGCGCGTCGACCAGCCCCTGCTGGTCGAGGTGGATGGCGCGCTGCTGGTCACGCCCCGCCCCGACAGCCCGCTGTTCATGCGCGACTACGTCTTCCAGTCCTCGCCGACGGACCTGACGGGCACCGCCACCGGCTACCGCGACGGGCCGACGCCGGTGTTCGGCTACTTCCGAGATCCCCCGGCCAACGGGCCCGACGGCTGGACCGGCTTGGTCGGCACGGCAGCGGAGGCCGAAGCGGCACGGGTCACGGTCGACCAGATCGGCAATCCGCGGCCGATCCAGATCGACGATCAACCGTTCCACGTCCGTGGCGCCACCAGCGAGGCCGTGAGCGGCCACGTCCAGCTGCGCATCGCGCGAAGCGTCGGCGGCCGCTTCGCCGGCGGCTCGATCTTCGGCGACTCGCATGCGGTGGGTACACCGGTGACGTTGACCGCCCTGCCCGACACGGGCCAGCGCTTCGCCGGCTGGGCCTGCGTCGAGGACTGCCCCGCGCCCGTGCTGCCGGGCGCGATCGTGTCGACCGCCAACCCCTACACGCTGACCATGCCCGCCCACCACCTGAGTCTGAGCCCGGTCTTCGAAGCCGCGGATCCCGGCGAGTTCACCGTGACCTATGTGGGCAATCGCAGCACCGGCGGCAGCGTCCCGGCCAGCGTACGCGGCACCGGCGCCGTGACCATCGCAGCGCAGGGCGATCTGGTCCGCGAGGGCTATCTGTTCGACGGCTGGAGCACCCGGCCCAACGGCGTCGCCGGCACCGCCTACACGCCCGGCCAGAGCCATGCGGGCCCCGGCAACCTCAACCTCTACGCACAGTGGATCCACCCCACCGCGGCAGTGGTTTTCACGGACGATTTCGAGGCCGGCGACTGAGGGGTCGGGCCGGACATCCGGCCTGTTGAACCGAATGACGGGGGCACCCGGCACGCGGATCGCGCCGACAACGCCCGGGACAACGCAGGCCGTGCTCCGGCACTGGACATTCAAACGCCCGTCTCCGGCCGTCAGGCGAGCGGGCGCGGCCCTGCACGGGCCGGCTTGGGCAGGGATTGCGTGTCCGCGCGCGGGATTCCAACACAGCGGGACCGTCCGGCCTCGCCCTCGACGGCCACGTCGCACCGATTCTCGGCGGCCGGCCACGCGCCGCCCTGCAGGCTCCGGCCACGCCGCATCGTGTCCCGCTTTTCGCCCTCGGCCTGTGGCCGGCAACACACCTGCGCGGCTGCCGCCGGCGGCAGCACGCGCATCGTCCGCTGCGGCTGCACGGGTCCGCGTCGGCCACGCTGCCGATCGCGAATACTGGAGCACGACACGATCCGGCCATGCACCGCAAGGCTGCGTTTGGCCTGCGGCCGGGACTCGGCGGATATCCTCTCCGGACAGCAAAGCTGCGCGACGCCAATACACCGGAACTCCACACGCGGAGCCGCGATCCGGGCCCACGCACTACAGACGGCCTGCAAGCAGGGCTGGATCCGGTAATCGCATGTTCTGAGATCGTGTCTATGCATGCTTCGCTCCCCCAAGGAGACCGCCCATGCACGTCATCTACAGCGACTTGATGGTGGCACCGGCCCAGGGTTCGTCGCCGAGTGCGGCGAAGCCGCGGCCGGCGGTGGAGGCGTGGATCGCGCTGGATCCCGACATCCGCATCCTGCCGCCGGTGCCGGTAACGATCGACGACTTCTGTCGTGCGCATGAGCGCCGCTTCGTCGAGCAGGTGTTCGCGCAGCGCATCGACAACGGCTTCGGGACACGCTCGTCGGATGTGAACCGGTCGCTGCCCTATACGACCGGCGCGATGTTGACGGCAGCGCGTCTGGCGCTGGCGCAGAAGACGGCGGTCGCGGCACCGGTCTCGGGTTTTCACCATGCGCGCTGGGCCGAAGCGGCCGCGTACTGCACGTTCAACGGCCTGGTCGTGACGGCGGTAGCCCTGCGTGCCGACCATCCGGGCCTGCGCGTCGGCATCCTCGATTACGACTATCACTTCGGCGATGGCACCGCCGACATCATCGATCGCCTCGGCCTGCACTGGATTGCGCACTACAGCGCCGGCCAAACCTTTCTCGCCGAACACCAGGCCGGCGCATTCCTGAATGCGATCCCGGACCACGTGGCGCGCATGGCCCACTGCGATGTCGTGCTCTACCAGGCTGGCGCCGATCCGCACATCGAGGACCCGCTCGGCGGTTTCCTGACGACCGCCGAACTGGCCGAACGCGATCGCCGCGTCTTCCAGGGCCTGCACGATCGCGGCATTCCGGTCGCATGGAACCTCGCCGGCGGCTATCAGCAGCCGCTGAGCAAGGTCGTCGCGATCCACAAGAACACGTATCGGGCCTGCCAGGCGATCTATGGCGCCTCCGCGTCGAGGGCCTCGTCGTGAGCACCCGGTCGCCGACGTTCGAATCCGCCCTCGACTGGAACCGCCGCCATCCGCCGGGATCGCGCGTGCTGGTGCGCCTCGCCGATGGCCGCGATGTTTCGACGCGCACGGCTTCGTGGGCGCAGCAGTGGGGATCCTTCGCGGTCCTGTCGCTGGCGCAAATGGACGGCCTGTGGACGACGCGTGCGTTGGTGCCGGTCGGCGATTTGTTCGACGACGCGGCAGATCAAGGAGAACCACAATGATCGACTGGGATGACGAGCGCTGGCGCGGACATCGTCTGGCGCGCCAAATCATGGGCATGGTCGCGGTGTTGCACGAGCGCGGGTTCGAATCGCTCTATCTCCACTGCGGCATGAATGGCTCCGGCAGTTGCTGGCGCTACTCGATCGGTGCCATGGCCGACGGGGGCTGGCCACGTCGCTGGCGCGATCCGCTGCAGGTCGTCAACTCGATGGATGGCAGCGATGCGTCCGACCAGATCGCGTGGGCCGAACTGGATGATCCGCCCGAAGTGCTCGCGGACAAGTTCATGGCGAGTTATCCGGAGATCGTGGCGGCAGCACGCGTGCCGAACGCGGCATATGTCGCGTGGTATCGGCACATGCTTGCGGTCAGCGAGCCGCTTGGCCTGCTGGTCTTTTACTTCGACTACAAGACCGACCCGCGACCGGAGTTCTGGGGCGACACGCATCCCGGGCTGTTCGTCGATCTGCCGGCAGGCAAGGTGAGGGATCCGTGGGAATAGCAGACCGCCACCACGATCATGCGAAGGGAAAGATCACATGCCGCAACTGACCAGTGGTCGCCACGTCGGCTTCAGTCATGACCGCTTGATGGACTGGGCGAATGCGCAGACCGACAACGGCCAGTGGCTGCGTTTCGTCATCACCGCCGTCGAGCCGGCCGACCTCTGGCGAGAAATGGAGGTGGTCTACTACCGGGCCGCCGAAGACGCGCCGAGTCCGGCCCAGCCCGGGCTGGGCCAACCCTATCGCGCAGGATTCACGGTGGGCGAGATTGAGAGCGAACGGAGCGACCTCAGCGAGGACGAACGCGCCGAACTGCAGGCGTTCTTCCGGACGCCGCGATTGCAGGCGTGGATGAACCAGCTGTTCGACGACGTGATGAACATCCTGAAGTCGAAGCCGCCCGTCGACGGCCTGCAGGAACTGATCGAATGAACCGGGGCCGCCCGGTCTGACCCTTCAATCGGACACGACCCGCCCTTCAAAGTAGAGCGGCTCGCGATCGCCGAGGATCTGCTGTGACATCGCCAGATCGCCCTGCGGGTTGAGCCAGGCGTCGAGGTACTGCTCCCGGAGCGGGATGATGCAGCGATCGTGGCCGCGGGCGCGGATTTCCGGGGGCGGCTCATCGGTGATCAGCGCGAACGACAGCAGGTCCGGCTTGTTCTTGTCCGGATTGACCCAGCGCGACCAGATGCAGGCCGCGAGCATCGGTTCGCCGTTGCTCGGGCGGAACTCGATGACGACATTCTTCTCCTTCTCGCACGGCGCCAACGGCCGCTGCTCGGCCTCGTGCAAGCGCACGTTCTCGAAGAAGCGATGGACCAGGACGATGCCGTGGGTATGGCCGAACAGGTCCCTCCAATAGCGCCCGAGCGAGTCGCGGCGGGCGTTGTAGGTCGCGGGGAAGTCGTCGTCGACCGAGGCCGGCTTGCCATTGGGTCGACACAGGTAGCGCATCGGCACAACGGTACGTTTGCCGTTCTGCCAGATCAGGACTGGCGCGAACCAGCGCGGATAAACCCGGGCGTCCGACGAGCGTGGCGTGTCTTCGGTCAGGTCGTCGATCTGCTCCTTGAGTCGGGCGATCTTCTGCGAAGCGATCCGGCGCGACTCGCTGGCGGCCTTGGTCACTTTCCTCGCCAGCTTGGCCTCGGCATCGGCCAACCGATCGCGCTGGGCCTGAAGTTCCTGGCTCAGCGACAGAATCTGCGCCTGCGCATGACGATCGACCGCTTCCTTGATCGTGCGCCCCTCGGCGGTCTGGGCGGCGGCGAAGGCGCGATCCATGCCGCGCGGCGTGCGCATGGCGCTCTGTGCCGTCTCGCGTTGCCAGTAGAGCTGGACGAATTCGGAGAACGAGATCTCGGCGCCGAAGTGGCGGACGTAGGTGGCGTAATCCGCCTCCATCATCGCCGAGTAGCACATGGCCTAGTCGCCTTGTGGCATCAGCCCGTAAATGTCGCCCGGACGACGAACAAAGCCATCCTCGTTGAGTTCGGCGATCAGCGGCGGACCGCCATCGGCGACCAGCGACGCATGATCGGCATGGCCGAGCGCTCGCGCCACTTGATCGAGCGCTGCGGCCTCGGACGCCGCCTCGACCACGATGGCGTGGTCGGGCGATTCTTCACCAAAGACTTCGTACTTGGGCATGGGCAGAAGATACGCCTATGGACGCGTTCACGGAACGGGGTGCAAGCCTCGCTGTCCACGATCAGCGTCTGGACGCGGCGTGACTGAACGCCCGTGATCGACCCAAATCGGACCCTCGCAGGTTGAAAAGATGGCATCCGGAGTCCACAGCAGGAGCGCGCTTCCCGGACTGTCGGCGTTCCGCCGATAGGCGCCCTCAAAGCTGGAGTAGCTGCTACGGCAAGTCCAGGCACAGATCAATCAGTCGCAATAGGTGGGTCTGTTTTCTTGATTGCGCTTTGGCCATGAGCGATTTCATGTGGGTGCGCGCCGTGTGCCAACTGATACCGCAATGATCCGCTGCGGCATTCAGGTCGCGCGTTGATCGTAGCGCTGTTGCCAGCTTGGCTTCGGCCAACGTGAGGTTGAGCATGGCCATGAGCCGATACGTATCGTCCAGACCGACGCCTCCGGATGAACGAAAGATCAGCAGTGCCGCACTCGCGACGGACAATCGTGAGCGAATTGCCGAGGCCGGATAGCTGAGTACCGAAAGGACCCAATTCTCTGACTCTGATTTGCGGGTAAGAACAAGTCGTTCCGCATATCGACCGAGCGTACAGGCTGCAGCAACCAGCAGTTGGATTCGCGTCTCATCGATCGGGCTGGAAAAGCTAATCTGCCCGGCCCTGACAATAAATGGCATATCCGGGTGTTCTGCTGAACGTTCGGTTGCGGAATTATTCCAAAGCACATTGAGCTGCGTATCCACGATCAAGATTGGGTCGGGCCACTGCGTCAGCGCAGCGAGATCAACGCTGGCTGTTTGTTCATCCCAGACTTGCTGCCACATCATCTGAAACGCCTGACTCAAATGTGGTCGCAAGCGAGATATCAGGGCGTGGTGGTCCGGCGTGAAAGGCCGGCGCACGCCACTACGATTGATCGTCAGAATGGCCTGTCCACCCTGTTCCGAGGTGCTCAGCAAGATGCCCAAGCTGTGGTCGATATCGATGGGGGCGAGCAGCGTTCGGAAATAGTCGGTTTTGGCCATCTCGCGGTGCTCGCAAATCGTTGAACTGTCGACAAAGCCATCACGCAGAAGCACTGCTCGGCCCCGTTGCATCCAGATGTTCTGGTGTGCGAATTCGACGTATCGCTGTTGAAGTCTTGCGAGATCGTCCTCCGATATCCCCGCTGTCATGGCAATGGCGCCGCGCCGCTGCATGATGTCTTCCGCATGCAGGGCCACGATATGGCCGCCGAGGCGCACGCCCAGTTGCGCCAAAAAATCTCGGAAGTTGCTCGGCCGAACCACCGCTTGGTACAGCCTCAATACCCACTCGTCGTAGTCGTCCTTGCCCAGATTCAAGGCGCACCGCCATTCAAATCCCAGCCACGCTGGCGTAGCTTAGCCCCAGGCGGGAGAGAAGGATTCAGGAACAGGCGTCAGGCCATCTGCATCTACCGCAAGTGCGGGATGCCAGACGAGACCAAGCGGTCAACACTTCATCGGCAGAGCGACGCCGAGTTCGTCCTCTGATCGGCAGAACAGCGACCAATCTATGGAGGCGATGATGACGGTACCGGTCGAAGGAGGTTTTCCGAAGAAGCAGGCCGTTGAGCTTTTTCTGCTGATCGGTGCTGCCGTAATTGCCATCTTTCTCGCAGGTGTCGGCGTGGTGAAATTTGTCGATAGTGCGGTCGTGGCCGCGATCGGCACGCACGTCCAGAACATGCCTCATGCCGGCCCGCCCGGTCCTGCTGGCCCAGCTATTCAGATTGGCCAACCGCGACGGTTCGATGCCAGAGACGCGCAACGAAGCCATCGTGCGGAAACCAGCGGTATGGTCACCGTGCTGATGGGCGGCGAAAAGGTGGGAGGCGTGGAGATCATTTCGACATCTTCGGATGGGAGAATGGACACCGTTGCTGCCGCAAGGAACTGGGGTGGCGGGAAGTCGGGTGAGACCCTGGTTGCGCCCATTCCGCAGGGCAATTCCTGGCACATTCAACTCAATGATGGCGGACCGGGTGAATTGGAAGTGCTCTGGCATCCGATGAGCGATGTCGCAGCGTCGGTCGAGGCGGATTCCTACAAGCTGCTCAAGCCGCGAGAACCCTATACCGCTGAAACGACAGGCTTGGTTGTCGTCTTGGTCACCGCAAACGCGCCTGAGTTTCGCATCGTGCGTGCGTGGGGAAGAATCCGCGACGAAGTAAGCGCCGAAGGTGAAGTGGTCGCGGGCAGTGTCGCCATCGACGGGGAAA
>CAYQWK010000240.1:0-9173 GCA_964420805.1 uncultured Bifidobacteriaceae bacterium | reverse complement strand
TGATGTCCCTCGGTGGCATGATGCTGAAGATGGTCGCCAGCACGCCGGCCGTCGCTGAGTCGCGCGCCACCACGCTGGAACTGGCCACGCCATCGGCTGGACGGCCCGTTTGGGGATCAATGATGTGCGAATAATGCACGCCGCGCACGTCAACCCCGCGCCGATAATTTCCGCTTGTGGCCAGGGCCTGCCCGCCGACCTGCACCGAGGCGAGGGGGTGTGCGTTCTCCGCGTCGCGCTTCGGATCGGCGATGTCCACCGTCTCGACAAGGTCGCCCCACGCGCGAAGGTCGCCGCCGATGTTCAACAGCAATCCAGAAATGCCGGACGTAACCGCGTACCCGGCGACCCCGGCCCGATCGATGATGAATCCCTTGGCCACCGCGTTCAGAGTGAGCGGCGTGTCCGAAAGGCGTGTCGCCTCGCGCGCGGCGGGATCCAGCGTCCACGGGCGGTTTGCCATTGCTGCCTGCGCGGCTTTGAGTTGGTTCTCCGACGGCAAGCGGTTTTCTGCGGCAGCGCTTTTCCAGACCCTGCTCGCAGCCTCGACGCCTGGATTGAATGCGCCGCCGGTCCGTTCACGCCATTCGTCGCAAGCGCTCAACAGCGCGAACAGGTCCGGCGATACTTTCACCGCCGTTCCGCGAGTCTTTTGCCAGCGACTGAACTCGCTGGAGGACGAGTAGGTGCTGGCCACGGCTTCCAGCCGGTCGATTTCCGCCAGCACCCGTTCCTCCGCGGCACGAGCAGCCTCGGCGGAAACCGCGCGCACGCGCAGTTCGAGCGACGTGCCCAGTACGTTCTCGTGGTTGAAGATGAAGGCGCGCCCTGGCGACGCGGGGGTGGCAGCGATCAGCGCCAGCGGCAGAAAACTAGCCACCAGCGCGGTGGAAAACCGGAGATTCATGATGTCGATGTAAGACGGATTCGAAGTGTGGCGACGCCGGATTACCTGCGTTCGCCGGGAGGGCCATCACGCCGTTCGCGTTCGCCACGTTCGCGGCGTTCGCCGCCTTCGCGGGTCGGGCGTTCGCCCTCGCGGCCTTCACCGCGTCCCTCGCCGCGGTTCATGTTGGCCATCTGCTTCTCGGCAAACTTCGTGATTTCGTCCTTCGTCAACGCGCCGTCCTTGTTCTCGTCCGCGCTCTCGAGTAATTGCTGCATCCGCTCGGGCAGTTCGTCCTTCGTCAGTTTGCCGTCGCTGTTCTTGTCCATCGCCATCATGCGGTTGACCATTTCGGCGGGGCCACGTTGGCCGCGGTCGCCTTCGCCGGGGCCGCGCCCGCGGTCGCCGACATCCGGTCGCAATTCCTCCTCGGTCAGCTTGCCGTCCTTGTTCTTGTCGAGCGTGCGCAGGGCGGCAGGCGCGTTGTTGATTTCCTGCTCCGAGATGGTGCCGTCCTGGTTCGTGTCGAGCACGCGCATCACCGGTAGCATTCGCATCATGCCGCCACGTCCGCCCGGCCCGCCAGGCGGACGGTCACCGGGTCCGCGATCTTGCGCGGAGGAGTTGAAGGTCAGGACGATTCCCGTCGCGACGACGGCGAGGGCAGCTCGTGTGAAGGTATTCATGTTGTGGTTGAACAATTGATTGTCTGGTTACCGGCAAAGGTGACGGCGCGCATAGTTGCATGGTTACGCCGGCGGGAAAGGAATTCTTTGACTAACCGTTCCGGCCCGCTCGGCCCGCGCTTCACTTGACCCGCCCGCCCTGCGCGCTTACTAAGCCTGCACAATGGCTGTTCGATTCAAGGACTACTATGAGGTGCTGGGCGTCGCCCGCGGCGCGAGCGAGGACGACATTCGCAAGTCGTTCCGCAAACTCGCCCGGCAGTACCATCCCGACGTCGCCAAGGACAAGAAGGCCGCCGAGGAGAAGTTCAAGGAGATCAACGAGGCCTATGAAGTCCTCAGCGATCCCGACAAGCGGCGGAAGTACGACGAACTCGGGCCGAACTGGAAGCAAGGCGCGGAGTTCCGGCCGCCGCCCGGCTGGCAGGGCGCGCGCGGACGCGCGGCGGGCGGGCAGGATTTCGAGTTCGAGTTCGGCGGCACCGGGTTCAGCGAGTTCTTCGAGCAGCTTTTCGGGTCGCGGGGCCGGCCCCGCGGATTTGACGGCTTTTCATCGCGGGGATTTGACACGGGCGGTGAGGTTCACGCGCGCGGGCAGGATGTGGAAGGAGACATACTTGTCTCGCTGGACGAGGTCATGCACGGCTCGGTGCGGACCATCACCGTACGCACGGAACGCGGGACCGAATCGCATCAGGTGCGGATTCCCGCCGGCGTGAGCGAGGGCCAGAAGCTTCGCGTGGCGGGCCGTGGCGCCGCGGGAGCGGGCGGCGGCGCGGCGGGCGACCTTTACTTGCGCGTGCGGTTGGCGCGACATCCGGACTTCGAGGTCGAAGGGCACGACTTGATTTGCGAACTCGAAATCGCGCCCTGGGAGGCCGTGCTCGGAGCCGCCCTTTCCGTTCCCACACTTGCCGGCTCGGTGAACATCAAGGTCCCGCCCGGAACCCAGGGCGGCCAGCGCCTGCGCGTGCGCGGGCGCGGCCTGCCGAAACGCGGCGACGGTCACGGCGACCTCTTCGTGCGTCTCCAGGTTCAGACTCCCGCCAGCGTCTCCGAACGCGAACGCGCGTTGTGGGAGGAACTGGCGCGGGAATCCAAATTCAAACCGCGCGAATGAAACGTTTCGTCGTTATCACCGGAGTTACCCGCGGCCTCGGTCGGGCGATGGTGGAGGAATTCATCAAGGGCGGCCACACGGTGGCGGGTTGCGGACGCTCGGCCGCTGCGGTCGATGAACTCGCGAAGCGCTTCGGCGCGCCGCATGATTTCCGCGTGGTGGATGTGACTTCCGATGCGAGTGTCGCGGCTTGGGCGCGCCATGTGGCATCCACGGTGGGCACGCCCGATCTTCTGCTCAACAACGCGGCGATCATCAACCGCAACGCGCCGTTGTGGGAGGTGCCGGCCGGCGAATTTTCGCAGGTCGTCGATGTGAACATCAAAGGCGTGGCGAATGTCATCCGACATTTTGCGCCGCCAATGATCGGGCGGGGCAGGGGAGTGATCGTGAATTTCAGCTCCGGTTGGGGCCGCTCGACCAACGCGGAAGTGGCACCCTACTGCGCGACCAAGTGGGCCATCGAGGGCCTCACGCAATCGCTCGCCCAGGAACTGCCGCCTGGCCTGGCGGCGGTGGCATTGAACCCTGGCATCATCGACACCGACATGTTGCGCAGTTGCTTCGGTGGTTCGGCTGCGGGATATCCGTCCCCCGCGCTATGGGCCAGGCGGGCTGTTCCGTTCCTGCTCGGCATCACGCCGGCCAACGCCCATGCGATGACCACCGTGCCATGACCTGGACTTCTCGCCGCGAGGTGGAACTTGTCGCCCTGCGACAAGTAGCGCCGCTTTAAAGCGGCGCAATGAATTCGCCGCCCGCGACGCAGGACCGGATCGCCCGCTGAACGCGGGCTTGTTTTGTCGCAGCGCGACAAAACCCACCACATCGCGCCGACAGCAGCCAAGGGATGTGGGTAATGACAAGCCTGTGAAGGCGCGGCCAGTCAACGCTGGAACATGATCGGCCACTACTTTACAGCGGTGGCCACGTCACTGGTGGGAAATGCAGGCGAATCCTGTCGTGACGGGAAACGGCAGCGAGGCTACGTTTCGTCCTGACCAAATTGAAAACAACCCGGCAACAACCCGTGCCTTCTCGAATTTTGCGAACCCTCGCGTTCCTGATTGGTTTGCTGGCGCAAAGCGCATTCGCGCAAACGCTCAACCTCAACCACACCGCCCAGACCGTCGCGGGCCTGACCAACACCACGGCCACGCTGACCAACCGTGCGGCACTGACCGTCACCGGCACGGGTGATCCGATCCCCGGCTGCGTGATTCATCTCAACACGCCCGATGCATGGACCTTCTTCCCGAACATCACGCCATCGTCCGTGAACTCCACGCTCCTCGGCCGGTTCCGCGTGAGCGGCGCCACGGCGGTGCTCGGCTCGAACGCGCGCGTCGCGCAGCACGGCATGGGGACGGTGGTGATTCCGCACGGCGACGCCTTCCAGCCGCTTGAGGTGTTCGATCAGCGCTACTTCGCCGGCAGTTCGCGGAAACTCAGCCAGTACGTGAATTACAACGACGCCACCCTCGGCTCGATGGCCAACGCCATCCGCTCGTTCAAGGTCAAGCGCGGTTACATGGCGACCTTCGCGGTGAATGACGCCGGCACCGGCGCGAGCCGTTGCTACATCGCGCAGGATGGCGACATCGAACTGGGCCGCCTGCCGTCCAGCCTTGAATCGCAGGTGAGTTTCATCCGCGTCTTCGCGTGGCGCTGGGCGTCGAAAAAGGGTGTGGCCGGGAACATTGAGCAGTATCTCAACATCCGCTGGCTCTATAATTGGAACCTCGACCGCAACTCGCCGTTGAACTGGGAATACGTCCCCATCCGCCAGAACCGCTTTTGGCCGGGATTGGGGCAGGATTGGAAAGCCCGCGGAGCCACACACCTGCTCGGCTACAACGAACCGGACCGGCCCGACCAGGCGAACATGGCGGTGGCCGACGCGATTTCCTCGTGGCCAGACCTGCTGGGCACCGGACTGCGCGTGGGTGCCCCGGCGGTTTCGGACGGCGGCCGCAGTTCCTGGCTCTATCCATTCATGACCCAGGCCGACTCGGCGGGGCTGCGCGTGGATTACGTGCCCGTGCATTACTATTGGTGCTACAACCCCGCCGATCCCCAGGGCGCGGCGAACCAGATGTACAATTTTCTCAAGGCGACCTACGACCAGGTGAAGCGCCCGATCTGGATCACTGAATGGAACAATGGCGCGAACTGGACCGGTTGCGGAGATCCGAGCTATGCGCAGCAGGCGGCGGCCATCGACGCCATGACGGACATGCTGGAAAGCACGCCGTGGGTGGAACGCTACGCGCCATTCAACTGGGTCGAGGACGTGCGCCGCCTTTGCTGGGACGACAACTGGCCGACCCAGGCTGGCGAGGTGTATCGCGACAAACCCTCGACCATCGCCTACCGCCAGGAACATCGCGACTCAGGCGCGGGCCGCACCACACGCTACCGATTCGACGGCGACACTCACGACGACGGCGGCAACGGGCAGGACGCCATCCAGGTCGGCACACCGACCTTCACTGCCGGAAGATTCGGCCAAGCCATTTCATTGGATGGCGACGATTACCTGCAATTGCCTTCCAACGTGGGCAACAGCACGGATTTTTCCTTCGCTGCCTGGGTCTTTTGGAATGGTGGCGGAAACTGGCAGCGGATATTCGACCTCGGCGAGATCGAGAATCAGAAATATCTCTTTCTCTGCCCGAACACTGGCAGCGGCATGCGCTTTACCATCACCGACGCGGGTTGGAACAGCGAGCAGCGCATCAACGCCACTGCGTTGTCCACCGGCGTCTGGCGGCATGTGGCCGTCACCTTGAGCGGCAGCACCGGCAAGCTCTTCATCAACGGCGTGCTCGTGGCCTCGAACACCTCGATGACCCTCAACCCCGACGCGCTCGGCGTGAAATACAATTTCATCGGCCACAGCCGTTTTTCCGCCGACCCGAATTTCAACGGCAAGCTCGACGACGTGCGGTTCCTCACCTCGACGCTCACCGATGCGGAGGTGGCTTCGCTGGCCACGAGCGCGCCGCCGGCCTTCATCACCGCCACGCTCACCGCGCCGGACGCCATCGCCTTTCGGCCTTACGGCGCCAGCCTCGGCAACCAGGCCACGGGCGGCGTGGGCGTGTTGACCTTTGCGAAGATGGAGGGGCCGTCCTGGCTGACGGTGGCTGCGAACGGAACTCTTGGTGGCACGCCGGGAACGCCCGGCGCCGGACCGGACCGCTTCGTGATCCGTCTCTCGGATGACGCCGGCGGTTCGCAACTCGCCTCGTTGAGCATCGTGGTCACGAACATTCCCGCGCTGCCGGTCACGTTGAACGTGAGCATCTCCAACAGCGCTCGTGATGCCGAGGAGGCCACCAATGGCGTCGTGACGCTGGACAGCACGGACATGGAACTGGTCGAGGATCCGGCGACCTCGACCGGTCCGCAGATCGTGGGCCTGCGTTTCGATCTCGCCGTGCCGCAGGGCGCCATCGTCACCCACGCCTTCATTCAATTCACCGCCGACGAGGCGCAGAGCGACCCCACGACACTCAACGTCGCGACCGAGGCGGCGGACACGTCCGCCACCTTCACCACAAACGCGCACAACCTGAGTTCACGAACGCGGAACGCCCTGACCGTTCCATGGTCGCCGGTTGCCTGGGCGGCCGGTCAGGCTGGTTCCAACCAGTTGACTCCGAACCTTGCGGGACTTGTGCAGGAGGTGGTTTCGCGTCCCGGTTGGCAGTCGGGAAACACCATTGCCTTTCTGTTCACTGGCACCGGCCATCGCACGGCGGATTCCTATGACAAAGCGGGCGGTGCGCCGGCCGTGCTGAGTGTCACGTTTCTCACGCCCACGCTGCTCTTGACCGTCACAAACACTGTGACCGGCGGCACCAACGACGCGGAACAGGCCGCCTCTGGCGCGGTCACGCTCACAAGCACGGACCTCGAATTGGTCAACGATGGCGCGCTGGGTAACCAGATCGTGGGGCTGCGCTTTGACCATCTCGCAGTGCCCCCCGGCGCATACATCGCGAGCGCCACGGTTCAATTCACCGCCGACGAGGCGCAGAGCGAGGTCACCACGCTCGGCATTCGTGCCGAGGCCGCCGACTTCGCGCCAGGCTTCACAACCTCGGCGAACAACCTCGGCGCGCGCGCGCTGACCTCGAACTCCATTCCTTGGTCGCCCGCCGCATGGACGAATATTAACGAGCGCAGCGCGCTCCAGCGCACGCCGGACCTTTCCTTGATGGTGCAGGAAGTGGTCGCGCGTCCCGGATGGACCAACGGTGGCGCGCTCGCGGTCCTCATCAGCGGCACCGGCCATCGCACGGTAGATGCCGCTGACGAGGCGGGCGGGCAACCCGCCACATTGACCGTGAGCTATCACCTCGAAGTTCCGCTCGGCACATACGAGCGATGGGCCGCCGGTCGAGTGGACGGCTCGATGCCGGGGGACGACCTCGACGGGGACGGCTACGAGAACCGGATGGAATACGCGCTCGGCCTCGACCCGCTCGTGCCGGATCGGGGCGCGACCTCGCTGGCGGTGGAACCCTCAATGTTGCGGTTTCTTTACCCGCGTCCCTCTGCCGTCACGGACTTGGGCTATGTGGTCGAATGGGCGGACAACCTCGGCGGGCCTTGGAGCGGCGCGGGCGTGACGCAGCAGATCATCGCCGATGATGGGACCATGCGCGTCATTCGTGCCACGCTTGCGAGGGGCGCGGCCGGCCAGCGTTTCGTCCGCTTGAAGGCTGGCCGTTGAGTCAGGTCGCAGGCTAAAGTTGTTCCACCGCCACGACGCGGAAGATTTCTTCCAGGGTGGTCTGGCCTTTGATGGCGCGGTGCAGCGCGTTCTGCCACATGGTTTGCATGCCTTGCTGGATGGCGACTTGTTGCAACGCGCGCGTGGGAATTTTTTGCAGCACCGCGTCGCGAAAGACCTCGTCCACGACGAGCAGTTCGGTAACCGCTGTCCGCCCTTGAAAGCCGGTTTGCAGGCATTCATTGCATCCGGTGCCGCGCCGGAATGTCGCCACGGCAATGGCCTCGGCCGGGAGCATCTTCAGCAGGCCCGGATCCGGTTCGTAAGGTTGGGCGCAATAGGTGCAGTTCTTGCGAATGAGCCGGATGCCGAGAACACCCGCGATGCTCGAGGCGAGCAGGAAAGGCTCGATGTCCATGTTGATGAGGCGTGCGAACACGCCTGCCGCGATGCCGGAATGGATGGTTGAAATGACCAGGTGCCCGGTCAGGCCGGCCTGCACGGCGATGGTCGCGGTCTCGGCGTCGCGGATTTCACCGACCATGATCACCTGCGGGTCCTGGCGCATCAATGAGCGCAGCGCCTTCGGGTAGGTGAATTCCTGCGCGGGATTGATCTGCGCCTGACTGATCATCGGCAGGTTGTATTCCACCGGATCTTCGACGGTGGCGATGCTCATGGTGACGCCGGAGCGTTGCACGATGTGGTAAAGCGCGGAGTAGATGGCTGTGGTTTTGCCGGAGCCGGTCGGCCCGGTGAGCAGAAGCAAGCCGCTCGGCCGCGCGAGCAGTTTCAGAAAGGTGCGGAGCGTTTCGTCATCGAAACCCAGCGCCGCGAGGTCGAACGAGCGGTTGCTGGGATCGAACAGGCGCACCACGATCTTCTCGCCGCGCACGGTGGGAAAGACGGAGATGCGCAGTTCGACGCCGCCGAGTTCCTCGCCGCCCGAGGCATGGCCTTCCTGCGGCAGGCCGGTCTGGTAGCTTACGAGGTTGGCCATGATCTTGAAGCGGCCGGAGATCTTCTCCATCAGGTCGAGCGGCAGATGCACCAGTTCGGTGAGTACGCCGTTCACGCGGACGCGGACGACCAGCGTGCTTTCCCAGGGTTCGATGTGAATGTCGCTGGCTCCGGCTTTGATCGAATCGTAGAGGAGATAGTTGACGAGCAATCCAATCTCGATGCCCTGCTCGGCGGACTCCGATTGAAGGTAGGCGATGGTCTGGCTCACGGGATTCTTTTACTGGCCGTGTGGTATCCGCCGCGGGGCGGGAAGTCACTCGGAAACTCTGCTGGCGCGGCGCCGAGGCTCGGGTATTGCTGAAAACGAGATGGCGTTGCGCCGCGACATCAGCATCAATAGTCGGCGCGAACTCGCTACGAAACATGCGAAACACATCATCATCGAAAAGCAACGTGGGCCGTTCAGGTCCGGGAGTTGCCGCCCTGATCGTCATCGTGGTCGTCGCGGGCGCGGCGGCTTCGTGGTGGTTCGGACGCGATCATGGCGCCAGTTCGGCGGCGCAAAGCAATGCCTCGACCAAAGCAGCGCCGGCCCGCAATGGATCGTCGGCATCTGCGACTGCGACTGCTTCGGTTGTTCCGACGAACACCGCCGGCGTCCCGGCTGCGGCGAAGGCCGTTTCGGCCACGGCGCCAGCCCATTGGAGCGCGGTGGCCGGACGCTGGGTGCGCCAGGACGGCGGCTATGCGCTCGACATTAGCACGGTTGAGGGC
>CAYQWK010000239.1:0-9181 GCA_964420805.1 uncultured Bifidobacteriaceae bacterium | reverse complement strand
CCGCCCGGACACGTGGACCGTGAATTTCAAGATGCGGGACGAGCCATAAAAAGTCCTTGCGTTCCGTCTCCAAAACCACCTTTTAGGCCCTTCGCTAGTTCAGATACGGGCTCTTAGCTCAGTTGGTAGAGCGCCTCAATGGCATTGAGGAGGTCATCAGTTCGAACCTGATAGGGTCCACCACTTTGAAAGCCGTCCAGCAATGGGCGGCTTTCGCCTTTAGTTGGGGCCGTGCATCAGCAACGGCGGCTCGCCGGGCTTCTCCGGTGCGATCGGGACGGCTTGGCGGGCGATTTCCCGCCAATAAGCCTCCTCCTGCTCCCGGCGCAGGGCGACCTGGTATTCGTTGTTGCCGGCGAAAAGGATGAAGGTGAACAGCACGGCCAGCATGACCCGGTCGGCATAGAGGCCCCAGGCGATGAAGCCCACGGCCAGCACGCGCCCGACCATGACCGCCCACCAGGTGGCCCGCAGGTAGGGCAGTTTCATGGCCAGCAAGGCGCGGAGGATGCGGCCTCCGTCCATGGGAAACACGGGCACGAGATTAAAGACGCCCATGATGAGATTCGCATACACCAACTGAACGACCACCCCGGCAGTAGAGTAAGTGGCGACGCCGTCGCCGTGAAAATAGCCGCGCCAGGCCAGCGGCAGCAGCATGGCCACCAGCAGGAAATTCACGGCCGGCCCGGCCATCGTGATCAGCAGCTCCTGCCGCGGCTGGCGGGGAATGCGTTCAAACTCCGCCATGCCCCCGATCGGCAGCAGCATGATGCGCGGCACCCGGATGCCATAGCGACGCGCCGTGAGCGAATGGCCCAACTCGTGCAGTATGACGCACACGAAGAAGAGCACGATCAACCCCACGCTCCACGCCATGCCCACCGCACCTCCTTCCTGCCAGCCCTGGTAGGCCCAATAGGCGAGCAGCAGCAAGAAGCTCGCGTGCACCGCGAGTTGGATGCCGCAGACGCGAAACAAGTTAATTGACCACCCTAGCATGGGCGGTAAGTAGAACGAGCTTTGCGCAAAGCGCTAACCATTTTGAGCATCCGCCACTAGGACATGCCCGAGACCGGCCCAGTTCCGCATATCCTTGTCGTCGATGACGACGCGGAGGTGCGTTATTCGCTCAACCGGGTGCTCTCGTCGCGCCAATACCGCGTGCAGGAGGCGCCGAGCGGAGAGGAGGGGGTGGCGGCGGTGAAGAAGCAGCCGCCCGACGTGGTGCTCCTCGACAACCGCATGACCGGCATGACGGGCTTGGAGACGCTCCAGCATATCCGCACCGCCAATCCGAAGCAGCTGGTCATCCTCATGACCGCTTTCGGCACGGCCCAGACCGCGATCGAGGCGATGAAGTTCGGCGCCTTCGACTACGTGGTGAAACCATTTGATCCCCCGACGCTGCTGGCGCTCATCGAGACCGCCCTGCGCACCCAGGCGGACATCCGCTCGGCGGGCGGCGTGCAGCCCGTCCTTAATTCCGAAGAGCACAAGGAGGGCATCGTCGGCACCTCGGCCGCGATGCAGCAGGTCTTCAAGGTCATCGGCCAGGTGGCGGCCAGCGACGTGACCGTGATGATCACCGGCGAGAGCGGCACGGGCAAGGAGCTCATCGCCCGGAGCATCCATCGGCACAGCCACCGCAGCGCGCGCCCCTACGTGGCCGTCAACTGCTCGGCCATCCCCGAGAACCTGATCGAGAGCGAGCTCTTCGGGCACGAGCGCGGCGCCTTCACCGGCGCGACGGCACAGCGGCTGGGCAAGTTTGAAGTTTGCGACGGCGGGACCATTTTCCTCGATGAGATTGGAGACATGACCCCGGCCACGCAGACCAAGATACTGCGAGTGCTGCAGGAAGGCGAAATCCAGCGTGTCGGCAGTTCCGAGACGCTCAAGGTCAACGTGCGCGTCATCGCCGCGACGAACAAGGATCTCGAGGCGCTGGTGAAGGACCGGGAATTTCGCGAGGACCTTTACTATCGGCTCAATGTCGTGCGTCTGCGCCTGCCGCCGCTGCGCGAGCGGGCGGAGGATATTCCGCAGATTGTCGATTTCTTCATCCAGAGCCTGGCCAAGGGCAAGAAGACGAAGGCCCGCAAGGTCTCGCCCGAGGCGCTTGCCATCCTTTGCCGCCACCACTGGCCCGGCAATGTGCG
This sequence comes from uncultured Bifidobacteriaceae bacterium, assembly GCA_964420805.1. GTDB lineage: Bacteria > Verrucomicrobiota > Verrucomicrobiia > Limisphaerales > SIBH01 > JANNGC01. The sequence goes on along the minus strand of CAYQWK010000239.1, from coordinate 7,019 downwards.
CGAACTCGAGAACATGATTTATCGCAGTGCCGTCATTGCCCGGAGCGACACAATCCTGCCCAAAGATCTGCCCGACGAGGTGCGCGGCGGCGCAGACCCGGAACCGGCGGCCCTGGAGCTGCTCTACGACCAGCTTTATGCGCAGCTCAAAACGGCACACCCCGACGATATGCTCGGCGCGGTGAAAGCGGCGCTGGACGCGCGGGCCGCAGCGGTTCCGGCGACGAAGGCAAAGAAGCCGGAGGCGAAGAAGAAGTAGTTGGTGGCCGCCGATTTCCCATCGGCGTCCGCCCGCTCAGCGATCCGCGTAATCGCCCGGCCTCGCCCGGTGCCAGCGCCAGGCGGTCTCCACGAGATCGTCAACCGTCATGAACTTAGGTTTCCAGCCGAGTTCGCGCTGGGCCTTGGAGGAATCGGCGTAGAGCGCCGGCGGGTCGCCCTCGCGGCGCGGGGCAAATTTCACCGGCACCTTGAGGCCCGTGACCTTCTCCACGGCCTTGATGATCTCGAGGACGGAGGTCGGCTTGCCGGTGCCGAGATTGTAGAAGAGTGCGGTGCCGGGCTTCGTGAGCTTGTCGAAGGCCGCAATGTGCGCGCGGCTCAGGTCGTCCACATGCACGTAGTCGCGCAGGCATGTGCCGTCCGGAGTGGGGTAGTCGGTGCCGAAGACCTCAAGCGCCGGGCGCTTGCCCTGTGCGGCCCAGATGGCGAGTGGGATGAGGTGCGTCTCGGGGTCGTGATCCTCGCCGATGCTGCCATCCTCGGCGGCTCCGGCGGCGTTGAAATAGCGAAACGCGGCAAAGCTCAGGCCCTGGCCGTGGGCGAGTGCCTTGAGGGCATTCTCGACGTCGAGCTTGGTCTGGCCGTAGGGATTGATCGGCGCCTGCGGCATGTCCTCGACCAGCGGCAGCTTCGCCGGCACGCCAAAGGTGGCGCAGGTCGAGGAAAAGACGAACTTCATCACGCCGTGCCGCATCATCGCCTCAAGCAGCGTGTAGGTGGCGGAGCAGTTGTTGATGTAGTATTTCATCGGCGACTTCACCGACTCGCCGACGTAGCAGAAGGCCGCGAAGTGCATCACGAGGTCGAACTTCGTCTCCTTGAAAAGGCGGTCAAGGGCCGTCGCGTCGCCGAGGTCAGCCTGGACAAAGCGCACGCCGGGCGGCACCGAGGCGCGGTGGCCGTAGGCCAGATTGTCGAGAACCACGGGTTCATGGCCCGCGGAGATGAGCTGGCGGACGCAATGACTTCCGATGTAACCGGCTCCGCCGGCAACGAGCACTTTCATGGTCGAGACAGTTATTGCTTTTGCCTTTCCGTTGGCTAGGCAAATCTGCTCCTTACACCGTCACGCATGAAGCAAACGCGCATCGTCATCACCGGCATCGGCCTCACCGCCCCGAACGGCAACACGCTGGCCGAGTTCCGGCAGAATCTGTTGAAGGGCGTGTCAGGCATCACGACGGTCGATGTGCGCTTCATGGGCCGGCATCCGGCGGGCATGTGCACGTTCGACCCGCTGAAATATCAAAAAAAGAAGGATGTCCGGATCGGCACGCGCGCAGGCGGCATCAGCATCTATTGCGCCCGCGAGGCCCTGGCCGATGCGCGCGTGAATCTCGAGGCCCGCGACCGCAGCCGTGTCGGCATCTACCTCGGCATCACGGAGCACGGCAACGTCGAGACCGAGAACGAGGTCTACAACATCTCGCAGTTCAAATACGACACGAAGTTCTGGACGCACCATCACAACCCGCGGACCGTGGCCAACAATCCCGCGGGGGAGGTGTCGCTCAATCTCGGCATCACCGGGCCGGCCTACACGATCGGGGCGGCCTGCGCCGCCGGCAACATGGGCCTGATCCACGCCGCCCAGATGCTGCGTCTCGGCGAGATCGACTTTGCCCTTGGTGGCGGGGTCAGCGAAAGCCCGCAGACTTTCGGGATATTTGCCGGCTTCAAGAGCCAGAACGCACTCGCCGCCCACGCCGATCCGACCAAAGCCAGCCGCCCCTTCGACAAGGCCCGCAACGGCATCGTCATCTCCGAGGGTGGCTGCATCTACACGCTGGAGCGGCTTGAGGACGCCCTGACCCGAGGCGCCAGGATCCATGGCGAGATCGCAGGCTACCATGTCAACTCCGACGCCACCGACTACGTGCTGCCCAATCCGGAGCGCCAGGCTGAATGCGTGCGCAAGGCCATCGCCCATGCCGGCATGACCATCGAGGACATCGATCTGGTGAACACCCACGCGACCTCCACGCCGCAGGGCGACATTCAGGAATGCCAGGCCATTGCCGAGGTTTTCAAGGGCCGGAGCGCGCCGCCGCATATCAACAACACCAAGAGTTTCATCGGGCACGCCATGGGCGCAGCCGGGGCCCTCGAACTCGCCGGAAACCTGCCGAGCTTTGCGGACGGGGTGGTGCATCCAACCATCAATGTCGATGAGCTTGACCCGCAATGTGATATACCGGGCCTGGTGATTAATCATCCAAAATCCGGGGCCAAAATCGACGTCATCCTGAATAATTCCTTCGGCATGCTGGGCATAAATTCCACGTTGATTATCAAACGATTCGCCGCATAACTCCCGCTACACATCATGACGAAAGACGACTGCAAGAAGCTGGTTATCGACATCATCTCCGACATCGCTCCGGACGAGGACCTCTCGGCCATCAAGCCTGAGATCCGCCTCCGCGACCAGCTGCAGCTGGATTCGATGGACTTCCTCGACATCGTGATGGAACTCCGCAAGCGCCACGGCATCGAGGTGCCGGAGGCTGATTATTCGCATCTCGCCTCGCTGGAGAGCTGCGCGGAATACCTGACTCCGAAGTTCGCCACCAAGGCCTGAGCGGCAGCCGCGGTGAACTTGCAATCGGGTAGGGCGAGTCCTCCGGACGAGCCGACCCGATTTTTTATTGCCTGTTCGCGGCTCGTCGGGACGACTCGCCCTACCTGAAGTGAAAGACTCCCATTACGATGTAGCCATCATCGGCGCCGGCATGTCCGGGCTGGCGGCGGGCATCCGCCTCGCGCACTTCGGCCAAAAGGTCTGCATTTTTGAACGCCACAACGCCCCGGGAGGACTGAATAGCTTCTACAGCATGGCCGGTCGAAAATACGACGTCGGCTTGCACGCCATGACGAACTACGTGGCACCCGGTGTGAAGGGCACGCCGCTGGTCAAACTGCTGCGCCAGCTGCGCATCGAGCGCGAGGAATTTGCCCTGTGTCCGCAGAAACAGTCGAGGATCGCCTTCGGCCCGCGCGGGGAAACGACGCTTAAGTTCACGAATGACTTCGCGGTGCTGGATGCCGAGGTCGCGGCGAAGTTCCCGGCGCAGGCCGCCGGCTGGCGACGGCTGGTCGCCTTGGTGAGGACCTACGACGACGTCTCGCTCGACGCCAAGCCGCTGTCGGCCCGCGAGGTCGTGGCGCAGCACATTTCGGATCCACTGTTGGCCGACATGATCTTCTGCCCGGTGATGTATTACGGCAGCGCGCAGGAGCGGGACATGGAGTTCGGGCAATTCGTCATCATGTTCAAGGCGCTCTTCCTCGAGGGCTTTGCCCGGCCGCTGGAGGGCGTGCGCGTCATCATCCGCGTCCTGCTCGACAAATTTCGCTCCGCAGGCGGCGAACGCCGGATGAAATGCGGCGTGCAGCGGATCATCGAGGAACAGGGCCGGGCGGCGCGGCTGGTGCTGGACGACGGCAGCGAGGTGACGGCGAAACATGTGATTTCGACGGCCGGCTATCCCGAGACCATGAAGCTGTGCGGGCCCGCGCACACGACGGAGGCCGACGCCAACACCGGTGTGCTCTCGTTCATCGAAACCATCAGCGTCTTCAACCGCCAGCCCGCGGAGTGGGGCTGGGGTAACGACACCATCATCTTCTTCAATGATTCGGATCGCTTCGAATACGCGCAGGCCCGGGAACAGGTGGACACCCGCAGCGGGGTCATCTGCCTCCCAAACAACTTCGACTTTGGCTCAGACCGCCTGCCGGAGGGGATCTTCCGCGTCACCTGCCTGGCCAGTTACGAGCGCTGGGCGCATTTACCGGAAGAGCAATACCAGGCCGACAAACAGCGATGGTTTGAGGCCGCCGTGCGCAGTGCCCGGCGCTTTTTGCCCGGGGTGGACGACACTGTGCTGGCCGCCGCGCAGGTGGCGACGGACATGTTCACGCCGCGCACGATCAAGAAGTTCACCGGGCACCTGAACGGCGCCATCTACGGCGCACCCCGGAAGATCCGAAACGGCAGGACCCATCTGCAGAACCTCTATCTGTGCGGCACGGATCAAGGTTTCCTGGGCATTGTTGGCGCGATGTTGAGCGGCATCTCGATGGCAAATTACCACGTGCTGCAAGGTTCGACCCGCGGTTAAACTTTCCGCGTTGCGCTTTCGCGGGCGCCAAACTTGATTGGGCGGCTCGCATGGCTTACGACTGGCTCAAAGGAATCGAAGACCACTACGACATCGTGGTGATTGGCAGCGGCTTGGGCGGCATGACCGGGGCCAACGTCCTGGCCAAATGCGGCCACAAGGTGCTGCTGCTGGAGCACCACTACCAGCTTGGTGGGCTCGCCACCTGGTTCACCCGGAAAGGCGGCCACATCTTCGATATTTCCCTCCACGGCTTCCCGATTGGCATGATCAAGTCCTGCCGGAAATACTGGAGCAAGGAGATCGCCGACTCGATCGTGCAACTGAAGGGCGTGCGTTTCATCAACCCGCAGTTCTCGATCGACACGACCTTCGATCGCGAGGACTTCACGCGGCTGCTGGTGGAGAAATTCCGGGTGGCGGCCGAGACGGTCGAACGGTTCTTCACCGACCTGCGCGCGATGAATTTCTACGACAACAACCCCGAGACAACCGGCCAGATGTTCGCCCGGTATTTCCCGGGGCGGGACGACGTCCAGCGCCTGCTGATGGAACCAATTGCCTACGCCAACGGCTCCACTCTGGACGACCCGGCGATCACCTTCGGCATCGTGTTCTCCAACTTCATGAGCAAGGGCGTCTATACCTTCCAGGGCGGCAGCGATGTGCTCATCCGGAAGATGACAGCGGAGCTGAAGGCCAACGGCGTCGAGATCCGCAAGCATGTGGGGGTGGAGAAAATCCTGACCGAGGAACGCGACGGAGCAAGGCACGTGACCGGCGTGATCGCCAACGGCCGCGCCATCCGCTGCGAGGCCGTGCTCTCCAACGCCAACATCAAGAACACCATTCTGCGCCTGGCCGGGGAGGAGAGCTTCACCCCGGCGTTCGTGGCCGAGACCAAGGCGGTGCGCGTCAACAGCAGTTCCTGCCAGGTGTATCTCGGCATCCGCAAGGGCGAGACCCTGCCGCACATCGGCGATCTGGTCTTCACCTCCGACGAGCCGGTGTTTTCCAGCGAGAAACTCGTGGACCTGCACACGACCAGCCGGACGTTCTCCCTGTATTACCCGGACACGCGCCCGGGCTCCGACCGCTACACGGTCGTGGTTTCCATCAACGCGAAGTATGCGGACTGGAATGCGCTGACGCCGGAACAATACGACGCGGAGAAGCAGCGGCTGATCAGCGAATCGATCGCCGCGCTGGAGAAACACATCCCGGACATTCGCGGCAAGATCGAGTGGATGGAGGCCGCAACCCCGCGGACCATCGAGCGCTACACCCGGCACTGGGCCGGCACGTCATTCGGCACCAAGTTCGAAGGCCTCAAGGTCTCGATGGATCTGCCGAAGCAGCTGCCGGGCCTGTATCATGCCGGCTCGGTCGGCATCATCATGTCGGGCTGGCTGGGCACCATCAACTACGGCGTCATCGTGGCCAACCAGATCGACAAGGCCCTTGCCGCCAAGAAGCGAACCGCCATGGCTTCCGCCTGAATACCCCATGACCGAAGTCGAAAAACTCATACCGCACCGCGCGCCGTTCCTGTTCGTGGACGAAATCGTCTCACACGAAGGCGAGGTGCTGATCGCGAAACGCACCTGGCGCGCGGACGAGGATTTCTACAAGGGCCACTACCCGGGCGCGCCGATCACGCCGGGCGTGCTGCTCAGCGAATCCGTATTCCAGACCGGCGCCTGCCTGATGGCCAAGCTCATGGCCGGGACCGCCGGGCAGGGCGGGGGAGTCCCGCTCCTGAGCAAGGTTTCCGACATCCGCTTCCGGCAGCCGGTCTATCCCGGCGACACCGTCCTCATGGAGGTGAAGCGCAAGGAGACGGTCGGCGAATTTCATTTTCTCACCGGCCTCATCAAGACGCCCGAAGGCCGGAAGGTGATGAATGTCGAGTTCGCGGTCGCTTGGAAGAAACCCGAGGGGCAGGTCACGACATGACGGATTTCCTCCAGGTTTCGGGGAAGACCTTCCTCGTGATGGGCGTCGCCAACAAGAAGAGCGTCGCCTGGTTCATCGCGAAGGCGCTGGAGGAGCAGGGAGCGAAGGTCCTCTACAGTGTGCGCTCGGAGGCGAGGAAGAAATCACTGGAGACGCTGCTGGCCGGTCGGCCGGTGTTTCTCTGCGACGTCGAGCAGGAAGGTGCCTGCGAGAAGCTGGCCGCCGCTGTCGCCGCAGCCGGTCACGCGCCATTGCACGGCGTCGTGCACTCGATCGCGTTCGCCAACTACAGCGAGGGCTTCAAGCCGTTCCACGAGACGAAGCGGAAGGATTTCCTGCAGGCGACCGCGGTCTCGGCGTTTTCGCTGGTTGAGTTGTCCAATGCCTTGAAGCCGCACCTGGCGCGCAATGCCTCCGTCGTGACCATCGGTATTTCGTCACTGCACGTCACCCCGGACAACTACGGCTACATGGGGCCGATCAAGGCGGCGCTGGAGTCGAGCAGCCGGTTCCTGGCGAAATCATTCAGTTCCGACAGCGAGGTGCGGTTCAACGTCGTTGGGGCAGGGCCACTCAAGACCAGCGCGTCGGCCGGCATCCCGGGCTATATTGAGAGCTACCTCTAAGCTGAGTATATTACATAGCGCAGGGGCAATG
>CAYQWK010000238.1:0-9229 GCA_964420805.1 uncultured Bifidobacteriaceae bacterium | reverse complement strand
CCTTCATCTTCAACTGGCGCATCAAATCAACAAGCCGGCGCAAGTACGCGGCAGACGGTTCGTCTCCAGGGAAGAGTTCGATGACGCCGACGGTTTCCAGTTGATAGCGGGCGAAGAGATAGGCGAACGCGCCGTGAAAAGTCACCAACTGGCGGCGCGGCACACTGCTCAATTGCGATGCGAACTCTTCGTGCAGTTTTTGTAGCTCACCAAGAAGGGTTTCACGCCGCGCGTGAATCTCGCCGCGATGTTGCGGGGCGATCGCCGACAAATCCTCAGCAACGCGGCGAACCAACTGTTGCGCAAGCACGGGATCCAGCCACACATGCGGATCCAGTTCCTCCGCCCCGTGCGCATGGCCAGCGTGGTCGTTGCCCGTGAACTCGGCGAGGGCGCTCTTGCCAACGCGCTTCGGCACCACGCCCACGCTGGCCACGCTCACCCGTGCTTTTCGTTCGCTGTTGGCCAGTTTCTCCACCCAGCCATCCATGCCAAGCCCGAGTAGCACCACCAGTTGCGCCTCCCCCACCGCTCGCGCCAGCTCTGGACTGGCCTCTACCGCATGCGGATCACCGCCCGGAGGCGTGAGGCAGATTACATCGAAGTTTGTGCCACCCAGTTGACGTGCAAAATCGTAGAGCGGGAAAAATGTCGCTACCACGCGCGGCCTGCCATTCACCGCTTCCTGCTTACGGCAGCCCAGGCTGCCCAACACCGTCACAAGAAGTGCGAACAGGACCAACCTGCGAGTTGCCGCACGACATCGACCCCGTGCCTGCGCTCGGCGCCTGCGCAGCGAATCGATACGTGAGCGGGGCTGCCTTCGGCAGCTTTCGCACCTTCTCCTCACACCCCGCGCAGCGGACGAGCGCAGATTGTCATGGCCTTGACTGAATTTCATGCGCATTAAGCTTCTGGCCCGAAGAGTCGGTGGATGCGTTTCGCGGGGAAGTACCGTCCCGGACAAAGCGTGTGTTCGCCCTTCACTTCGCGGTGAAGATATAGCTTCGGCTTGCCGCCGAGCAGGTCGTTCTTGAGATAGCCCAGCAGTTCGATGAGTGCAGCCAACTGGTGTTTGGTCGGTCGCTGCTTCTCGAAGTTGCCGATCAGGCAGATCCCGAGCGAGTTCTCATTGTAGGCGAGGCTGGCGACATGACCTCCCTGGAGTTGCTTCATCCAACGCGGGCCGATCTCGATCTCGCCGTCGCCGGAGTCCGTGCCGTTCCCGATCAGGAAATGATACGCCAGTCCGTTCTGCATGTGTCGCTCGCGACGATGGTAGGCGTCGAACTTCGCCGCATTGCCATTCGGCGTGGCGCTGTGGTGGATGATGAGATGCTTCCAGCGCGTCGCGTCGAATTGAGCGACGCGCAACGCCTTGGGATTCAGATGCCGCCACGGCGCGCGCAACCGGAGGCGTTGTCCCATGTGGATGGCGTCGTCCTTCAGTCCGTTCCACTGCTTCAACGACTGGACGCACACGCCGCGCGCCTCGGCTATGGCCGACAAAGTTTCGCCCCGGCTCACAATGTGCCACTCCCCATCGCCAGCCACGGCAGCCATTGCTGGCAACAACGCCGGTGCCCAAGCCAGGAATGCTCCCGTACCTGCAAACGTGCGGATGAATTGTCGTCGTCTCATCTTGGAGCGCGGTGTCCCCGCCTGCGCTTATGACAACGCAGGCGGGGCCCGGCGGGTTCTGATCAGTTCCCCGTCACGGTTTTCATCCGGAAGAACTGGGCGCTGGGATTGAGTGGGACTGTGATTTGCTTGGGCTGGCCAGTGCCGAGGAAGGCCGCGCCTTCGTCGGTCCACGGCCCAGTAATGGTCGGGGCAGACTCAAGCTGATAGGTCAGCCCGTCCTGCGTGACGAATGAGACGGTCGCGCTACCGACCCCGCGCGTCACAGCAAGTTGGGTCACGATGGGAATGACCTGGAAGTAATAGGTTACATCGCCGCTGGTCGTGAATTCACTGCCGGCCGTGAGCGTGCCTTCCACTTCGAAGGATACGCGGTAGTAGCCCGGTGCGCTGAAGGCCCAGGCAAAGTCCTCATGGCTGCCGGTGACAATGCTCTTCACGTCGTTGGTGTCGATGCCGTCGCCGGAGTTCATGTGGACGACGGGCACTCCAAATCCGTCGATGCTGAAGACGGAGAACGCCCCCGGGCCTTCCACGCTCTTGAGTTTCATCGTCAGTTGATTGCTCGCGAACAGGTCGCTCTCGATCTCTTCTGCGCCAAACCCAAGAAACAACAGGCGCGGGTTCTGCACCTGCGGCAAAACCCACGTCGGGCTGCCCGCCGTGCCGAGGAACGAGTAACTCGCATTGGTCGGCACCACTGTCTGGGCAAGGGGCGGCACGGTGAGCAACGCCTCCGCCGGGGCGTATTCCGTGTCCGTGTCCTCGGCATGCACGTGCAAGTCCCAGGCACCTTCCTCGAAGGCCACGCCGATGTCCGTGTGGCCGGAGATGAGCCGCGTGGCGCGCACGAGCAGGAACGCGCGCGTTTGTCCCTGATACGAGCCGTAGCCGACAATGTCGCCGTGTTCGTTGATCCCTTCCGCGGATTGCAACACCCAGCCGGAGCCAGGCGGGACAACAGTATTCAGGTCGATGGCTTCGCCGTTTCGCCAGAGCATGGCTGCGCCTCCGCTGGTCGGACTGCCGAAGAATTTGGCCGCGTAGCCGACGATCTCGCCCGCGTTGTTCACGTCCTTGGCCTCGCTGTGAATGTAGTTTGTGTTCGAGGGATGCGCGCCCAGATCCACCATCACGCCATTCGTCCAGACAAAGGCGTGATTCAGATCGGTGGAACTTGTCGGGCTGACTTTGCCCGCGACCGACGAACCGACGACGACGTTGGAGTCACTGATGGCGTAAGCCTGGCTGAAGTTCGTCCCGCCGTTCAGAGAACCAAGCGCCGTGACGCCACCGCCGCTCCACAAGGTGGCTTGCGATGTGGTGTTGGCCGCGTTGCGAGAAAGCCCGACTGCAACACCAGCTTCATTGATGCTCCAGGCGCGTCCGCTGGAGTTGGTCGTGCCCAGCAAGGTGCCGAGATCGATGAACGTGCCGTTGGGCAATCGCTTGTAGGGACGGCTGGCGCTGCCATTCGACGAAGCGCCCACGATTTCGCCCGCGTTGTTGATGTCATGCGCCACCGCGCTCGAGCCGCCGAGCGTCCCGATGTTCACCATGTTCGTGCCGTCCCAGAGGAAAGCCTTCGACACGTTGTTGTCGCTCTCGCCAACGATCATGCCCGCGTCGTTGATGGCGTAGCCGCGGCTGAACTCGACACCATTTGTCAGGTAGCCAATGTCGGAGATGCTGTTCTCGCTCCAGAAAAACGCGTGCAGGCGCGAGTTGGTGCTGGTGTAACGGCCATTGCCGGTCACCTGCCGCGACTCATTCACATCCAGTGCGAAGCTTGAAGGACCGCCAGGCGTGCCCAGATTTACGATGTTGAAAATCAATTCCGGCTCCGCTTCCGGCGGCTGAGGCAGTTGCGCCTCCGGCACCACAAAGGTGTAGTAAGCGATCTCGCTGACCACCTCTTGATTGCCAGCCACGAGCGTTCCGCGCGCGCGGAAGCCGATGCGATAAGTGCCGGGCGCGCTGAACGCCCAGTTCAAATCGGTGTGGCCACCGGCGGTCACCGGGAAGAAATCCGCCGCACTGATGCCGTCGGCGCTGTTCATGTGGACAACGGGATTGCCAAAGCCATCGAAGGCAAAGACCGCGAAGTCGCCCGCGCCCACCACGCTCACCAGTTCCATGCGCAACGAATCGCCGACGAACACGCCGCTCTCGATCTCCTCCGCACCGAAGCCGAGGAACAGCAGGTTCGTGTTCTGCACCGCCGGAAGAATCCACGTCGAGTAACCGGGCCGGCCTAGGAAGCTCAGCGCAGCCGTATCGGGAATCGGCTGCTCCGCCGCAGGCAACACGCAAAGCACCGCGCCGCCCGGGCCGTATTCCGTGTCGGTCTCTTCATCGTGGATGTGCAAGTCAAACGCGCCGTCCTCGAAGGCAATGCCGATGTCAGTGTGTCCTTGCCCCAGCTTCACGGCTGGATTGGCGATGAACCCGTGACGATTCCCGCCCGCGTCCGCGTATTCGCCCACCACCTGCCCAAGATCGTTCAAGCCGAACACCTCGACTTCGACCGCACCGGGCGGATTGAAGACCACCGTGTCGCCATTGGCCCGACGGAAGAAACCCGCTGTGTTCGTGAACCCGTTGTTCACCGTGCCAGCAATTTCCCCGAGGTTGTTGATGTCACCCGGCAGCGTGTTTTCCCAACCGGGAACGGTGAAAACGTTGGTCACGCCGCCCGAGAAGATCACGCCTTGCAGCGTGAAGTTCTCGTCCCACTTCCAGCCGGCGGTGTCGCCCGAGTCATTCATGCCGCGCGTCACACTGCCGATGGGCGAACCAGCATAGACGTTCGTCGTGAGCGTGCCGTTCGGAGCGCGACGGAACGAGGTGATGAAGAACGGATCTTCAAACCAGTAGCCGTTCACCTGCCCCGCGTCGTTGATGCGCCACGCGTAGGTGAAGGTCTGGCCCGGGCCGTCAATGGTGGTGATGCTGCCGTTCGTCTCGCGAATGAAGACATGTTGAATCTCAGGGTTCGTGAGATTCCGATAGAAACCAGCGACGCGCCCGAAGTTATCGAGACCCGCGGCAAACGTAGCCGTGCTGCCCGTGACATTGAACACCGTGCGATTCGTGCCCTGCTGCACAAAGCCCTGGCTGATGCCGCCAGAGTCCTTGAAGCGCCCAACCAGCGCGCCATCGTTGCGAATGTCCGCGAGCAACGTCTCGCTCGCCCCATCAACGTCAAACGTCTCAATGGTGAACGCGAGCGGGTCGGGCAGCGGCGCAATGGGTGTCGCGTAGAAGCTGCGGTTCTTGTTCGCCGCGTCCTTGTAACGGCCCACCACCACGCGTTCGTCACTGATGTCATAGACCCGCACGCCAGCCAGACCGGGGAACGTCAGCACCTGCGTCGTGCCGTCGGCCCAGCGGACGAAGGGCACGTTGGCGCTGACGAGGTTGGGCTTGAACTCGCCCACGACGTCGCCACGGTTGTTGATGCCATAGAGCGTGGTTTGGGCCGCGCCGGGGTAATTCCAAATCGTGAAGGTGTTGTCCGTGGAGTCGTAGATCAGTCCGTTCGGCGTGTCGAAGAAGCCGGGCCACACGACGCCCGCGACCATGCCGTGATCGTTGATGCCCCACGCGGTGTTCACGCTGTAGCCGGGGGTGGTGAAGGGATTGTGCGTGCCATTGGTGTTCCGCACCCAGCCGCGAATGCCGCCGCCGCCCGCGACCTGGCCCGCCTCGTTAATGTCCACCGTGAAGTTGAAGTCCGGGTCGCCGGACCAGTCGATGTTCGTGAAGACACCGTTCGTGTCGCGGATGAACGCGCGATAGGTGCCGAACATCGGATCGGCGGGATCGGCATAGTAACCGGAGAGCGTGCCCGATGAATTGATCCCGCCCCATTCCGTGTAATCAGACCCCGGGTAACCCGCGCGCTCGACCTCGCCGCCGCTGGCGGTGGAAAACAAATAGCCACGAGTCACGCCATCCGTGCCGTCCACGCTGCCGGTGATCTGGCCGAACTCGTTGATCTTGGAAGCGCTGTCGCCCGCAGAATTCGTGAGGCCCAATCGATGCACGACGAAACCGGTCGGCTTGACGACTTCAGGAACCGCCACGGCAAAGCGAATCGTCCTGATAAGTTCCTTGTAGCCGTCGGTGATGTTGGTGCCGGAGTACTTCAGCGTCACGGCATAGTGCCCGGGCTTGGTGAACATCCAATTGACATGGGCATGCGTGCTCACACGAAAGCCTGGAATGGAATTTGAAGTCGTCAGGTACGAGTACCGGTCGTTCCCGTCGATCCCGTCCGTCGTGGCGAAGTGCACAATAGGTTCGCCCACCCCGTCCGTACCGAACATCGAGAGGTGCGCGCCCGCCGGAGCCGAAACGCCGACCAGGTTCAGTTGCAACGCGTCTCCAACCCACTGGCCGAAATCAAGCTCCTCGCTGGAAAGCCCGAGCCAGGGCCGATCCGGCTCCTGCACCTCCGGCACATACCAGAGCGGATCGCCCACGGCCGCGCCAATAAACGAGTACGCCGGCAGATCCGGCATGGGCAACGTCACGTCGGGTATGGATGTGACCAGTTCGTTGATCGGAAAGGAGACCGGACCTGTCTCGGGTGTCCCCACCTCTGCGCCGTTGACCACCGCACTGTAGTCCAGTTGATACCGGAGCTTGAGTTGGCCACCTTCGTAATAGGCGCGGACGTCGCCGTGGCCCAGAGTGTATAGACCCGCCGCCCAGCCGGGCGGGATGGCTGCCAGCAACAGCGCTAGCGCAAGTAGTGATTTGAGGAGTTTGAGTTTCATGAGTTTGTTTTGCTTTGGTGAAGTCAGATTTTCGGAGTTCAGAGTTCAGTGCGTTGCACGCGAAAGAATTGGGCGCCGTTGGTTGCGTTCAGCGCCTGTTGATGCCAGCCGCCGTTCCCTACAAACATCCCGCCTTGCTCGTTCCACGGCCCGGCAGGCGTGGGCGCGGAGAAGAGTTGATTCGTCTGCCCCTCGACGGTGAACAGCGACAGCGCGAGTGCCCCGTTCGTCGCGCGCTCCAGACTCAGGCGCATCTCCTGCGCCGCGCGGAACTGCTCCACGGCGGAGGCGAAATTGGTTTCCTCCAGCCCGTTGTTGAACACCAGATGCACCGGCGGCGCCGAGGTGTATTGCGGCGACCGCAGGGTGAGCGGAAAACTGTAAGCGCCGACCGCGGGCGCGACGCCGTTGGTCGCGCGCAAGAGAAAGACGAAGTGCGTATGGATGCTCCCGCGCGTCCCGGCCTGGGAGATGAGATAGCCGGGCGCAAAGGTCGTGGCCCGAGTGATCGTGACGGAGTGCAACGGATCGCCAAACGGCCCCGGCTCGACGAACTCCATGAACTCCGGTCCGACATTCGCGCGCGACCAGTTCGTGCCGTTCCAGCGTTTGAGCGGCCCGGTGATGTCGAACCAGAATTCGTCGTTGAACCGGAAGCCGCTGCCGGCGAAGCCGGGATTGTCCGTGGCCCAGATGGTGCCGTTGCCCGCCGCGTCGTTCTCGCGGAGGTTGCCGGTGTGAACTGTGGCATCCACCTGCAGCACGCCGTTCGAGCGCGACAGGATGATGTCCGAGTGCGCAGCGTGCGCGGGAACTGCGAGCGCGAGGAGCAAAGCGGCTAAGCGGCCGGGTGTTCGCACCCGGCCGCTGTGCAGACTGGCGGTTACTTCGCCAGCTCGATCTTCGAAACGGTGAACAGTTTCTTGCCGTCCTTTTCGGTGACCTCGCCCGTGGCCTTCACCTTGGCCGTCGTGGAGCAGAGATTCTTGTGGAAATCTTTGCTCACCTTGTTGTCGGCCAGGTAATAGGTCACGCCATCCGCCTTGATGGCGTTCTGGCAGGACTTGGTTTCCTTCAACTCGCACTTGGCGCACATGCCTTCGCCCGTGATGGCTTTCTCCGCTGCAGTGGCGGCAACCGTCACGGCGAACATGCAGGCCGCGATGAGGATGGACTTCTTCATCATGTGGTTTTCCTTTGGGGTCGTGGTTTGGTGCGCTTCCGTGCGTGACCCCGCCACACGGGAGCGTTTCACCAACGGGTGAAGTGGACAGGCCGGTCCGGCGACGCGGAGTCTCGCGCGAAGTCCAGGCGCGCACGCCGCCGGAGCCGGCCAAAGGGGAGCGACCCACGCTATTTGGCGGGGCCGCGTGAATGGTTGGGTGTGGTGGCAACATTATTTCCAGTCCGCCAGGGTGTCGTTGGGCGCGAGTGTGCCGAGGCGGCGTTCGTTCGCCCCGTTCACGCCGATGATGTAGAGCGCGCTCGTGCCGGCGCCCACGCGGTTGAAGATCAGTTCCGCGCCGTCCGGCGACCAGGCGGCGGTGTAATCCTCGAAGGCATTCGTGGTGATGCGCGTCTGCGCCGAGCCGTCGGCGTTCATCACGTAGATTTGCGGAAGCGGGCCGTCGCGCCGCGAATGGAAGGCGATCTTCGTCCCGTCCGGCGACCAGCTTGGGTTGAAGCCGTCGGCCAAGGGCGTGAGATCGGTGTAGTCACTCCCGTCGGTCGCATTGATCGTGGCGATGTGGAAGGCGCCGCTGCGATTGCTGCGGAAGGCGATCCTGGTGCCGTCGGGCGACCAGACCGGGTCGCGGTCCACGGCGTTGGTGGTGGTGAGTTGGCGCAGGTTGGTGCCGTCGGCGTTGATGGCCCAGAGATCGGTGTTGCCGGATACGGTCGAGTGGAAGACGAGTTGCAGGCCGTCCGGCGACCAGTCCGGGCGCGTGGCGCTGATGCTGTTGGGCGTGATCTGGGTCGCGCCGGAGCCGTCCGCGTTCATCACGAAGATGGCGTTGGTCGTGCCGCCGATGCGCCGGTTGTAGGCGATGCGCGTGCCGTCGGGTGACCAGCGCGGGAAAAACTCCAGCACCACGTTCGTCGTCAATTGCCGCAGGTCGCCGCCGTCGGCGTTCACGGCCCAGATGTCCGCCTCGGTGAAGGTGCTGTTGTAGATGTGGAACACGATACGGCCCGCGCGCGGCGCGGTGGGCGTTGTGACCAGGCGGAAGAACGCCGCCGCATTGCTGGCCGCCAGGGTCACG
Source organism: uncultured Bifidobacteriaceae bacterium (assembly GCA_964420805.1). Taxonomy (GTDB): domain Bacteria; phylum Verrucomicrobiota; class Verrucomicrobiia; order Limisphaerales; family SIBH01; genus JANNGC01. Next base: position 540 of record CAYQWK010000238.1, on the reverse strand, counting down.
GCGTGGTCTGAGCACAGGCCGACGATTGGGAAGCCCGCGTTCGTCCACGCCGGGGGGAAGGCATCCGTGCTCTGCAACTGGTACGTCGCGCCCGATTCGCCGCTCCAGGCCAGGGTGACGCGGTTGGTCGGCGTGCGCGCGATGGCGAGCAGCGGGGGCGTGAGCGGAATCGGCGCGGCTTCCACGCAGAACGTGTATTCCGCCGGTCCACTCGACACGACCGTGCCGTTCGTCAGCGTGCCCACAGCCTCGAACGTCACGCGATAGACGCCGGGCGCGGTGAAGGCCCAGTTCAGGTCCTGGTGCGCGCCGGCCACCAACATTTTGAAATCATTCGTGCCGATGCCGTCGGCGCTGTTCATGAACACGACGGGGTTGCCGAAGGCGTCGAAGTCATACACGAAGAAGCTGCCGGGGCCGTCCACGGCCAGCAGGTTCACGCGGAACTCGTCGTTGGTGAACACGCCGCTCCCGATCTCCTCCGCGCCGAAGCCGAGGAAGACGAGGTTCGAGTTTTGCGTGTTCGGCAGCACCCAGACC
>CAYQWK010000237.1:0-9235 GCA_964420805.1 uncultured Bifidobacteriaceae bacterium | reverse complement strand
CCTTGAGGTTCAGCGCGTGGGCGTGGCCCTGCGAACCGAAGCCGAGGACGGCGAGGGTTTTGTTCTTCAGCACGCCGAGGTCGGCGTCCTTGTCGGTATAAACTTTGGCTGGCATTTCGTTTCTTTCGTTTAAGAGCGGGTGATTGAGCGGGAACGCGCGGGCGAGTGCAAGTTCACTTTCTGGCCAGGGCGACCTTGCCGGTGCGGGTGAGTTCCGCGACGCCGAAGGTCTTCATCAGGCTGAGGAACTTCTCGATTTTGCTTTCGTTGCCGGTGAGTTCGATGGTCAGGGACTTGGGCTGAACGTCCACGATCTTTGCGCGGAAGATGTCGGTGATCTGCATGACCTCGGCCCGGGACTTGGAGTCCACGTTCACCTTCACGAGGACCAGTTCGCGGTCCACGTATTCCTCGTCGCGGAAATCGCGGACGTGGATGACGTCCACGAGCTTCTTCAACTGTTTGATGATTTGTTCGAGCGTGGCCTCGTCGCCGTGGGTGACGATGGTCATCTGCGAGGTGGTCGGGTCCTGGGTCGGGGCCACGTTCAGGGTGTCGATGTTGTAACCGCGGCCTGAGAAAAGGCCCGCGATGCGTGTCAGTACGCCGAACTTGTTTTCAACCGTGATCGAGATGGTGTGTCGCATAGATTTTCCAAACAAAAAACCCGCGTTCCGTTTTTGGAACCGCGGGCGGCCAGTCGAGCCATGAAACGTCTCCGGCCGCCGTCAGCTTGCGACGGCAACTACGAGGACATGCAGATGGTTCGACATCGGGCGGCGACGCTAGAAAAACCGGGCGCGCCGGGTCAATAGGTATTTCCGGGCATGCGTGCTTCGGCCGCACCGGCGCAAGATTTCAAAAGACCCTTTTGCGCCCTTCTGCCTATGGTTCGCGCATGCATTCCTTACGCCTTCTTCTTTGTCGCGCCGTGGTGATGTCGGGATTGCTTTGGGGAATGGCTGTTTTGGCGGCTGGCCTCCCCGCGCGGCCCAACATCATCTTCATTCTAGCCGACGACCTTGGTTACACGGACCTCGCCTGTCAGGGCAGCAAGTTCTACGAGACGCCAAATATCGACCAGCTTGCCGCGCAGGGGATGAAGCTAACCCGCTACTACAATTGCCAGAACTGCCAGCCCACGCGCGCAGCGTTGTTCACCGGCCAGCACGGGCCGCGCACCGGAGTTTACACGGTCGGTGGCATCGACCGGTTCGACTGGTGGAAGCGTTCTCTCCGCCCGGTCGAGAACGTCACCAAGCTGCCGTTGAACAAGATCTCCTTCGCGCAGACGCTCAAGGCCGCCGGGTACGCCACTGCGTTGTTTGGCAAGTGGCACCTCGGCGAGGATGCCGCGCATCATCCCGGCCAGCGCGGTTTCGACGAGGCAATCGTCAGCATGGGCCAGCATTTCGATTTCAAGACGAACCCGCAGACGCCGCATCCCAAGGGGCAGTATCTTGCCGATTTCCTCACTGATCGCGCTGTGGATTTCATGCAACGGAAGAAGGACGGCCCGTTTTTGCTGTGCCTGACCCATTTTGGAGTTCACGCGCCGCATCAGGCGAAACCGGATTTGATTGCGCGGTTCAAGGACAAGCCCGCGGCGGCCGGGCATTACAACGCCACCTACGCCGCCATGATTGCCAGCGTGGACGAAAGCGTGGGCCGGATCATGCGCACGGTTGACGACCTCAAGCTCGCCACGAACACCGTTCTGATTTTTTCCAGCGACAATGGCGGTGTGGGCGGTTACGTGCGCGAAGGCCTGAAGAATGCCGGCGGCGTGACGGACAACGCGCCGTTGCGCAGCGGAAAGGGCAGCCTTTATGAGGGCGGAATTCGCGTGCCTTTCATCGTGCGCTGGCCGGCGGTGGTCAAACCGGGTTCGAGTTCGGGCCAACCGGCCATGCATGTGGATGTCTTTCCCACTTTCGTCGAACTCGCCGGGGCGCGGCCGCCGTCGCAAACGCTCGATGGCGAAAGCCTGGTCACGCTGCTTCGCGACCCGGCGGCGAATCTTCGGCGGGACGCCATCTGCCAGCATTTCCCCGGCTACCTTGGCGCGGGCGCGAACTCATGGCGTACCACGCCTGTGGGTGTGATTCACCAGGGCGATTGGAAACTCATGGAATTCTACGAGGACGGCCGGCTCGAACTCTACAACCTCCGCGACGACATCGGTGAAACGAAGAACCGAGCCGCCTTGGACCCCGCGCGGGCGAAGGAACTGCACGCCCGGCTCATAGCGTGGCGCACGGAGGTCGGCGCCAGGATGCCCGCGCCCCACAAGGCGGGCGAGAAACCGCCCGGCACGGAAGCGCGCAAACGCCGCGCCGCGGGCAACGATTGAAATTGGCCTCCGGAACGGAACGCCGGCAGATTCTCCGCCGCATGAAACACTTGCTGCTCATCGCCCTCGCGTTTGCCTTGGTGGCCAATACCGCGGTCCTCGGCCAGGAAACCGTCGCGGTTGGCAAAGGTTCGTTCGCCGCCGCGCCGCCGCTCGGACTGATGGTGGACAAGAAGCGCAACGTCGATCTCGTGCGCGAGGTCGAGGAGCGGAAAGTGTTTCTCGTGAAGGAAGAGGCCGGGCGGCCCATTCCCAGCAACAAATGGTTTCAGAACCTGCTCCTCAAGGAATTCGGAACCGGCCTTTGGGCCATGCCCCATCGCGTGGATGCCACCAGGGAGGGCATCGAAATCTTCCTGCCCAATTCGTTCAGCGGCGACGGCGTGCGGACGATCGCGGAGTGGCCGCTGGTCGTCACCGGCCGGGATTTCAAGCCGGTCGATTCGCGCGCGAAATCGTGGGGCGACTGGTCGGTCGCATTCCGTTCCTTCGAGAGCGACGCACGCCATATCGATGTGACGCTCGGCGAGGGAATGCCCGCCGTGTGGTGCGAGTTCAAGGGCGTGCAACCGCTGCTCGCGCCGGGCGGAATTCACGGCAAAGGCTCGCGCGCAAAGAACCCGCCGGAGTTCTTCGGACTGGATGGCAAACCGACCTCGCTCCCGGTCACCGGCGACACGCTCGGCATTCGCCACGCGGGCCGCGCCTTCGCGGTATTTTCGCCGGATGGCACGAAGTTCGAGCAGTCCGCCGACGGCGTTGCCGTAACGTTCGCCGGTCCGGCCTCGTTTCTCGTCGTGTGCCCTCTTTCAACGGAGAAGGACATTGCGCAGTTTCATCGGCACGCCTTCGCGGTGCCGCGCGATACTCGGCTTTCGTGGGATTACGACCGCAGTGCCGGCACGCTCACCACGCGCTGGACGGTCACCGCGGAACCGCTCCGGCCCGGCGCGCCGCGCGAGGTCATCCAGGGCTTCCTGCCGCATCACTGGCGCGACAATTCCGCGCCGCTCCGGCTCGACGGCCCGGCCTACACCACCATCCGCGGCGCGCTGAAATGCGCCGTCGGCGGCGAATTCACGCTCACGCATCGCTTTCACGGCATCGTGCCGAATTATCCTGCTGCGCGCGGACTCGACGTCACGCGCACTCGGGAGTTGCTCGCGAAGTTTTACACCGATCCAAACAAGAAGCTTGGCGGCGACACCTACTGGGGCGGCAAGGAAGTGCAGCGCCACGCGCAAGCCGCGTTCATCGCCGCACAGACGAAGGACCCCTCGCTGCCGGCCATTCTCGCCAAGCTGCGCGCCGGCATGGAAAACTGGTTCACCTTCACGCCGGGCGAGAAGGGGCAGTTCTTCGCCCGCTATCCGCGCCATGGCGGCCTGGTCGGCTTTCCAGCCGCGTACGGTTCGCAGCATTTCACCGACACGCATTTTCATCAGGGCTACTTCGTCTATGCCGCGGGTTTGCTCGCCCAATTGCAGCCCGGCTTCGCGGCGGATTACGGCGACATGGCCCGGCTGATTGCGAAGAACTACGCCAACTACGACCGCGCCGACACGCGCTTCCCGCGCTTCCGCACCTTCGACATCTGGCGCGGGCACAGCTTCGCGGACGGAATTGGATTCCCCGAAGGCAACAACCAGGAAAGCACCGGCGAGGCCGTGAACTCGTGGGCCGGAATGATCCTGCTCGGCGAGGCGCTCGGTGACTCAGAACTCACCGCCGCCGGCGTGATGGGCTACACCTTCGAGGCGCGCGCCAACGTCGAGTATTGGTTCGATCCGCAGGACGACATTTTCCCCGCCGCCTACCCGCACAACGCCTGCGGCATGGTCTGGTGCAGCAGCATCGTGTGGGGCACATGGTTCACCGCCAGCCCGTCCTGGATTTACGGCATTCAATGGCTTCCGGTCGCCCCGCACGGGGCCTTCTACGACCGCCATCCGAATCTCATCGCCAGCGCCTTTGCCGACGTGCAACGCGAGCAGACTGCCTTCGAGGCAAAAGAGGCGGCGAAGAAGAACACCCCGCCCAGGCCTGCCACCGTGAAATCCCTTGGCGGTGAACTCGGCGCGTATCACCTTGGATTCCTCATGCACGCGGACGCGCCTCGCGTGGTGGCGGAACTGGACAAGCTCTGGTCCGAACCCGGAGACAAAGTGGCGCACAACGAATGGATGCTGGTCACCGCCTACATGGCCCAGTCGCTGGCCGAACTTGGCCGCGTGGACTGGACCGCGCACGGCGACAGCCCCACCTCAATGGTCTATGCGAACGCCGCGCGGAAGAATCGAACTCTCATCGCGTGGAACCCGACCGCCAAGGCGCGCACGGTGAACTTTTTTGCGGCGGGTCGGCCGATTGGCACGCTTGAAGTTCTGCCGTTTAGCCTGGCCAGCGGGGCAGGGCAGTGAGGCGAATGGTGGTGCCCACCGGGCCGCGGTGCATTCCGAGGTTGGTGGTGGAACTCGTCGCGCTGCGACGAATGGCCCTGCGTTCAGCGGCGCAACCGGATCTCGGGATTCGTTCGCCCTTCCAGGCGCGAGACGGATCACCCGCTGAACGCGGGCTTGTTTTGTCGCAACACGACAAAACCCACCAACAACGGCGATGCGCCCACACGCTGTGCAAGAAAGAGAAACCGCTTGCCGCCCCGGTGGAATGTTGCTTCATTACCGCCCCGGTCGCGCATATGGCGGAATTGGCAGACGCGCTACTTTGAGGTGGTAGTGGGGTAACCCGTGCAGGTTCAAGTCCTGCTATGCGCACCAAAATTTCCCGGTTGTTCGCGGGAAATGGTGACAAGACCGGAGCCGCGAACAGATTTCCCCTTCTAATTCAACGCCTCCACGCCCCGATTCAGGTCCGGATGTTGATGGAAAAGAAAACGCGCCTCGGAGGGGCTCCAAGGCGCGTCGGGTTCAGCGGGTTGCCGCGCGCGGCAGAGGATTTACTTCACGGCCTTGAGGGCGTCGGTGGCTTTCTTCCTGGTGTTCTCGTTCTTCGTCGCGTCGATGGCGGCTTGCAGCGCCTTCTGACGGGCTTCTTTGTTCGCGTTTTGCATCCCCTTGGAGGTGGCCACGCTCACGATGGCGGCGCAGGCTTCCTCGGCCACCGCGGCATCGGTGGTCAGGTTGACCAGCGACGTCAGGGCCTTGGGATGTGGGATGCTGCCGAGCGCTGAGACGGCCAGGCGGCGTTCCGGAGGTTGCTTCAACAGCGGAAGAAGGTTGTCGATGGCCTTCAGCTTGTCGCCGCTGTTCAGGTTCTTGTTCTCCTGAATGTGCAGCAGGTATCCGCGGGCGCCTTGGACCTGGTGCGAGCGTTTCTTGCCGTTCTTGATCAGGTCGAGCAGCGGTTCGGCCACGGCGGTATCCTCGGGCCAGTTGTTGGGCCAGGTGGCCAGCGTCCCGACGGCCTCGCTTTGCACGCTTTCGTCGGTGTCGTCGATGGCGGCCTTGACGGCGGCGATGGCCTCGCTTCCGCCCATGCTGCCGTAGGCGTGGAGGGCGACCTTGCGCAGGTCGGGGTCGTTGTGCTTCGCGAGCGTTTGCACCTGCGGCAGGCACTTGCTGCCGGTGCGACCGCAAATCGCCGTCAGCGCGGATTCGACGGCCTCACGGTCGGCCTGATCCTGGGTCTTGGCGAGCACCGCGACGAGATCGCCGGCCTGTTTCTCGGAACCCAGCGTGACCAGCGCATTCACGGCTGCGCGGCGGATGCCGGCGTCGGCTGCTGTGACGCTGGAAACGACGGCTGGCAGCGCGGCATCCATGCGGCGCAAGGCCGCGAGTTCGAGCAGAACCTGCCGTGATTTGCCGGTCGCTTGGGAAAGTTCCTTCAACAACGCGGCATCGACGGGCTTGCCCTCGATGCGTGTGAGCGTTGCCTTGGCTGGGCCGGCAAGGTCCGTGTCCGCGTCCGCCGCCGCGCCGAGAAGCACCGGCACGACCGACACGTCGTTGAATTTGTCGAGCAGGCCAAGGGTGGCGACGCGGGTTGGCTTGGAGCCTTTCTGGGCGACCTGAAGCAGCTTGGGCAGAACGGCGGTGTCGGCGCGGTCCGCCAGCACCATGAGCAGCATCACTTCGCGATCCGATCCCGCCTTGTCGAGTTCCGCGCCGATGGCCTCGGTGACATCGCGGCCCTTGAGTTCGCGTGCAGTGCGGAGGGCCATGGCGAATTCAGCCCGGTTGGGCGAGCGCAGTTGTTCGAGCAGCAACGGCAGGCCGCCCGACTGGCGGGCGAGAATCGCGCCGCGCGTGGCCTCGAGCCAGCGTTGCTTGGTGACGTCAGCCTTGCGCACGGCATCGTACAATTGCGCGGCGTCGGCAAGACGGCCGGCGTTGTAGAGGTTCTCGGCGCAAAGGACGCAGCCCTCGGCGATGATCGTGGACGTTGCCTTGCCCGCGCCGGACAGGGCCAGGTTGAGCGCCTTGGCGGCGTCTGCACCGCTGATGTAGCCCAACGCGACTGCCGAGGCGGCGATGACCTCGGTGTCTCCATCGGCGAGCTTGCCGGATAGAAGCCCGACCGCCTTCGCGTCGCGGCGGATGCCGATCGAGTTGATGGTGCCGACGAGCAGCAAGCCCTTGAGCTTCGGCACGGCGGCGCGCAGTGCTTCATCGGCCTCCGGGCCGGGAATGGCTTCGAGCGCAATGCGTGCCCAGGAGTTCAGATCCTTGTCCGCGAGCAGCGGTGCGAGCGCGGGCACGGCTTCCTTGGTGCCGTAGATCGCGAGTTGCTTGCAAGGGATGGCTTTGTCCTGCGGCGGGGCGTCGGACTTGAGAATGGCGATGAACTTCTGTTCCTTCTCGGCGGCAGACTCGGCGGCGGCAGCCGGGAAGGCGGACGCAATGAGCAGCGCGGTCGCGATGGGAAGAAGAATTCGGGAGTGAAGGTTCGCTTTCATGATGGTCTTCGTTGTGCGGTTCACTGGTTTGATTCAGATCCTCCACGGTTCGCGCAGCGCCTCGGAGCGGAGGCGGTTGGCCTCGTCGTCGCCGATGAACTCGTTTTTCACCGGGTCGAAACGCACCTTCCGGTTCAGGTAAAGCGCGATGTTCGCCGCATGGCAGGCGATGTGCGCCTGGCAGGCAATGTCGGCATCGGCGCGCGGTTTGGCGCGGGTCTTCACGCAGTCGAGGAAGTTGCGGACGTGAAGATTGGCCGGGTAGCCGGCGATCTTGGCGCCGCGGCCGACGAGCAGAGCATTCGAGCTGGCAACCATTTCCGCGCTGTCACCGGTTTCGACCCAGCCGGTCTCGCCCTCGAACCGGACGGGGCACGAGCCGAGCTTGAGCCAGCCATCATTGCGCATGACGAGTTTCACGCCGTTGGCGTAGAGCGCGTGCAATTGGCCGTTCTTCGGCTCGTATTCAATGGGCGCGGTTTCGTCCGCGTTGTTCGCCCACTGGCAAAGGTCCACGCAATGAGAACCCCATTCGAGGCAGCCGCCGCCCACGAGGCCGCCGCCCTTTTCGAAGTTAAAGGCGTCCATCAGGCGCTTGTTGTAGGGCCGCCACGCGGCGGGGCCGAGAAACATGCTCCAGTCCACGTCGCCCTTCTCGGGTTCCGGCTCGGCGGGCAGCCAGCCGCTTTGCTTTGGATCGAGGCCACCAGGATGGGCGTGAACGGTGTGGAGCTTGCCCAGCTTGCCGAAGCGCGCGAGGTCGATGGCGAACATGAAGTTCGGCAGGCTGCGGCGTTGCGTGCCGGCCTGGAAGACGCGGCCGGTGCGGCGGAACACGTCCCGCAGTTGCAGGCTTTGCGCGATATTTTTGGTGCATGGCTTCTCGCAATAAACGTCCTTGCCCGCCTTCGCTGCCATGGTTGCCGCGGTGGCGTGCCAGTTCGGCCCGGTGGCGATCAACATCGCGTCCACGTCGCTGCGGCCCAACAGTTCGCGGAAGTCGAGCACCGTGCCGCAATCCTTGTTGCCATAATGGTCATCGACCATTTTCTTGATCGACTCGCGGCGCTTGGCCTGCACGTCGCACACGGCGACGAACTGCACGTCCGGTTGCGGCAGGAAGCAACTCAGCACGTAGCGTCCGCGGTTGCCGATGCCGATGCCGCCGAGAGTGATCCGCTCGCTGGGCGAGACCCCGCCGTCGCGGCCGAGCACGCGGCCGGGCACGACCATGGGAGCGACGGCGACGGCCGCAGTGGCTTTGGCGGCGGCCTTGAGGAAACCGCGGCGGTCGAGCACGAAGGTCGTCCGGCCGGGCGTGTGTTGTTGCTGGCGTTGGTTCGGTGTCATGGTTCGTTCTTTCTGCGCGCGGCGGGTGGCCGCTGGTTTACTCGTTGCTCGTTTTGGTTTCGCTGAATTGACGGCTGGCTATTTCTTCGCCGGAAATCCGTACACCTCAATCTCCTGATAGCAGTTCAAAGCGCTTGAATTGCTGCCGCGGGTGTAAAAGCGGAGATAACGGGTCTTCAGCCCGTTCTTGACGGGAATGAGCTTCCCTTCCTGCGTCTCGAAATATTGCTTGTCGAGGCCGATGCCCTGTCCGGCTTGGTTCTCTGTGTCGTTGTTGTACAGAGTGACGACGTTGTCGATGAACTCCGGGTCGTCCGCCGCCTGAACCACCACGCTGCGGAATGCCTGGATCAACCGGTGGTCGTGCCAGACGACCACCGCATGGATATCGCAAGTCTCGCCCAGATCGACCTGCACCCATTGCACACCCTTGCGCATCTCGACCACGTCCGCGTCGATGGCCTCCTTCTTGCCGTCGGTGACCTGCGAGTACTGGCCGACGAACGGGTTTTTATCGCTGGCCGTGACCTTCTTGTTCAGCGCGACATTGGTGATGCCTTTGGGCGCGAGGAATGGCGCGCGCGGCTTGTCCGGGATTGGCTCGATGTTCGCGC
>CAYQWK010000236.1:0-9291 GCA_964420805.1 uncultured Bifidobacteriaceae bacterium | reverse complement strand
GAGCCTTTTTCAAAACCGACCCCGAACGCCGCGTGAGGGCACGCGGCCTACAGAGTTTCGGGCCGAAAGCGTTGTTTGTAGGCCGGCTGCCCTCAGCCGGCGCAGGTTTTGCAATCGCCTCTTGGTGCTTGGAGCATTTCCAACGGCTGTGCAAGCTGCGCGTGTGAACATTGATCCCGCGCCGACCCCGCCGCCGCTGCCGCCGGCCGCGCCACGGCGCGAGCTTTCCACCGGCAAGCTGCTCGCCCTGATTCTCCTCTGCCTCGTTGGCGGAGTTCTTCTTGGCGGCGCGGTGCTGTTCGGCGGGTGCCTGTTGATCTTGAACGGTCTCGGCGGGTGAGCTCATGGATCGCAGGCCGGAAATCAGGCGGCGTCTGCCCTGGTGGTTCTGGGTGGTGTTGTTTCTGCCGGCAGCACTCGCGTGCCTGGTGCCGTTTGTCGCGCCGTATTTCATCGAACTGGCCGACCCCCGAGTCCGTAACCGCGCCATGCAGATCCTTTCTGTTCAGGTGCAATTCTTGTTCTTCTTCTTTGTGCCCTCAAACCTCGTCTGCTCGCTCATCGCCGGGCGGATTCACTCCCGGATGCGTCCAGGTGGCCCCAGCCCCACCAGCATGCTGGGCAACGCCGTGCTGTTCTTCTTCATGAACCTGGTCATCGCCTTCGCAGGTTGCACCGTGCCCGCGTACCTCAGCGAACCTTTCCGCCGATGAACCCGCTCGCCATCGTCCCCGAGGAGTTGCTCAAGCGCACCACCAGCCGTTGCCCGGTTTGCCATGCGCCGTGTCCGGCGGAGGTGTGGAAGGTCGGGGCCACGCACGCGCAAGTCTTCCTGCGCCGCACCTGCGCCGAACATGGCGTGTTCTCCGCGTGTCTCGCCTCGGACGCGCGGTTTTACTGGCTGGCCAGGGGGAATCCCCGCAACGCCTGCTGCCCGTCGCCCGATTCCGGCGGCGCGCCGTCCGCCGCCTGCTGCCAGTCCGCGACCGGCCACGACGCGGGCACGCTGGGCCGCAACGCCGCCGGACATGGCGATGCGCCCTTCGAGACACTCGCGACCTGCCTGGCGCTGATCGAGATCGTCCGCTCGTGCAACCTCCCCTGCCCCACTTGTTACGCCGGTTCGCCCCTCGGCCACGGCGACCGCGTGGATGCCGTGCCGCTGGACGAATTGAAGCAGCGCATCCAAGGGGTGATCGACCGCAAGGGCGGCATTGAGATTCTCCAACTCTCCGGCGGCGAACCCACGTTGCATCCGCGGTTCTTCGAGTTGATGGAATGGGCGCGCGACCACGAGCGCATCGATTTCCTGCTGCTGAACACCAACGGCATCCGGCTGGCCAATGACGCGGAATTCGCGCGGCGGCTCGGCGAAATGTTCACGGGCGGCGGGCTGCAGATTTACCTTCAGTTCGATGGCGTGCAGGAAGCCGGGCAGAAGTTTTTGCGCGGCGCGGATCTGCGCGAGACGCGCGAACGCGCCCTGGCCCGTTGCGCGGAAACCGGCCTGACCGTGACGCTGGCCATGACGGTGACTGGCGACACGCTGCCGTTCCTTTGGGAAGCGATCGCGTTCGGGCTGTCGCGCCCGCATGTTCACGGCATCACCTTTCAACCAATGTTCGGCAGCGGGAGGGTGCCGGAACCGTTGCGGGTGAGTGGTTCCGAGATTCGAGCTGGTTCATCACGCGGCCCGGACCAACTCGAAACTTCAAACCCGAAACTCGGAACGCGCTTGAACACCGCCGACATTCTCCTCGCCGCCGTAAGCCAGTCCGCCGGGCAGTTGCGCTTCGAGGATTTCACCCCGTTGCCTTGCGGCGATCCGAACTGCGCGACCATCGGCTACCTCATCCGCCACGAAGGGCGCGCCTTTTCGGTCAGCAACTTCGTGGACTTCACCCGGCTGCAAGGGTTCCTCCAGGACAAGGTCCACTACACGCTGGAGGACCTGGTCCGTTGCGGGTGCGAGAACCAGCCTTTAGGCGACGTGCTCAAGCGGATGGAACTGAAGACTTCGATGGCGTTCCGCATCATGGTGAAACCCTTCATGGATGCGTGGACATGGGATCAGGACCGCATCGACCGTTGCTGCACTCACGTGATCCGGCCGGACGGAAAGCTGGATTCGTTTTGCCGTTACTACTCCGGTTTTCCGGATGCCTTGGCGGCGGGTTGATTGCCGTTTTGCGCCGCCGCGTAAGCCCGTTCCAGCGCAGCGGCACGCGAAATCAAACTGGCCTCCTCGCCACGTTCACGACGCATCAACACCACCAGGCCCAGCGCCAGGATCAGACACGCGCCCAGGCCCAGCCACACCCACGCGCGCGACCTGGAGGCGGGCGGTGTGACCGCGGATGCAACGACCGGCGCGACCTTCGGCGCGGTCTTCGGTGCAACTCGCGGCGTGGTTGGAGGTGCAGGCTCGCGCGCGGCCACAGCCGGCGCATTCGTCTCCAACGGCCGGGGAGGTTCCACAACCACCGGCACGGCGGAGGTGGGAGGCGACGCCACCGCCACCACGTTCGACGGAACGACTGGCAACGATGAGGGCACGACCGGACTCATCGGCGGCGCGGACGTTGGACCAGCGGCGGCTTCCGAGATCGGAGAGGCATTCGTCAGCGGCGGCGAAACGCGGACGGCAACCGGCGCGGGCGCGTTGGTCGCCGGAGGCGGCGGGGCGGGCGCGGCCACGATTTTTGGCGGGGCGGCCGTCAGGACCAGCGGCGCGCTCGGAGTACCGGTGAATTCCGTGGTCGCAAGGGCGCGGGTGGCTTGCTTATCGCGTTCAATGGTTTCACGCGTGATGACCAGCGGAGCGGAAGCCACCTTCGGCGGCGTGGTCCTTACCGCCGGCGCGGCAGGAGCAACGGGGGGCGCGGCAACCGGGGCCTTGGCGAGCGGTTCCGGCGCGCGTTTCGGGCGCGGCGGCAAATCCGGCATGATGAGCAGGAACTCCGGCGAGTTCACGGCCCAGGCAACGAAGCGGCCGTCTCGCGCCACAAGCACGGTATTGACCATGGCCCCGGCCTTGCGCATTTCCGGGCGGATCTTCGCCACGGCGGCGTTGATCTCGGAGTCAAACGGCGTGCCGCGCATTTCCGTTTCGCCGCTGGAGACAACGATCACCGTCACGTCGCCCACCGCGCGCGCGACACCGCTGGCGTCCTTGAGCGCGAGATCGAGCCGGGACTTGCCGCGAAAGGCGCTTTCCTTCACCCGCAAGGCGGTCTTGGCCGCGAGTTCCACGGCAAATTTCTGCTTCCACGTCTCGACGGACGCGGAGGTATCGTTCGTTTCGCCAACGAGCCAGACTCCGTAGGTGTCGCCGTTGGTCATCTGGCTGCGCGCGCCGCTGTAGATCAGATCGAACACCGCATCGCCCAGCGCCGCGTCGAGCTTCTTCATGCCCGCCGACACATCGACCAGGAAGAGGAAACGGTTTGCGTCCGCGCCAGCCTGGGCACGGGCGTGGTCCGCCCGCCAACCCAACGCCAGCACCGCCACGACGAGACCGAGGCACGCCGCCATCCAATGGCGCGTGCCATCGACCAGGGAGATTTTGTCCGGCTTCACGCCTTCTTATATCGGCGTTTCTCGCGGGAATTGTAGTGGTGAAGGTCGCGGGCCAGGTCGCCGAGGGCGTCGCCGATCATGCGGATGAAGTTCTCGCAACTCACGGCGGTGCCCCCGAGTCCGATGACGGTGTCACGCTCGGCGAAGTCGTTCGTCACCGCCATCACCTCGCCGTAGGGCTTCATGCGATGGGCCACGCGCTCGATGATCTGGTCGGCGGTCTGGCCAGTCGTCGAGAAAAGCACCTCGACTCCGGAGGCGCCCTCGCCCTTCGCGAAGCGCGCCCGCGGACCCGCGCCATCGAACACCACCGTGATCGGCGTGTAGCTCGCGTCGCGGTATTGCGCGAGCATGGCAATCAACTCGTCGCGCGCGGCCTCGGAATGGCGCGGCTTGCCTTCGGCCAGTTCCGGCCAACTGTGCAGCAGGCTGTAGCCATCGACGAGGATGCGGACGAGAGCCATGATTCAACGCAACCTGAAACCGCCGCGGAAGACGACCTCGCCCACCGTGACCACGAAGAAGATGATGCTCACCACCGCGTTGAGCTTGAAGAACGCGGTCTGAACCCAGCCCAGGCTGCGCCGCCGCGCGATCCAGTGTTCCAGCACCAGACAGCCCACGATCAAGACCCAGCCGAGGATGTAGGCTACGCGAAACCGGCAGAGCAGCCCGAACAGCAGCAACACGCCGCACATGAGCAAATGCGCGAGGAACGCCGCCCGCAGCGCGTTGGCCGGGCCCCACGCGACAACGAGCGAACGCAGCCCGTGCGCCCGGTCGAACTCGTAATCTTGCAGCGCGTAAATCATGTCGAAGCCGATCAGCCAGAGTACCACTGCCAGCGCGAGCACTCCCGCCTGCGTCCAGTCCAGCGGCGTCATGTCAAAACCCTTCACGGCCAGCCACGCGCCCACGGGCGCCAGCGCCAGCGCCACGCCGAGGAAGACATGCGTGTAATCGGTGAACCGCTTGGTCAGCGAATAGAAGCACACCACCACCAGAGCCACCGGCGAGAGATAGAAGCAGAGCGGGTTGATCAAGGAACTCGCGCCGACCAACCCCGCGCCGCTGACCAGCCACAACGCCACGGCGCTGGGCAGTGAAATCTTCCCCGCCGGCAGATGCCGCTGCGCCGTGCGCGGGTTCAGCGCGTCGAACCTCCGATCCACGATCCGGTTGAACGCCATCGCGCAAGTGCGCGCGCAAACCATCGCCAGCAGGATCAGCCCGAAGGTGCGCCATCCAGGCCAGCCGCGGTTGTCCCGCGCCGCGACCGCCATCGCCGCAAGGGCGAACGGAAGCGCGAAAATCGTGTGGGAGAGTTTTACGAACTCGGCCCAGGTCTTGAGGAATTTGAACATCGTTTGATTAAGACTCCGCCCCGTCATTCCTTTTCCTCCTGCCACCGCGCCACGAGATCTTGCGGCAACCCGACATGGTCCAGCACGCGCGCCACGACCGTATCCACGACCTGCCCGATGGTCGTCGGGTTCATGTAGAAATACGGATTGGCCGGCAGGATGGTTGCGCCAGCCAGGATCAGAAGCTCCATGTTCTTCACGTGGACGAGACTCAACGGCATTTCGCGCGGCACGAGGATCAGCTTGCGTTTCTCCTTCAACATCACGTCCGCCGCCCGCAGCAGCACGTCGTCGCTCAAGCCGTGCGCGATGCGGCCCATCGTGCCCATCGTGCAGGGAATCACCACCATGGCGTCGAACGGGTTGCTGCCGCTCACGAAAGGGACGTTCATGCTCTTGAGGCCGTGCGTCGGCACACCGGGAGGCAGGCGCAGGCCGCCCGGCAACTCATCTGCCACCACTTGGTGGGCGTAGTTGCTCATGACCACATGCACCTCGTGCTGCGTGGTGTCGATGTTGTCGAGCAGCCGCTGCGCGTAAAGCGCGCCGCTGGCCCCGGTAATGGCGATGACGATTCTCAAGCGCGGGCAGAATAGGAATCCGCGTCGAGGAAGACCAAACAACAAATGCGTTCCCAGGCGCATCGCACTCTCTTGTTGGTGGTGCTTGTCGCGCTGCGACAAGCCCGTCCGCGCAGAGCGGACGGATCCGGGCGCGGCGGATCATTCGTTGCGCCGCCCCGCACGGCGCTACTCGTCGCAGCGCGACGAGTTCCACCACTCGGCGCGATCACACCTGGCAAGAAAGCAAGATGCGCCCCGCACACCTGCACCAGGCTGGAATCGGCCGGCACCGAGTTTCCACCGTTGCCCCTGTCCCGGCGACTCTGTTACATCCGGCGCGTTCCATGAACAAAGCAACACCCGAGCACAATGCATCCGCGCCCGCGCCGGACATTCACAGCGAATCGTTCCTGCACCTGCTGATGGCGCGCCAGCTCAAGCTGTCCATCGCCTGCGCACTGGCGTTTCTGGTCGTGTTGCTCGGCCTGCCGCTGGCGAACTACTACGCGCCGGAACTGATGGCCACGCGCGTCTTTGGGTTCACCCTCACCTGGTTCATCCTCGGCATCGGGTTCTTCCCCGCCGTTTGGTGCATTTCGTTCTTTTTCATCCGGCGTTCGATCGCGCTGGAGAAGGCGGAAGTGGAGGAGGTGAAAAAGTGAGCATCGACCCCTACATCCTCGCCTTCTCCGCCGTCACCGTCATCGTGACGATTTGGATGGGCTTCCGCTCGGCGAAGAAATCCAAGACCGCGAGCGACTTCTTCGTAGCCGGGCGCTCGGTGAGCGTGGGCTGGAATGCCAGCGCCATCTCCGGCGAGTACCTGAGCGCCGCCAGCTTTATGGGCATCGCCGGCATGGTGATGTCCAGCGGCTACGATGCGCTGTGGTATCCGGTCTGTTACGCGTGCGGTTATTTGTTCCTGCTGCTGTTTATCGCGGGGCCGCTGCGGAGGTTCGGAGCTTACACGATTCCGGATTTTGCCGAGGGGCGGTTCGATTCGCCGCTGTTCCGCAAGATCGCCGTGGTGTTCGTGCTGTTCATCGGCTTCTTCTACACCATGCCGCAGATGAAAGGCGCGGGGACGACGCTGGGATACATCTTTCAAGACCTTGATTTTCGCGGCACGGGTTTCACCTTCCTCTCCCCCCATTCCGAGACCGGCGAGGCCCTCAAGGGGCTGAACTACGCCGTCGGCGTCTTCGTGGTTGGCGCGGTCATCACGCTCAACGTCGCGCTCGGCGGCATGAAAGGCATCACGCTGGTGCAGGCGTTTCAATACTGGGCCAAGATGTTCGCCATCTCCGTGCCCATCTTCGTGCTCATGGCGGTGTATGGGCATTATGGGAAGCAGGTGGGGGCGAATGGTGGGAACTTCGAACCTCGAACCTCGAACTCTGAACTTCGAACAAACGCCGCCGCCTCATTCAATGTTCAAGGTTCAGAGTTCAAAGTTAAGAGTTCTGAAGCCCGCGCCCCACTCCCCGCCAAAGCCCCCGCTGACGCCACCTGGCTCAACCCCTTCGGCCCGCTCACGACCAAGGCGGCGAAAAACGCGGCGGCGGCCATTGGAAAGCAATCCGCCGCAGGAGCGTCATCGTCCATCGCGCTGCGCGCCGATCTGCCGCCCGACACGCGGATGACGGCGAACCTCGATTCGCCGAACCCTACCCAAGCCCTCTCCGTGTATTCGGAACTGACTGGGCGGCGGCTCGAAACCTCCACCAACAGCACCGCCGAGAAGCTGGACGACCTGCTGGCCGGCTCGTTGAGCAGGCTGAAGATCATCTCCCGCGCGGCCACTCCGGACAGCGGAGTGCGTGTGCATGGCGACGGCGCGATGACCGCCGCCGAGGTAAAGGCGGCCATCGAGACACATCTGCGAACGAACGGATTGGCACTGGTTCCTGTCGGCGCAAAGGGCTTTGCCGTCGAAAAGGCCGCGAGCATCGCCGCCGCCGGCGCTTCAGCCGAGAAGGCCTGGCTCGCGCAGCACGAGAAGCCCCTCGGCCTGCTCTACACCTACTCGCTCATCATTGCGCTGGTCTGTGGCACGGCCGGCCTGCCGCACATCCTTGTGCGCTTCTACACGAACCCGGACGGCGTGGCCGCGAAGAGAACGACAATGTGGGTGATGATTTTGATCGGCGTGTTCTACGTGTTCCCGCCGGTGTTTGGAGTCATCGGGCGCAACCTCATGCCGGACCTTTACGCCGGACTCGGCGCGAAGGGCACCGACAAGATCGTTTTGGAATTGCCGCGATTGCTGAACGAGAAATACGCGCCGCTCGGCTCGATCCTCAGCGGCATCACCTGCGCCGGCGCGTTCGCGGCGTTCATGAGCACCTTCTCCGGCCTGCTCGTCTCAATGACCGGCGCGCTGGCCCATGACGTTTACGGAAGAATCCTCAAACCCAAATCCACGCCGGAACAGCGCCTGCGCATGTTCAAAATCGGAGCGGTGCTGATCGGCGCCGTGGCAATTCTGCTCGGCTCGTTTGTGGAACCGCTGGAGATCAACTTCATGGTCGGCCAGGCCTTCGCGATCGCGGCGGCGAGCTATTTCCCGCTGCTCTTCATGGCCGTGTGGTGGCGCAAGCTGACCATGAAAGGTGCGGCTGTCGGCATGCTCGCGGGCGGCATTTGCGCGCTCGTTGCCGCCGCGCTGACGAACTTCAGCAACCTCGCCAGCGACAAAGGCCCGATGGGGAAAATCTTTGCCGGCTTTGCGCCGCTGAATGAATTCTGGGCCGCGCATCCGCTGCTGAGAATTCTCTGCGAACAACCCGCCATCTGGGCGGTGCCGCTGGCGCTCATTCTGATGGTGATCGTTTCCAAGCTCACGGCGCACGAGGTTCCACCGGACATCCGCATGAAAATGCTGGTGCTGCACGCGCCAGAGGATCTGGGATTGAAGCAGGAGTACATCCAGGAACATCAACACGGGCATTGAGTCACCTGGATGGCCGGGCAAGAAACGGTAGGCGATAGCCAAGCATCGCGTGGATGCACCCCGGGCGTGGGTATTTGATGCGGGCGGATTGAACGCCCGATGATGGTCTTGTCCCCATACCGATCGCATCGGATCGAAGAGCCGTGCGGCCGGATCTTCGCGAAGGCTGCTCGTTGTTTGAATCAGTTATTCCCGCCCCGCCACCTGCGCGCCTGCGGTGGCCGCGATTCCGTTTTCCGCCCGCTGCAACGGTGACGTGTCGTTGAAACCAGAAACCGGCAAAGGTCATGTCATCCCACAGCTCAAAAATCTCACCAGCCCGGCCGGCGACGGCGGGGGATTTTGCGAGTCCCAAACCGCGCGTACCAAAGACCACTTCTGCCGCCAAAATCGCCGCGACTTACGCACTGGCGGGTGCCACATGGATCCTCTGCTCGGGCTGGGTTCTGCACGTGCTGGTCCGTGATCACGACCTGGAGATGAGGCTGGAGATTCTGAAGGGGTGGTTCTTTGTGGGCACGACGGCCTTGGTGCTGTTCTGGATGCTGGAGCGGTATTTCCGCACGATCCGGCATTCCACAAAACGTCTGCAAGAAAGCGAGACCCGATGGAAACGGGCCTTGGAGGGATCATCGCAGGCGGTGTGGGATTGGAAGGTGCCAACCGGCGAGGTGGCGTACAGCGCAGAATGGAAGGCGATGCTGGGCTACGAACCAGCGGAGATCAACTCGTCGCTGGCGGAGTGGGAAAGCCGGGTGCATCCGGATGACCTTGGCAGAGTCATGGCCGAGGTGAACCGGCATCTGGCCGGGGACACAGAGCAATACGTCTG
>CAYQWK010000235.1:0-9305 GCA_964420805.1 uncultured Bifidobacteriaceae bacterium | reverse complement strand
CGTCCACGCAGGCCGTCGTCGAGCCGAAGCAAATCCTCGAAGCCCGCAAGGTCATCAACGACATCTACGTGGACGACAAGGTGAAGGACTACATCGTCGATCTCGTCTGCGCCACGCGCGATCCGGGCAACTACAAGATTCAACTCCAGGGCCTGATCCAACTCGGTGCCTCGCCCCGCGCAACCATTGCTCTCACGCTCGCTGCCAAAGCCCACGCCTTCCTGCGCGGCCGCGGCTACGTCACGCCGCAGGACGTGAAGAGCATCGGCATGGACGTCCTCCGCCACCGCGTCGCCATCACCTACGAAGCCGAGGCGGAGGAGAAGACCAGCGAGACCATCATCCAGAAGATTTTCGATGAGCTACCAGTCCCCTGATTCCAAACTCGGACACTTCCCCTACCCCGAGGCGGCTGCAACCGACCTTGTGGAGATTGGCCCATACCGGCAGACGAAACGCGTCGTGCAACTCCACCGGTCCGCTGCCGAACCTTTGCGTCAAATGATCGCGGCAGCACAGGCGGCGAGCATTGAACTTGTGCCGATCAGCGGATTCCGCAGCCTGGCGTATCAAGCGACCTTGTTCGCGCGGTCCATCGAGAAGCGCGGCTCGGAGGCCGCCGCCGCGGTCTGGGTCGCGCCACCGGGACATTCGGAGCATCACACCGGATTGGCCGTGGATTTGGGCGAAGGCCCAGAGCCGGAGTCGGATGTAGAGCCGTCCTTCGGCGAGACCGCATCGTATCGCTGGCTCGCGGAGAATGCCGCGCGTTTCGGCTTCGAGATGTCGTTCCCGGCAAACAACCCGCAGGGGGTCGGCTGCGAGCCGTGGCATTGGCGTTTCGTGGGCACCGAGGAGGCCGAACGGATATTCGCGCCAGCCCGCGCGTTCTCCCCTGCTCCGCGTTCCGCACTCCGCGTTCCTCATTCACCATGATCCCTCGCGAGATTCTCAAAAAGATCCGCCAGATCGAGTTGCGTACGAACCGGCTCGTGAACGAGACGCTCGGCGGGCAATACCACTCGGTCTTCAAGGGCCAGGGCATGAACTTCGAGGAGGTGCGAGAGTATCAACCGGGCGACGAGGTGCGCACCATTGATTGGAACGTCACGGCGCGGATGAACCATCCCTTCGTGAAAAAATTCGTCGAGGAGCGCGAACTCACGCTCATGCTGGTGGTCGATGCCAGCGCCTCCGGTCTCTTCGGCTCCGTCGATCAGTCCAAGCGCGAACTCGCCGCCGAGATCGCCTCCGTGCTCGCCTTCTCCGCCATCCGCAACAACGACAAGGTCGGCCTCATCCTGTTCACCGGCGAAGTTGAGAAATACATGCCGCCGAAGAAAGGCCGCCGCCATGTGCTGCGGGTCATTCGGGAAATCCTCTTCTTCGAACCAAAGGGGCGCGGAACCAACATCGCCGCTGCGCTCGAATTCATGAGCCGCGTCACCGCCCACCGCGCGATCACAGTGGTTGTTTCCGATTTCATCGAGAGCGATTCCACTGCCCCGCCGGCCGGTGGCCGCACCTCGTCCGCTTCCCTCGCCCTCCGCCAGACGAACCGCCGCCACGACGTCGTGGCGGTGCAGATCACCGACCGCTTCGAGTCGGAATTGCCGGCGCTTGGGCGTCTGCTCCTGGAGGACGCGGAAACCGGCGAGGTCATCGAGATCAACACCAGCGGCGTGCATCGCGCGCGCTTCACCGAAGCCCGCGCCAGGGCACAGGCCGAGTTGGAACGCGGCTTCCGTTCCGCACGCGTGGACACCATCAAGCTCCGCACTGGCGAGTCGTATGGTGCCGCGCTGGGGAAATTCTTTGAGACCCGCGAACGTCGGCGTTTGCACGGCTGAACATGGCTTCCAATTCCGCCCTCATCATTCCCCCGCGCGGTTCCACGCCGGCGACCACGGCGACGAACGACATTCGCGCCATCAAGCCGCCCGTCGAAATCCGTGACTGGCGGGCCATCGGCATGTGGACTGGCGGCACCCTGCTGGGTGCCACCCTGGTTGCACTCGCGCTCTGGCTTTGGTGGCGCAACCGGCCCAAGCCACAGCCCGTTATCATCCCGCCGCATGTGCGCGCGCGGGAGAAGCTCGAAGCCGCGCTGCTGCTCATCAACGACCCGCGCGCGTTCTGCACCGCGGTCTCGGACGCCGTCCGCTGGTATCTGGAGGAACGTTTTCAGCTTCGCGCCCCAGAGCGAACCACCGAGGAATTCCTGCGCGATCTTCAGACGACGACACACTTGAACAGCGAGCAGAAGCAAAGTCTCGGTGCATTCCTCGAACATTGCGACCTTGTGAAGTTTGCGCGTTTCGAGCCAGCGGAGGCGACACTGCGTGAACTGCACGAGTCCGCGCTGCGGCTGGTCCATGAAACACAGTACGTGGCGCAAACAACCGCGGCAGGAACGGCGCCTGCACCCGACACCGAGCCTCCGCCTCCGCCTCGCATTCCCGAGGATGCTGGAGGCGCTTCGTCATGAGTTTCAGTTTTCAACATCCGTGGTGGCTGCTGGCGCTCGCGGCGGTTCCATTACTGGCGTGGCTTCGTGGCAAACGCGGACTGCGCCCGGCATTCCTGTATTCCTCGGTGGGACTGCTGAAAGGAATCGAGCGCACAGCCCGTTCGCGCGCGGGGGCGTTCATGATGGCGCTCCGCTGGATCGCCCTCGGCCTGCTCATTGTGGCGCTCGCCCGCCCGCAAAAGACAGAGAGCGAGTCGAGCGTCAAGGCCAGCGGCGTGGACATCGTCATCGCCATCGACCTCTCGGGCAGCATGGAGTCGGAGGATTTCATCCTGAACAAGCAGCGCGTGAACCGGTTGGTGATGGCGAAGGACGTGGTGAGGCAGTTCATTCAGAAGCGCCCGAACGATCGTATCGGCCTGGTGGCGTTTGCCGGCGCAGCTTACATCGCCGCACCGCTGACTCTCGACCATGATTTTCTCATCTCGAATCTGGAGCGGCTGGAGTTGCACACCATCGAGGACGGCACGGCCATCGGCTCCGGGCTTTCGGCCTCGGTGAACCGCCTGCGGGATTTGAAGTCGAAGAGCAAGATTGTGATCCTGATGACCGACGGACAAAACAACGCCGGCAAGATTCCGCCGCTCACCGCCGCCGAGGCCGCGAAGGCGCTTTCCGTCAAGACCTACACCATCGGTGTGGGCATTCGCGGCAACGCACCGTTCCCGCGCATGAACCCGTTCACCGGCCGCAAGGAATACGTAGCCACGCCCGTGGACATCGACGAGAACACGCTCACGGCCATCGCGGAGAAAACCGGAGGTCGCTACTACCGCGCCGACAGCACCGAGACGCTCAAGCGCATCTACACCGAAATCGACCAACTCGAGAAGACCGAGATCGAGATGAAGAAATACGTCCGGCGAACCGAGCTGTTCTGGATTTTCGCCAGCGCCGGGCTGGCGTTGCTGCTCATCGAGGCCGTGCTGGCAAACACCGTCTGGAGGAGGTTGCCATGAGGAGAATGACGAAACCCCAATGTCGAAGGACGAACGGCTACCGCCGAGGAACCTGCCAGACCAGTTCCATCGTCATTCGTCATTCATCATTCGTCATTTGTCATTTTCCCGTCGCATGAACTTCGCCTCGCCCCAACTCCTTTGGCTGCTGCTGCTCGTGCCCGCGCTGTGCGGGCTGCTGTGGTGGAGCCAGCGCAAACGACAGCGGGCCATGTCGCAATTTGTCGGCACGCGGCTGATGGAGGCGCTGACGGTTGGGCTTTCGCGCACACGGCAGAAGATTCGCGCGGCACTGCTGCTGGCCGGTGTGGCTCTGGTGTTGTTTGCACTGGCACGACCGCGCTGGGGTTTTGGCCTGGAAGAGACGAAACAACGCGGTCTCGACCTCGTCGTCGCCATCGACACCTCGAAGAGCATGCTGGCCGACGACATCCAGCCTAACCGCCTCGCGCGCGCCAAACTCGCGGCGCTGGACCTGATGAAGCTCGCGCGCAACGACCGTCTGGGGCTGGTGGCGTTTGCCGGCAGCGCGTTTTTGCAATGCCCGCTCTCGCTTGATGACGAGGCGTTCCGGCAAAGCGTCGAAGCGCTGGACGTGAACATCATTCCCCAAGGCGGCACCGCGCTGGCCGAGGCCATCCAGACTGCGCTGGCGGCATTCAAGGAAAAATCCGACAACCACAAGATTCTCGTGCTGTTCACCGATGGCGAGGACAACGACGAAGAAGGCTCCGGAATGGCCGCCGCGCGCGAGGCCGCGAAGGAAGGTTTGCGTATCTTCACCATCGGCGTCGGCACGCCGGCCGGCGAGATCCTCGCGAGCAAGGATCCGTACGGAAACCGGGTCTTCATCAAGGACACGCAAGGCAACATGGTGAAATCGCGGCTGAACGAACCACTGCTGCAACAACTGGCCAAGGAAACCGAGGGGTTCTACCTGCCTCTGGCCGGAGCCACGACGATGGACGTGCTGTATGAGCGTGGACTTGCGCCGCTGCCCAAGACGGACTTTGCCTCCAAGACGGTCCGGCAATACCATGAGCGCTATCAGTGGTTCCTCGGGGCCGGATTGCTCGTACTGCTCGGGGAGATGTTCTTCCCCGAAAGGGCGAGACGGAGGGAACCAAATGCCAAATGACGGATTTCCAATGATGAATTGCTGGAGACAGTTTGAGGCCGTGAAGAATTTCAACGCCATGCGCCGCACACTGCGGCCGTTGATCATTCGTCATTGGTCATTCGTCATTGCTGCCCTCCTCGCCGCGACCGCCGCCTCAGCCTCGGTCGGCGAGGCTCTCAACAACTACCAGCGCGGCAAGTTCTCGAAGGCCCGCGAGGAGTACGAGCGCCTGGCAAAGAAGAACCCGGATGATACGAGGCTGCGCTTCAACGCGGGAGCAGCCGCGTACCAGGACGAGGATTACAAGGAGGCGCTACGCCATTTCAGCGCCGGTTTGTCCGCGCCGGACGTGAAACTCCAGCAGCGAAGCTACTACAACCTTGGCAACACGCAGTTCCGGCTCGGCGAGCAGGCGCAGGAAATGAAGGAGAAGCAACAGGCGTGGGAGCAGGCCATCCACGATTACGAAAGCGCGCTCAAGCTGGGCACGAACGACGTGGACGCGAAGTTCAACCTCGATGTGGTGAAGCAGAAGCTCGAGGAATTGAAGCAGCAGCAACAGCAGCAGCAGCAGGACCAGAACAAGGACGACAAGAAAGACGAAAACAAAGACGACCAGCAGAAGCAGGATCAACAAAAGCAGGACCAGCAAAAACAAGATCAACAAAAGCAGGACAAGAAGGACAGTCAGGACCAGAAGAAGGACGAGCAACAGCAATCCGACCAGCAAAAGAAGGACGAGTCCTCACAGCAGCAACAGAAGCAGGATCAAACGCAGCAGGAGAAGCAAGACCAGTCATCCCAGCAACAGGCCCAGGACCAGCGCGGCCAGGAGCCGGATGAGAAAGCCCAGGCCGCGCAATACAGCAGGGTCATGCAAATGACGCCGCAACAGGCCATGCAACTGCTCGAAGCGCAAAAAGCCAGCGAGAAAGCCATGATCTTCGTCCCGCAGAACGTGCGCACGAACAAGAATCCGAACCGCATCTTGAAGGACTGGTGATCCTCCGCTTCATCGCACCGTGACCGGCTGGCGAAACTGCGGGGCGGGCAGGCCGGTCTTCAACCCGCAGACCACGTTGGTGAGCGCCGCCACTCCGGCTGACGCGCGTTCGCCGTAGGTCACAAACGGCGGCGGGTCCGTCGGAAACGGCTTGCCCCAAGGTTGGAACAGCTCGACCTCGAAACCGTTGGCACCACGGCGGGCATGAACTTCCGCCATTTCGTTCGTGCCTGCATAGACGCGAAACTGCCGATCGTAGTCGTTCACCGCCTCATTGATCTCGCGGTCAAACCGCACGCGGATCACATCCGGAGCAGCGTTTGAGAGAATTGCCGCGCCGGCACGCAGGCGCGGCCCGGAAGCATCAACATCTTCACCGTAGGCAAACCGCCGCACCGCCAGCGCGAAACGGCTGCCCACCATCCGCTGGCCTTCAGCGTTCAAATGGACACTGTCCCCCATCGCCGCGTCGAAGGTCACCACCATGTGGCAGCCGGCGATGCCCTCCTGCTGCCCGTGTTCAAGCGCGCGATGATGCTCGGCGGCGGTGTTCATTTCCGTGGCCTCTTGTTCACCGGCGTACGGGCTGGCCACGCGCCGCGCCAGTTGGGCGTAGATGATCGGCACGCCGGGGAAATCCTGTTGCAACTGGAGCATGAGGGTGCGCCAGTCGCGACGAAACGTGGCGAGGATGTTCACGCCGCCGATGAAAACAGTATGCGTGTTGGACTCGTGACCGAACCAGAGAATCGCCCGGGGCTTCCCGCACATCGCGGCGCGGACGCGCAGACGGCCGTAGAGAGTCAACGGATCAGCCCGGTTCGTGGTGAGCAGAATCCACTGCCATATTTCCGGATTCTGCACCGGCCCTTGCAACACCGTGGAACCCACCGCGCACGGGACCAGCATGACGGCTCGCTCCAACTCGTTGGCCATGCGCAGCCAGGCCGAATGCCCGCCTGGCCCCATCTGCACAGGGTACTTGTTTCCCGCTCCGCTGTGCGTGGGTTCCGAAGCAGCCTTGAAGACATCATCCGCGCCCAGCATCCACACGCGCCCGCTGTTCGTTTCACCGCCAGGCACGGCTCCGGCACCCACGGCGTTCGACTGTCCGCCGATCAGAAAAGCATCCAGTTCCGCAGGCGCGCGGCGCATCCTCAGCACCGCCCCAGCCAACTTCCGACCCCGCGCATAGACCACCACGCGAAACTCGTGCTGAACATCCGGCGCAAGCTCCTCAAGGATCGCGCGAACCACCTCGTTGCTGTTTCCGACCGACACGCGCTGCCAGGGCGTGCGCCGCCACGGCTGCCCGGCTGCCCGGTATTCGAACGCCACGCGGGCACGTCCGGCACCGGCCGGGAGGACTCCCCGCAGCACCACGGTGCCATCCACCAGGACGTCGTTCTCCTCCGAACGGATAGCCACACCTGCTCCGTGCGCGCACGATGCGATAAGCCAGAACACGAGACAAAACAGGGCGTGGCGCGAAGCAGCCAAGCATGGATCTGAGAATAGTCGCCAGCGTTGAAATGCGAACAATCGCTTCAAGCCAGCTTCCATCCTGCGCGGTAGGTCTTGTGGATCAAACGATCCGCCTCGGGAACATTCGTCACCTTGAAGCCCTTCGCATCCCATTGAAGCTTCTTGCCGAGCCGGTAAGCCACGTTGCCGAGGTGATTGGCGATGGTCAGTCTGGCGGCGTAATCAAAGTTCGATCCGGTGGGCCTCCCGGTCTTGCAGGCTTCAATCCATTCCTCGAAATGGCCCGGCGTTTTCGGAATGAACGGCGCGGGCGGTTTGAATTCACGGAACTTCTCCTCGGGCAACAGCACATGCTTGCCGTAATCGGAAAGGATCATCCCGTTGTCGCCCACGAACAAGATCGCCATGCCCCATTGGGGGATCTTCTTCTCATTGAACAAGGCCGGCTTCTTCGCGCCTTGATGCCAGGTCACAGTCACGGGCGGCATGTCGCCACGCGCGCCGTAAGTGTAACGAGCCAGCATGGACGCGGGCGCAATTTCCGGATGCGGCGGCGGCCCCTCGGCCTCGATGGTCAGAGGCGCGTCGAGCTTGAGCGCCCAGAACGGAAGGTCGTTCAAGTGGCTGCCCATGTCCGACATGGTTCCGCTGCCGAAATCCCACCATCGATACCATTTCGGACCCGGCCAATAGACCGAGTGAAATGGCCGCTCCGGCGCCGGTCCGAGAAACAAATCCCAATGCACCCCCTTGGGAACCGGCGTGGAACCCGCGGGCCTCTCCTGCACGGACACCGAGTCCTTGTTCGCCGCCGCCTCCTCCGGCGTCTGCCAGCCCCAGGCGCGGGAAACCCACACATGCGCCTCGCGCACCGGCCCGATCGCGCCGGTCTGCACCAGTTCGACCACACGATGGTAGTTCGGGCTGGCATGCATCTGCGTGCCCATTTGCGTGGCGACCTTCGCCTCCGCAGCCGCACGGGCGATCACGCGGCATTCACCGACTGAGTGCGTGAGCGGCTTCTCGCAATAGACGTGCTTCCGCTGCTGCAACGCCCAGAGCGTCGCGAACGCGTGCGTGTGCTCGGCCGTGGCGACACACACCGCGTCGATTCCCTTCGCCTCGCCAAGCAGCTTGCGGAAATCCACGTACCGCCGCGCCTTCGGATGCGCCGCGCAAACCTTGTCGAGACGCTCCTCGTTGATGTCGCACAGGGCGACGATGTTCTCGCGCGACGCGCCGCTGACCGAGAAGCCGCCGCGCCCGCCGCATCCGATCACGGCGATGTTCAGCTTGTTGTTCAGGTTCTGGCCGCGCAGGAAGGAAGGGGCGGCGAGCGAGGCCGCGCCCGCCGCGAACATCGAGGTGCGCAAAAATCCGCGGCGCGAGAACTGGCCGGAAGTCGTTGCAGCAGAAGGAAATTTCATGCCGCGTGCTTACGCTGACCCAATGGCGGCAACAAGCCATTTGTCACGCGGCTTTCCAGGAACCGGAGCGCTGGTCTCCGACCCGGCGCGTTGGGGACCGTGATCTGGAACCGCGCCGGGTCGGAGACCGGCGCTCCAACTGTGCGGCCATCAGAACCCGAGCCATAGATGGCCGCACCTTCACAGGTGCGGCTACGCCGGGGTTCATGGGCCGTGGGCAGGTCTGAAAAGAACAAGCTGCCCCCCATGAACCGCAGCGCGACTATTCGGCCACAAAACACGATGGGAGCGCGGGCGAAACCCTGAAAACCCTGCGACGCCAGTTCGGGCGTTCCTACGATGCGAAAAAAGTGCGTAACAGTAAAACTCACGGTGTCACTGCCCCAAGGGCCGCCTTCACTGAGCACCTGCCCGAGGCTCGTGTAGGCGCACACATTCGTTCCGGCCGCGTCGAGCATGTTCGTCAAACGGTTCAAGGCGTATGAAACAGAGAATGCTGCCATGCATTACTTTATGAATCGCGGACTATGCTGACAATCGCCAACACAATGAACAGGAGCCCAACCAGTGCAAATCCAATGCAATAAATAGCAGTTAAACAAGCTTCCCTTTTCAATACGCGCGACCATTTCGCATTTGCAGTGATTGCTAGTTTTCTAGAAAACACCAACAAAATAAACCCAAGCGAAATGATGAATATGTGTCCAAATGTTACCATGTGTAATATCACAGCCATCCCACAGGCTGATGGAAAAAGAGGCTGGATGATTGGGTTCGGCCC
>CAYQWK010000234.1:8083-9325 GCA_964420805.1 uncultured Bifidobacteriaceae bacterium | reverse complement strand
ACCACATGGAGGTCCGCGGAATTGGGATCATCAACGTGCAGGCCATGTTCGGTGTGCGCAGCATCCGCAGGGACAAGCGGGTGGATCTCGTGATCACACTCAAGGAATGGGACCAGGTGCCGGATGTGGACCGGCTGGGGATGGAGGAGGCCTATGTGCAGATTCTCGGCATCAACGTCCCGCACATCATCATTCCGGTGCGACCCGGCCGCGATCTCGCGCGGTTGGTCGAAGTGGCGGCGTTCCAGACCAAGCTCAAGCAGTCCGGCTACAACCCGGCCAAGGAGCTGAACGATATGCTCATTGCCCGCATGGCGGGCGGCGGACCGGGCCAGGAGCAGGATTGAAAAACGCTTGGCACCCTACCGCCGCGCCGCGCTAGGCTGGCGGGAATGAGCGCGGCCAAGAAGCCAGACGACTTGAAAATCCGAAAAGACATGGTGGTCCTGAACAAGCTGGGCATTCATGCCCGGCCCGCCGCCATGTTCGTCAAGACCGCCAACCGCTTCGAGTGCCAGATCCTGGTCGAGAAGGATGGCGAGACCATTAACGGCAAGAGCATCATGGGCCTGATGATGCTCGCCGCCGGCCCGGGCAGCCGCATCACCATTCACGCCGACGGCAACGACGCCCAGGGCGCGGTCACCGAGCTCGACGCGCTGCTCAAGCGGAAGTTCGACGAGGAGTGACGGGCAGGGCGCGGTGAAGGGCGGGCCGCCTCCGCCACGCCAGAACGAGATTCCCTGCTGGCAAATACGCGCGGGTTGCACCGGCGCGTTCCACCTGTCCAAACTGGCGCATGAGTTCCCACCAAATCGGCGATCCTGTTTCGTCCGTGCCCGGCGCTACCCGGCGCATCGTCTCCGTGGATGCGCTGCGCGGGTTCGACATGTTCTGGATTCTCGGCGCGGATGCGCTGGTGGGCGCGTTGAGCCGAATGGCGCAGGGCGGCAACGCGGCGGTGGCGTCGGTCGCGGGATTCTGTGCCGGCCAGCTTGAGCACGCGGACTGGGAAGGCTTCCGGTTCTACGACCTGATCTTTCCGCTCTTCGTCTTCCTCGTTGGCGTGTCGATTGTCTTCTCGCTGCGCAAGGCGGTGGAGCGCGACGGCTTGGCCGGGGCGCACCGGCGGGTGTGGCGGCGTTTCGTGGTGCTGTTTGCGCTGGCGCTGCTCTATTCTGGAGGCTTTGCAAAGGAATGGCCGGAAATCCGCCTGCTCGGGGTTTTGAACCGCATCGCGCT
>CAYQWK010000234.1:0-8073 GCA_964420805.1 uncultured Bifidobacteriaceae bacterium | reverse complement strand
CTGCTACCTGTTCGCATCGCTTTTGTTCCTGCATTTGCGATTGCGCGGCCTGCTTCTGGCGTGCGCGGGGTTGCTCGCTGGTTATTGGGCGTTGATGACGTTCGTGCCGGTGCCGGGAATCGGCGCGGGCTCGTTCGCCAAGGGCGCGAACCTTGCGAACTGGCTTGATACGCAATATTTGCCAGGCCGCAAATGGGACGGCACGTGGGATCCCGAGGGCTTGTTGAGTACGCTACCCGCCATCGCCACCTGCCTGCTCGGTGTGTTCGCGGGCCTGTGGCTGGCGAACCCGGCGTTCACGGACCGCGAGAAGGCCCGGTGGCTCTTCGTCCTCGGCTTGATCGGTGTGCTGTCCGGCGCGCTTTGGGGGCTGCAATTCCCGGTCATTAAGAAAATCTGGACCTCGTCCTACGTGCTGGTGGCCGGCGGGTTAAGCGCGATGCTGCTCGGCGTTTTCCACCATGTGACCGAGGTTCGCGGTTGGCGGGGTTGGGCCACGCCGTTCATCTGGATCGGCGCGAATGCCATCACACTCTACCTCGCCAACAACCTGCTGCGGTTTCGCGAGGTGGCGAAGCGTTTCGCCGGCGGTGACGTGCGAAACTTCCTGGAAACTCACGTCACCATCGGCTGCGGCGACATGCTGATCGCGCTCACCGGCATCCTGCTCGCCATCGGCCTGGCGGCGTTTCTTTACCGACGAGGAATCTTCCTGCGGGTGTGAGTGATTCCGTCCTGCGAAGGCGGATTCGCCTACTCCGGCTTCTTCGCGCTCTTCGTTTCCTCCGGCATTAACCGCGCGTCGAGCAGGTTCTTCGTCGAGAAATATTTCTTGGCGGCAGTGCGTACCTTGTCGGCGGTGATTGCCTTCACCCGGTCGGGGAATTTGAGGATGCCATCGAAGGCCAGATCGTTCTCGCGGTAATAGGCGAGGTTGCCCAGCCAGAACGAGTTCTCCTTCAGGTTCCGCTCGTGGTCGCGCAGCATGGTCTCGCGGACTTTTTCCAAATGATCCGCGTCCGGCCCCTTCTCCTGAAGGTTTTGCATTTCCAGCAGGGCGGACTGTACCAGGTTGTCCACGTTGTCCGGCGAGCAGGTGAACTGGATGGTGGTGGAAAAAGTTCCCTTCGGATGACGGCTCAGGTCGCCGGACACGCCCACGCCATAGACGCCGCCCTTGTCCTCGCGCATGACTTCGCGCAGGCGGATGCGCAGCACATCGACGGCAGCGCGCATGGCCAGGCGTTCATCGATGCTCCATTTCGCGTCGCCGTGGGCGGTGAGGCGGACGTTACTTTTGGCTTCGAGGCCTTTCTTTACCTCCACGTTCACCCGGCCGCGCTTCGGATCGTCCTTCACATCGCGGGCCACGTCCTTGCGTTTGATGGTGGGCAAGCTGGCCAGGTAAGTCTCGACTAGCGGGCGCAACGTCTCCGGTGTGAACGTGCCCACGAAGACGAAGGTGAAGTCTCCCGCGTTGGCGAAGCGTTCGCGGTAAATTCGCAGCGCCGCCTCGCGGTCGAGTTCGTTCAGCAGTTCCAGCGTCATTGGGCGATGCCGGGGGTGTCCGCCGTAAAGAGCCTTCTCAATCGCTTCGCCGAAGACCACCGCCGGGTTGCGCTCGCGGTTCACGATGCTTTCCTTCATCCGCGTGACCAGCGACTGGTAAGTCTTCTCGTCCGCGCGCGGCGCGGTGAACTGAAGGTGTATGAGCTGAAACCACGTCTCCAAATCCTTCGGCGACGCCGCGCCGCTCAATGACTCGTGCCGCTCGGAGATTCCCGCGCCCACGGACGCGACCTTGCCGGCGAGTTTCTTGTGCAACTGGATTGCGTCGTAATCTCCAAGCCCACTCTGCCCAAGGATGGTCGCGGACATGGCGGCGGAAAGGTAATCCTTGTCCGGCACCAGGCTGTGGCCGCCGGGGCTGGAGGCGCTCATCAACACGCTGTCGTTCTTGAATGTGGTCGGCTTGAGCAGCACGCGGATGCCGTTCGAGA
The DNA here is from genome assembly GCA_964420805.1 of uncultured Bifidobacteriaceae bacterium. GTDB lineage: Bacteria > Verrucomicrobiota > Verrucomicrobiia > Limisphaerales > SIBH01 > JANNGC01. Next base: position 6,073 of record CAYQWK010000234.1, on the reverse strand, counting down.
GAATCCATTCCGTGGTCTCGACCGCCTTGTGCTGTTTCTCGGAGACGACCTTGCCTGCCGCCGGTTTCTTCGCCAGCAACGGAGCGTCCGACATGCCGTACGAGTAGGCTGCGATCTGCGCGCTCTCCGCCTCCTTGATCACGGCCAGGATTTCCTCCTGCGCCGGGACTTTCACGCCGGGCTTTTGCGGCGCGCTGAAGATGATCACGCGATTCGACTCGGTGATCCAGCGGTCGCCCGCGCGGTTCACCTCGGCCAGCGTGATTTCAGCAAGGAACCGGCGGGTCAGCTTGAGTTCCTCCTCGATGCCGGGGATCGGCTCGTTCTCGAGGAAATTGCTGCTGTATTCGCGTGCGTAGCTGGCGGACTCCGTCTTGTCGCGCTCGTCATAAGCGCGTTCGATCCCGCGCAATGCCATCGTTTTGGCCCGCTCGAATTCCGCGGCGGTAAAGCCGTCCCGCCGCGCGCGCCGCGACTCCTGCAACAATGCCTTCAGCCCCTCCGCGTATTTGCCCTCCTTCACGCCCGCGACCTGCGACGCCATGTCCTTGGCTCGCACCATGCGCGACTTGCCCACGCCCGCACCGAGATACGGCGGGTTGGCCTCCTGCACGCGCTCGGCGAGACGCTGGTTCAGCATGGATGAGAAGAGCTGTTCCACGATCACCCGCCGGTAATCCGCCGCCGAGCCGTCCGGGGCGGGTGGATGTTTGCACACGATCTGCACGCTCGTGGACGAAAGCTCCGGGTCCGTTTCGATGGAGAACAACGTATCCGCATGGTCTGGCACTTCCGCCATCTTGCGTGGCGGCGCGTTGGGCGGATTCTTCAGCCGGGAGAAATGCTCCACGATCATCGTCTCGATCTCCTTCACGTCGAAGTCACCCACCGCCACCACCGCCATCAGGTCCGGTCGGTACCATTTCGTGTAGAAGTCCAGGAAGTCCTCGCGCGTGACCGAGCGGATGGTGTTGGTCATGCCGATGGGCAGACGCTCCGCGTATTGGGAGCCGCGGAAGAGCACGGGGATCTGCTTGTCGCGCATCCGTCCCATCGCGCCGCGGCCGGTGCGCCATTCCTCCACGATCACCCCGCGCTCCTTCTCGATCTCGTCCGCGTCGAATGTCACGTTGTGCGCCCAGTCCTCGAGAATCTGGACGGCCTTCTTCACCACGTCGGGTTTGTCCATCGGCACCTCCAGCCGGTACGCCGTCTCGTCGAAGGACGTGTAGGCGTTCAGGTCCGCGCCGAACTTCATCCCGGTGCGTTCGAGGAAGTTCACGATCTCCATCTTCTGGAAGTTCTTCGTCCCGTTGAACGCCATGTGCTCGATGAAATGCGCCAGGCCGCGCTGGCGGTCCGTCTCGAGGATCGCGCCGGCATTGATGATCAGGTGGAACTGGGCGCGGTTCTCCGGCTTCTTGTTCGCCCGGATGTAATAAGCCAGCCCGTTCGGCAGCTTCTTGTGAATCACGGCGGGATCGATCGGCAGCGGATCGGTGTCCGCGGCGCGCAGCGGGACAACCACGGCCAGGACCAGAAGGACGGCGAGACGGCGGAACACGTTTTTCATAAGCATCCGGTGAATGTCGCGCGACGATAGGGAAGCGAAGGCGAATGGCAAGGGCGGCGGTGTCGAGAGCGCAACACTGAATAGCTGCCACGCATGCCCGATGATATGGGGCGGTGCGATAATCCGGAACGCGCGGAGGTCGCTTTCCAACGTAGATTCAAGCCGGACCATCCGGCCGCTATTGGCTCCGCAGCCGGTAGGCTTGAATCAACGCAGACGCCGCCACCGTAACGGTATGTTCCGTGGGCGTGTCCACGACAGCGGTGTTTTCGGCGAGCCAGACGCCGGAGCCAAGCTGCGTGGTGTATTCCAATGTGAAACCGCTGAAGGCCACCGGCCACGAAAGACGCACCTGGTTGCCGCCGAGATGACGGACTTTGAGCACGGGTTCGGCCGCTTGCGGCAGGTCGGACAGAGCGGACCAGAATCCACCCCAGAGCACGAAATCGGCGCCGACGGCGGAAGCCGTCGCGGGTGCAATGGCTCCGATTGCTCCGCCGAGGGCCACGGCACCGTGTTGCGCCACGCCACCGCCGCCGGTGAAGGCGCTCCAAGGTACTTCCGTGGCGGGAGTTCTGGTTGAGCCGGCGGCTAGCGTCAGCACGGCGAGCAGGACGGCAGTCAGGTTCTTCATGGTCTTCTTCCTCACAGTTGAGACGGCGAATTGATGCATCACGGCAGGTTCACGCACGGCTGGAGCGCGGCGCGCACGTAGGAGCCATTCAGGGCGCGGAAGCCGGCCCGCAGCGTGACCTTGTTCCCCGCCAACAGCGCGAGCGACGCATAGGTGTCCACGGCGATGCTGTTGTTGCCGGTGTCCACCGTGAGGTCAGCCACGTAGGCGTCGGTGGTGCGGATGGTGACCGCAGGCACGACCAGGTCATTCGCGCAGGCGCCGCCGCCGCAGTTGGCGGCGGTGAAGATGTTGGTCCGGTAGAGGATGTTTCCCGGCACCCCGCAGAAGAGCGGGATGCGGTTCCTTCCGAAGACGAACCCGCCATTGGGAATGTCGATGGCCTGGTCGAGCGTGTTGGTGTTGTCCGGGACACCCACCTCGAAATGCAGGTGGTCGCCCGTGGCGGCGCCGACTGCGCCTTCATCGCCGAGGTAGCGGCCGGCGGCGATGTTCATGCCTGCGCTCAGGCCGGCTTTCACCGAGACGCTGTTCTGGACGAAGTGGGTGTACTTGGTCCACTCGCCGTTGGCGTGGCGGATCCAGATGAAGTTGTTGAAGGCCGAGCAGCCGTTGGTGGTGCAAGTCACGTTGTTGGAGTCCACGACAATCATGACGGTGCCGGCGGCGGCGGCTACGATGGGGTAGTTCGTGGTGACCGTACCCGGCAGGCCAACAAGATCAAAGCGCGTCTTGTTGGGGTTGTGGGTGAGGTGGTCCTGGCTGACACGGAACGACACCGTGTTGGAATACGGCAGGCGATACGTGCCGTAGGAAAACTCGAAGGCTTCGCATGTGGCAGCCGTGGCCACGCGGCCTTGCACCACGGTGTTGCCCTCGCGGTTGCAGAACACCGGGCGACGGACCGTGCCAGCCATCAACCCGGTGAAGGGCGCCGGCGGGGCGGCGGGATTGTTCGGCACGATGACAGAGAAGCGCAGCATCTGGCCGTTGGGACTGCCGATGGCGCCTTCAGTGCCGATGATCTGCCCGGCAGACACAGGCGTGTCGTTCGAGATGCCCGCGGCGGAGACGCTGCCCTGGCGGAGGTAGAGATAGCCTGTCCACTCGCCGTTCGGGTGCTCAATCCAGACGTGGTTCGCGTTGCCCGAGGGTTGGAAGTTGCTGTCATTGAAATAGCGCACCGTGCCCGCGGCCGCGGCACGTATATTGTAGATCGCGGTCGCGCCGTTCGTGCCCTGGAAATCGACGCGGTTGGGCAGCGGATGCGAGATGGGATCGTTGGCGACGAGCGCGTCCACGCCGTCGCTGTAAGGCAGGCGGTAATTGCCGACGGAGTCCTGTGCGGATACGGACGAGCCAAGCGCAAGCAGCGCCGCAATGTTGAGAAGCAGGTGTTTCATGGCGTGAAGATTCCGGCTCGAATCACTTCCTGGTTTCCACTCGCGTGCGCAGCGCCTGCAACTCGCCCTCCTGCGCCTTGAGCCTTTTGTTCTGCTCGATGACGTAAAGCGTGAGTTCCTCGATCTTCTCCATCATCTGCTTTTGGATTTGGCCGAGCGGAACACCATCCTCGCCGATCTTCCTTGCGCTGGGAATGCCCGGCAGATGCTTGTTCTCCTGAATGCTCGCCTCGACCTCTTCCAACGACCGGAGTTTGTAATCCTTCGCGAAGACGTAGTCCGGCCAGTTCGCCGAATCCTGCACCACCAGTTCCTCGCAAATGACCTTTCCGTTCACGCTCAGGGCGTAGCCTGCGGCGGGTACCGTGGTGCCGACGGTCAGGGCGCGGGTGTACACCACCGCGCCATTCTGGTAGTTCAGATACAACGGCGCCGCCGCACCGGTGTTGCGCGCGAGAATCTCGTTGCCATCCAGCGCCAGGTTTTCGCCCAGCACCGGGCCGATGCGCAGGATGCCGCCGCCTGCAAGCGTGGCGTCCGGCGCGTCGGCGAGCACTTCCACGGTGCTCACGTTGTCATCGCGTCGCAGGTCCAGCCGGCCACCGCCCGTCGAGGCGGCCTCGGCGTCGAGCGTGGCCGTGGCGTTTCCGCCGGCGTCTCGCAGCACAAGCCGCCCGCCGGTCGTGGGAGTCTCCGCGGCGTCCATCTCGATGCCTGCCACTCCGTTGCTGAGGTAGAGCTTCATTTCACCCGCGCTGAACGAGTGCCCGAGCCGCATGACCTCGTTCCCGGCGAGACTGTAAAAGTGCAGGCGCGCCTCGGACGATTGCGTGGTCAGCACCGCGCCCGTGGAGTTGTTTCCGTACAGCATGTCGATGCGCCGCAGGCTCACGGTGTCGGACAGTTCCGCCGAACTGACCGAGTTGGAGCCGAGCTTGGACGCGGTGACGGCTCCGTCAGCCAGCTTTGCCGAGGTGATTGCGCCGTCGCTAACGTTCGCGGCCATCATGGCGAAGCCCACGGACGCGATGCGCTGGTCCGGGGTGAGCGCTACGAACGGCGAAACGCCATCGCTGAACCAGACGCGCAGATGCAGGTCACCGTAGTTGAAGATGGCAGCGGGAAGGGGGGCCATGTTGGTCAAAGCCGTGTCGCCGAGACCGACGATGAACAGCCCGTCGCCCACGGGCAGCGGCACTTCATGCTTTGGTTCGCCCATGCCGGAAAGGGCGGAACTGCTCCACACGGCGGTACCGAGGACGGTGGTCTCGATGATGGCGAACTTGAACAGCCCGGTGCCGGTGAAGTTCGTGCCGCCGACGGTGACGCGGCCCTGGTATTGGATTATGCCCGGCACTTGCGCGGAGGCGCGAGTCACGGAGACGGCAATGGCCAGCACCGCCAGGATGTATTTCAGTTTCATGGTAATGAGTTGTTGTTGTTCCGGCGCGGTCACATGACCGTCCAACGGTGCGAATAAGGATTCGGGTGGGAGGGTTACGAAATGGCGGAATCTTTTTTCGGCGGACTCCGGGGCTGAATCCAAACTGGTCGCGCTGCGATCAAGTGACTACTCTCCCCGCACGCACGATGAACGATGTCCAACACCCCGTCTTCGCCACCACGCGGTGGACCATCGTACTTCGCGCGGCGGTCGAGAATACTCCGGAGGCCAATGCCGCGCTGGCCGAGGTTTGCCGCGGCTATTGGTATCCGCTCTACGCCTACGTGCGACGCCAGGGTTTTGATCCCCACACCGCGCAGGACTTGACGCAGGAATTTTTCGCCAAGCTCATCGAGAAGAATTACCTCGCCGGCGCGGACCGCCAGCGCGGTCGTTTTCGGTGGTTCCTCATCACCGCCTTCAAGTGTTTTCTCGCCAACGAATTTGACCGCGTCCGCGCCCAGAAACGTGGTGGAGGTGAACGCCCGCTCTCCCTGGACGCCATGACTGCCGAGGAACGCTACGCCCACGAGCCGGCCGACACGATGAACGCCGATCTCATTTACGACCGCCGCTGGGCGCTCGACCTGCTGGCCCGCGCCCGCCAGCGCCTCAAGCTGGAATATGACGAGGGCTGCAAATCCCGCCGCTACGAGTTGCTCTCCCAATTCCTCCCCGGCGAACAACCCGCCGCTTCGCAGGCCGCCCTCGGCGAACAACTCGGCCTGAGCGAAAACGCCGTGAAGCAGGAGGTGCATCGCATGAAGAAGCGCCTCGCCGAACTCATCCGCTCCGAAGTCGAGCAGACCGTCTCGCATCCTGACGACGTGGACGACGAACTGCGGCACCTCATCGACATCGCGTGCCGCCGGTAACCCTCTCTGGCTGGAAATAGCATGTCACCCTGCCTGACGAATTCTTATTTGATGAGATGAAGCAACGCGCGCTGACCGATGCAACCGGAACGTCATTGCCCTGACTGTGGCCTGCCCCTGCCTGCGAAGGACCAGGGCGCGGGC
>CAYQWK010000233.1:0-9327 GCA_964420805.1 uncultured Bifidobacteriaceae bacterium | reverse complement strand
GGCATGAACCGCTTCTTCTGCGACCAGCATTGGTCCACTCCCTTGGCGCACCATTCGATGCTGCGGCGTTCGCGCACGGGTTTGCCGTCCACCAGCACCCAGACCGGGTTGCTGTGTGAGGAGGGCAGGATGCGCAACGCAACCCAACTGCTGCGAGTCACCGGGACATCGAATGCCACGTCGCGCATCTCGCCGTCGGCGAGGAAGTTTTTGCGCGCCACGGGCACGCCGTTGACCACGACCTCCAGCGGCACTTCGCGCGTGTCGCCGAGTCGCGCGCGCTCGATGTCCCAGAACGGCTTCTCGGTGTAGGGCCGGTCGCGGAGTGAAGGGTTCGGTGTTTCGTTCAACCGTGCCGCCACGCGCGCGGTCAAGCGCACCGTGCCGGGCTTGGCGAGGCGCAGTTCGCTGCCGGCTTCGCCCATCGCCACGTCGTTGACTTTCACGTCCATTAGGTGGCTGCGGCCGTCGCTCACGTAATTGCGGCCCGCGCGGATGCCTTCGCACCAGCCGTCGTAATCGAGTTTGCCGTCGAGTTTCACGTAGCTGCGACCGAGGCCGACACGCTCGCCGTAGATGCAGGGGAAATCCGTCTCGCCGCTGATGCGCGTGCGGAAGCCGGCGTTGAGCGTGTGATACCAGATGTTTAGTTCCCACACGTAGGGCGTATCGACGGTGGAGATGAAATCCACGGCGGGCATGAGCTTGCCGCCGGGGCCGGGCACCTCGTGGGTGACATCGACGATGTATTCGTTCGCGCCAATGCCGGAGAAGGGCGGGATTTCGTAGTGCGGCAGTTCGGTGGTTTTGACCTCCAGACCCCAGCCGGAATGGGCCGGGCCGGTCACCGCGCCCTGGGCCTTGGCCCAGCGGAGGGTGTTCAGGCCGAGACGCGGCCAGTGATCCTTCGAGTTGCCGCCGGGATAGATCTGTTCGCGTAAACGCAACAAGCACAGGTGGCCCGACTCGTGCGAGCCGAAGCCCGACACCTCAATGTCGTAGCGCAGCAGGTAGGGATAAATGGACACCTTGTCGGTCACGCCGCAGAAGAACTGCTTCTGGAAATCGAAGCACGGCCCCCAGGTCAGGTTCGCGCCGATCTTCAAGTCCTCGCCCCGACAATGCCGGATCATATCCTTGGCCAACACGCCCTCGGTCGGTTTCACGTAGTGCGCGCAGCCCGCGGCGTGGATGTGATGGTCGCCGCTCCACCAGCCGAGTTTGACGGGGTCGATCCAGCGGCGCAGTTGGAACGAAAGTTCGCGCGTTTCCTCGTTGATGCGGTGCTTCTCCGTCATCGGGACGGACTCTGGGCCGCGCGAGACTTCGATGGTGTATTCGCCGTCCGGCAGTTTCAGCGACTCCCCGTCGCCGCGATATATTTGCGGGTGGAAATGAAAATCCGGCGCCATGCGCTTTGATTGCGCCGGATACACGCGGCCCATCCGGTCGCGGATGACGAACGCAGCCACGGTCGGTTCCTTGTTCTCATCACGCACGCGCAGCTTCACCTCGCGCGCCGGACGGGCGGTGAACAGGACGTCTGCTTCGCTTCGGAACCCGAGGTCCTGCGTGCCCTGGCCGACATTGAAGGAAACCTTCGCCTCCCGCCTCCCGGCGTCGCGGCTGTGGATTTGCACGATGCGATATTCGACCGGCAGGCCACCCAGCGTGGATTTGAGCGGCTGGCTGTCGAACATCGCGATGTCCATCCACTGATTGGGAATCCTCGCCGCGTCGGAGCCGGCGTGGGCGCGGGCGTTCGGGCTGCTCACGCGCAAGGGCGCGGTGGTGCCGGACTCGTTCGCCACCTTGACGAGGAAGACGCGCCAGCCTTGTTCATCGAGTTCCGGGCGCGCGTCGCCTTGCTGCACCTTCACACGCATCTCGGGATTGATGTTCACGCCGAAGAGGCAGTGGGGATCGAGCACGGCTTGCAGTGCTTCCGCGGACTTCCCGTTCTCAATCGCGCGTAACTCTTCCGCCGCAAGCGGCGCGCCGAGGACTTCGAGCGCCTGCGCCACGCGCGTGACCTGCGCGTGAAGCGGTTGGTGATCAACATTGGTGACCACGGGCAACGCCGCCACGGCGGCAGATGCCACGAAAGAGAGCAGGGCAATGATCGCGCGCATAAAGGAATTTGGGTTCGACGGCATCGTAGCGGGCGTGACCGGTTTGTGAACCGGGAAATGCCATGTGTGCATCCGTTCGCGCGGGGTTGAAGAAGACAGCACGGCGTTGAATCGCCGACACCGTCATTCTCTGCCCGCACGGAATGAGTTTCGAGAGAATCGGAAGAAGGTGCGGTCCGGCCCGCGCACCTCCTTGCCCGACAGTCGTGCGCGCCACGCACGCTCTAAATGATGAACTGGAATTTCCCTTTCGTGTGCCAGCGATCACATTCTGTTCCCGCCGTGTTCGGGGCATAACGGACGTGCTGGATGGAACAAAGGGCGTGCGCATCCCCTCTGCTCTGGGCGTGGTGTTCTGGCGCATCACTGAACAAAGCAGAGATGCTCCCCGGAAGGAGGGCCTGTCCTCGCGTTCTGTCGCAGACTGGCGCCGCCGTCACTCCGTGGACGGCTTGTCCCGGCGGACGACAATGAACCAGAGGCTTGTGCCGTCGCGTTCTCCACCGATCAGGCTCATTGGAGCGGTGAGTGAATTGCAGACGCGTGTGGATGGCTTGCCGTTGGAGATGGCGGTCACGCGGCGTTGGCCGGGTTTGGTCAGGTCGATCTTCACCTCACGTTGCGCGTTCAAGCGAAACACCGATTCGTGTCCCGTTTTCACTTCGACCGCCTTGGATTCAACAATCCAGTAGTGCCGTGCCTTGAAGAGCTTCCCGAATTCAGCCGCCAGTTTCGGCCCGGCGACTTTGCTTCCTTGCGTCGGCGGTGCCGCATCGTCGGTGGCGCGGATCAACTGTATGTGAAGAGACTGCGTTGTCGCTTCGGTTGCGGCTGCGAGGATCGTGGCAGCCAGGATCATCACGCAGGAAAATATCAGAGTCTTCATGGGAATGCGCTTTCCGAAGATTTCGACGAGGCTCCACCTTGGCCCGCTTCAATCTATTCGCAGATCGCTTCCTCAAAGGTGCGATTGCCTGGCAATATCACGCTAGAGAACAGTCCGGCCGGGGAGCTTTGGCGGTTCGCCTGCACGGTCCACGGCGAAGAATCGTCTCTGCCGCCTTGTTCTCACTGCTGCTCCCCGGCAACAATGGGTGCGTGCCGAAGACACAACCCAGCCAGTCAGCCGAGGATTACCTCGAACGCATCCATGAGCTCATCGAGGAAAAGGGGTGCGCGCGAGTCGTGGACATTGCCTCGTCGCTCGATGTCCGGCGGGCGTCCGTGACCAACATGGTGCAGAAACTTGGCGAAGCCGGTTACCTCAAGTACGAAAAATACCGTGGTCTCGTACTCACCGCCAAGGGCCGCGAAGTCGCCACGCGCATTCAGGGTCGCCACGCCACGCTGTCCCGGTTCTTCAGCCTGTTCCAACTCAGTCCCGAGACGCAGCAACGCGACATCGAGGGCATCGAGCATCATCTTAGTCCGGCCACCCTTGAGATGTTCTCGGACCTGGCGCAGTTCTTCGAAGATCATCCTGATCTGCTCGCGAAATTCATGTCCGCGCGCCGGAACGGAAAATCCTGAACCGCCGCGCCGCGTTGCCGGATGACCTTCAACTGGGAACAACTTGTGCGCGTGGCCCGCGATGAAGTCGCGGCCACATTGGTTGAATTGCCGGGCGATCTTCGCGAGCGCGCCGACGCGCTACCGGTTTGTTACGAGCGTCGCCCGAACCGCGCGCTGGTGGCTGACGGGCTTGATCCTGACGTGTTGGGCCTGTTTGTCGGGCCGGACTTCGGCGTAGAGGAACATTTTCCCCTGCCGGCACAGATCATTCTATATCTCGAAAACATATTCGAGATGGTCGAGGCTGATGAGGACGAGTTCCGACTCGAAGTGCGCACCACGTTCATGCACGAGCTTGGGCACTACCTCGGACTGGATGAGGACGATCTCGACGAGCGCGGATTGCTCTGATCCACCGGGCTTGATGGCCGGCGGCAGTGCTTCCGGTTAGTTTTGCCGCTTCCATTTCCGGCGCCATTGCTCGATGCGTGTTTCCGGGAAGAAATGCCGCGTGTATCGCGAATCCAGCATCGTGTCCACATAGTCGTGCGGCAGCGCCACCGAGCGGACGAATTCCTTGTACACCGCCGAATAGTCCTTCGCCTCGCCCACGTTCTTCTGCACCAAGGCAACACTTTCCACGCCGAGGAACCGTGCCAGTTCGGACGCTTTGGCTGTGTCCGCCAGTTCCGCGTCCAGCACCAGCAGTTCGCGCGGCGGCGCGGAGACCGTTTGCGCGCCGCGCTCCCGGTCGAACGGATGCGCGAAAACGTCGATGCCCAGCACGGTCCTGATCTCGTCATCAAACCAGTTGAGCGGCTTCTGATGATTGTATTTATCGAGGAAGCCGCGGACGAGTTCCGCACTGGAGAGCTTCTCATGGGCGTCCGCCATTCCCCAGATTTGGGTGAGGTTCTGGAAATACGCCGAGATGTTTCGCGCGATGGGTTCACGCACCAGCGAGACGACCCGCACCGGCAGGCTTGGCTTGATGATTCGATGGTAGATCATCCAGCTTTCCAGCGGGATGCGCTCGGTGGGTTCTTTCGGCGTGTCGATGTGGCGGCGCAATCCGTGCGTGCGCAGCACCTGGAACCCCGGCACCGTGTCCAGCGTCGCCTCCATCGTTGACGATGCGACCTTGCCCATCTGGTAAATCACTACCGGCGTGCAGCGGCCCGAGATGGCACGGTCAATGTCGCGCAGAACCTGGCTGCGCCGGCGGAAATTGCGAATGGTCTGGAGCATGAATTGAATGTCTGCGCGCCCTGTCAGCAGGCCCGCAGTAATGCGTCGGAATCGAATACGCGGTGGCGCGGCGACGCAAGCCATTCCTGCCTTTCCCGTCTCCGGTACCGCGCGGCAGTGCCTAGAAACACTTCAAAGCTTGGGCTATGTCGCGCTCGATCTGGGCGCGAAGCAGGTCGAGGGAGGAGAACTTCTTCTCGTCGCGGAGACGGGCCACGAAGGTCAGTTCCATTTCCGCACCGTAGAGATCGCCCGAGAAATTCAGAAGATGGGCCTCAACGCGCGGCTGCGGAATGGGCGCCGCCACCGTGGGCCGCCAGCCGATGTTCAACACCGCCCGGTGTCGCGCGCCGCGGACCAGCGCGTGGACGGCATACACGCCATTTGGCGGCAGCGCCAGCCCGGTGGCGTCAAGGTTCGCCGTCGGGAACCCGAATTTCCGCCCGATCAGATCCCCGCGCACGATCTGGCCGCACAACGCATATTCGCGCCCGAGCATTTCGCTCACGCGGTTGATGTCGCCCTCGCGCAGCTTTTCGCGGATTCGCGTGCTGCTGACCGGCTCGCCGTCCAGCGCCACGTTCGAGATGCCGCGGACCGCGAATCCCAGCTCCGCGCCGAGGCGGTTGAGCAATGCCACGTCGCCACTGCGCTGAAAACCGAAAGTGAAAAGGCTGCCCACCGTGACGCTGTGCAACGGCGCGAATTCGCTGGCCAGTTCGCGAACGAACTCCTCGCCCGTCCGACGGCTGAAGGCCTCATCGAACGGTATCACCAGCGTCGCGTCTGCGCCCAGTGATTCAATGGCGCGCATTTTCTGCGCGGTCGAGTAAAGCATCGGCGGCTCCCGTTGCGGCGCGACCACGGCGGCGGGATGACGGTCAAACGTGACGGCGATGGCCGCGCCCTCGTGCTGGCGCGCGTCGGTCACGGCGTGGCGGATCACTTGTTGATGGCCGAGATGCACGCCGTCGAACACGCCGATGGCCACCGTGATCTTCCGTCCGGCGGCGGCGAAGTCCCGCGCCGCGTTGATGATCTGCATCGCCATGGCGGGCTACTCGGCGCGGGCGAGTTGGTGGAACGGGATGACGCGCTTCTCCAGTTCGGTGATGCTCCACTTGAGCATGGTCTCCAGCGGCGCGGCGTCGGCCACCGAGAATTTCCCCGAATCCACGCGCCGGAGCGCGGACAGATGCGCGCCGCACCCGAGCTTTTGCCCGAGGTCATGCACGAGCGAGCGGACGTATGTGCCTTTGGTGCAGGCGACGCGGAAGGTGCCAACCGGCTCGCTGTAGGTCGTGAACCGGAAGGTGTAAATGTGAATGAGCCGTTCCTTGCGCTCCACCTCCACGCCCTTTCGCGCCAGTTTGTAGAGCGGCACGCCGTCCTTCTTAACGGCGGAAACCATCGGGGGAAGCTGCATGATGTCGCCCGTGAACGGCGTGGTCGCCTCGTTCAACTGGTCGAGCGTCAGCGGCGGCACCGGCGCGGTGGAGACAACCTCGCCGTCCGCGTCGTAGCTGTCCGTCACCACGCCGAATTTCGCGTCGCCTTCATAAACTTTGTCGGACGACATTAGTTTCTCGGAGAGCTTGGTGCCGCGGCCGAGGACAATGATCAGGAGGCCGGTCGCGTTGGGATCGAGCGTGCCGCAATGGCCGACCTTGGGGAGCCGGAAATGGTTGCGCAACTTCGCCACCACGTCGTGTGAAGTCCAACCAACCGGTTTGTCCACCAGCACCGCACCGTCCAATCCTGTAATCTCTCGCATTGCGGCCATCCTCACAGACCGGAGCGCTGCGGCTCAAGCATTGGTCAATGAATCTGCGCAGACCGGGGTGCATCTCCCTTTCTTGCCGGTGGTGGTTGTCGCGCTGCGACAACCCCATCGGCACAGGGCGGACGGAACGAAGGGCGCGAAACCGTTCCTTGCGCCGCTGGACGCGGCGCCACTCGTCGCAGCCCAACGAGTCCCACCGCTCGGAAGCTCGTATTCTGCGAGGAACTGAGATGCGCTCGCGCTGTCGCGGTCATTGCCGGCCGAAGAACACCCGCCAGATTCCGCAGGCGTGGAACCAAAGCCGTGATGGCGACTGCCAGCCGCGACGCCTCCACACTGTGAGCCCGTGCAGGCAGAACTGCTGCCAGCGCGTGGGGGGAAGCCCCGCGTGCAACCGCGCGAGCACGCGGAGTTCGAGTTGGGTTCGGCGGGGTTTCATCGGGAAGGTCGCGGGCGCGGTTCGTCCGCGGCGGGGCCGGGCTTCGAGATCAAAGTGACCGGCGGAAGAAATACGGGCGGCGGAGGCGGCGGCAGAAGCAGTGGCGTCGCTTCTGGCGGCGATTCGGCAATGAGAAACTCCTGGGTTCGACGGAGCGCCGCGATGGCCTCTTCCATGATCAGGTCGAGTTCTTCGTTGGAGACACGGTGGTCGAGGCGCAGCAGTTCCATCCGAAACCAGAGCTTTTGGCTCGTGGTGTCGAATCCGAACGTGCCGTGGCCGGTTTCCTCGTTCGCTTTGGCCAGCCATTCCAGAGTGGCAATGCTGTCGTCGCTCCCGACTGCCGGAGAAAAAAGAACGTGCGCGCGCAACAGATTCGTCCCGTCGTCGGTGGAGTAAGTGAAGATCGCGGACGGAATGTTGCCGGGGAATGCGGCGAACTCCACGACGAGCCGGGTCTGGGTTCCGGTGACGTTGGTGACGAAGGAATCGCCGCGTTCGAGCAGCCAACCCGCCGTGGCGCGGAGCAGCGGGTTGAGCGGGCGCGGTTGATGCGCCGGGCATTCGCATGGGACACGCCAGCCGGCCTTCATCAGCAACGCGGCGGCGGCGAGTTGGGCGAAGATCACGATCATGGCGAGTTGCGTCCCATGCCAAAAGCGGCGGTTGAATCTAAAGGAGACGAAGTTCAGTGGTTTCATGGCGCTCTGCGTTTCAGGTCCCGACTTTGTAACCGAGCCGGGAGCGTGGCCGATCGGGAATCGTTTCGGTCACAGCGCAATCGCTGCGTTTGCGCCATCTGCATTGGCGGCAATTGTCCGGGTTACGCGCAGTCACAACGCGGGTTGGTTCGCGGGAGTCCGAAACTGAATTGGTCATGCGGAGGTGATTCGTGGGATTTCTCGTTCCGCGATGAGTGGCGCAGCGTGGAGCGGCGCGCGCGGGGGCGGGATTTCTCGCGATGCACGGTCGCGCCCGAATGGAATGACTTTCCGTTTTTCAAATTGGCTCGCCGGGGCCGCGCCGCCACAGTCGCGCCGCGATGAAGAAATCCCGCGCGATTGCCTTGGTGATTTCCGGCGCATGGCTGGCCGGGTGTGACTCGGACAGTGGCTGGGACACCTCGCAGACGTACACGAACAACACCTGGCATCCGTCCTGGGGCTATTATCATGCGCCGTATCGGGGCTGGTATCCGCAACCCTACAACCACCACGACCCGGCGCGGGGATTTTTCCACGGCGGTAAATTCACGCCTGCACCGCACCAGAGCGACGTGACGGCCAGTCGCCCGTCTGCGCCGCGGAGTTCGTTCCGGTTCAACACATCGACCTCGCGCGGAGGTTTCTCGCGCAGCAGCGGCTCGCACCCTTCGATCGGCGCATGAGACGCGTATGCACATCACCGCGCCCCGACTGGCGGTCGCGGGTCGAGGAAGTCGGGCTGACTTACCACACGCCCGACGGTGTTCCTTACTGGAACGAGTCCGCGTTCTACGAATTCACCGCGGCGGAGATCGACGTGCTGGAGAAGGCCGCCAACGACCTGCATGAGCTGTGCTGCGACGCCACGCGCGAGATCATCGAGCGCGACTGGTTCGAGCGGCTTGGCATTCCGTCCGCGGTCGTGCCGTTCATCCTGAACTCCTGGGAGCGCGACGACTTTTCGCTCTACGGCCGGTTCGATTTTGCTTTTGACGGCACCAATCCGCCGAAGCTGCTCGAATACAATGCCGATACACCGACCGCGCTGGTCGAGGCCGCCGTGGCGCAATGGTTCTGGTTGCAGGATGTCGCGCCTGCCCGCGACCAGTTCAACAGTATCCACGAGAAGCTCATTTCGGCGTGGAAGAAGTTCGCGCCGCCTGCCGGAAGTTTCGTCCACCTCGGCGGTACAAAGGAGTGCCTCGAAGATGCGCAAACGGTTCTCTACATCCAGGACACATGCCATCAGGCCGGCCTGGCGTGCGGGCGATTGTTCATTGAGGACGTCGGCTGGGACGAGGCGCGACGGAGTTTCGTGGACCTTGATGAGCGGCCGGTCACGCACTACTTCAAGCTCTACCCGTGGGAATGGATGTGGCACAGCGAGTTCGGTCCGCAACTCGGCCACGAGTCTACGCGCTTTGTTGAACCCATGTGGAAGGGGCTGCTCTCGAACAAGGCGCTTCTGCCGATCCTGTGGGAACTGCATCCAGGGCACCCGAACCTACT
>CAYQWK010000232.1:8373-9339 GCA_964420805.1 uncultured Bifidobacteriaceae bacterium | reverse complement strand
ACCAAGGTTGGATTCCCTGGCCAAAAGGGGACATCCACGGCTTCCTGAACGGCGCGACGTATTGGTTTGAACTCAGCGCCAAACCAGGCGGCTCGATCGAGCAAGTATGGGGAAGAGCAGAAACAGTCAGCGGTGACGGCGAAATTCTCGATAGCAAGTACGAACCACGTCACTCCCGACAAGGATTCTTCTCCATCGCGATGCGACGAGTTCCTCGGCGCGAGCCGACCTTTCGCTGGCGGATTTACGGCACGAATGACCTGCTTCTCGGCGAGATTCGCCTGCCCAATCCGTTTCGCGGGCCGTTCCCGAACTGGACGCCGGATCAATTGCCGGCCACGCGCACTAATGGCAACCTGACCGCTACGCTAAAGAGCGTTCACAAGCTGATGCAGAAGGATTATTACGGGTGGCTAAATACAACAAGAACGAGCATTCACTGGCGAACTGACATCGAGTTCCGATGGCGCGGAGATCTGACAACAAATTGGGAAATTGGCTCTTACTTCGCCACGGATGCCACAGGCAATTGGATTGACTTGTATAGTCCTCGCACGCCCACGAGTGAGAAAGTCTGGTGCTGGCAGACATCGATGCAACCGCGCCCGGAGGCACCAGTCGCTCCCAATGAGCGATTCATCATCACCAATCTGCCAGTGCATTCGGCAGGCTCTTGGACGGTGATCAACATCATCACAAACATCCAAGGGCTTGATTTCTGGATCGGGGCCTGGTGTGGGCCGTCGGCGATTACCCTCAGCAACGGCTATCCCTTTCAAATCGCGCCGCCGCTCTCAACGAATGATTGGCATCAACTTGCGTGGAGTCCTTCTATCAGATCGAACAACCTGACCCGCCCCACTCTTGTCGCCGCCATTCGTGACAATGGTAGCGAGATGCTGGCACGAGTGGCGTTCCGCGATCAAAACGGACGGCTGCTGCCGATGGAACTGAACAGTCATTACC
>CAYQWK010000232.1:2384-8363 GCA_964420805.1 uncultured Bifidobacteriaceae bacterium | reverse complement strand
ACCGTCCTATTGGCTCCTACATGCAGTTAATCGCCGGAAGCCCATGGGTCGAAGGCCGCTACTTTCGCCCGGTCCTGGATGGGAACGTGCGCAGCATCGATCTGGAAGTGACCGTGCAACCACGGCTCAAAATGAGTTTCTTCATCACACCCCCGAAAGAAAGCGAATGGATTGGCGGGCATGGTGGGTCGTCCACGAGATGAGTTACCCCGGGCTGCACCGAGACTGTCCCAAACGCACCAAACGCAGGCTGTCGCCACCCGCTCTCATCAGAGCCGAGGCTTGACCGGCATCACTGGCGGCTGGAAGGAATTCGCACCGCGAGTGGTCGTCTTGCGTTTGAAGACCTTGTCGGAGGAGCAGGCGTAAAGCTCCGTAAAGTCCGCGCCGCCAAAGACGACGTTGGCCAGCCATTGCGGCTGCGGCTTGCGGATGATGCCGTTGACGCGACCGGCCTGGTCGCAGAATTGCACGCCGAGCGACGTTGCCACGAAGAGCGTGCCATTGGTGTCGAGGCACATGCCGTCCGCGCCGCTGATCTCGGCGGCATCCGGTTCGTGCAAATGGAAGTAACGCTGCCGATGCGCGAGCGCGCCGTCCGGCCGAATCTGGTAGGACCAGACGAACTGACCTTTCATGTCAGCCACGTAGAGCAGGCTCTGGTCTGGCGAAAGGCGGACTCCATTCGGAAACAACATCCCACCAACATCGGCCACCTTGGGCGGGCGTCCGGCGCCGATGAACCACACACGGCGCACATCCGGCTCAGTGCAATAAATGTGGCCGGCACTGGTCACGGCGAGATCGTTGAGACGGATGGGTTTGTCTTCGGCGAGGGGGCTTTGGAGTTCGGCGAGCACGGAGGATTTGCCGTCCACGTCGTAGGCGAGAATCTTGTTTCCGGCGGCGGCGTACAGCTTCCCATCCGGGGCAAACATGAGGCCGTTCGCGCCACCGGTTTTTTCGGCAAAGACGCTCACCTTGCCGTCGAGCGCGACCTTGTGAATGCGGTTGTTTGGAATGTCGGTGTAGAAGACCTCGCCCTTCGCGTTCACAGCCGGGCCTTCAGTGAACTTGTGGCCTTCGCTCACCAACTGCCAGTCGCCGGCAAGGATCTTGACGACAGGCTGTTTGGAATCACCACGCGGATTGGCATTGATGCCTGCGGGATATTCGCGCCAGAGCCAGCGCATGGCGTCGGGGAACACCGCGGTCGCGTGCGTGCCGTTGTGGCCCCCGTCGCCCCAGACATGTTTCACATCGTAGCCTGAGAATTCGAGCGCGCGTTGCATGGTCTGATTGGCCATCCACCAGTCGCCGCCGTAAATGTTCAGATCGGTGCTTCCGTCCTGCATGAAAATGCGGATGGGCTTCGGCTCCGTTTTGCGGATGAGCGTGGGATAAACATCGCCGCCGCGCAGGCCGACATAGGTGCCAATGCTGCTGAAGACGCGGCGGAAACGATCGGGACGTTCCCACGCCGCAGTGAAGGCGCAGATCGCGCCGCTACTCGCGCCGCCAATCGAGCCGTCGTCGCCTTTCTTGGAGAAAGTCACGCCGTGCGTGCGCTCCAGGTAGGGGAAAAGCTCGTCGAGCACGAACCGCGTGTAGCCGTCGCCCAATCCGTCGTATTCGTAACTGCGGTTGTAACGGTCGAGCGAGTTGCTGTTCGGCGCCTTGACGCGACCCGGCGTGACGAACACACCAATGAGCGCGGGGATTTCCTTTTTGTGAATCAGGTTGTCGAAGACGATCTCGGCCTTGTACCCGCCGCCGTCCTGGAGCACCATGAACGGCGCGGGCTTCGATCGGTCGAGCTGCTTGGGGATGTAAAGGGTGTATTCCCGCGTGGTGCCGGGAAACACGGCGGACTGGTCGAAGGTTCCCTTGAGGCGCTCGCCCTTGGGAACGGCTTCGTTCGGCTTGGAATCTTCCGTGAGCGGATAATCCGTGGCCGCAAAGACAGCGGCGGTGAACAATGCGGTCGCAATCGACGCGGCGATGGATTTCATGGCGGCGGATTGTCGGGAAAGGACGGTCCGAGTCAATGGCGCGCGTGCCTTTCCCACCTTTGCCAACGCCTCGCCCGCCGTCGTAGGATTTGTTCGTGCAGATTGCCTTCAAAGAATGGGCGGTGGTCGTGGACGCGCTGGGCTGCGGCGGACAGATCGTGATTCTCCGCAAGGGCGGCATCAGCGAGGAGCGCGGCGGGTTTGCCTTTGGACACATGCGGTTTCTGTTGTTCCCGACGCAATTCCATCAGCAACGCGAGTCGGTGATCGCCCCGGCGCAGGCGCGCTTTGATTCGCTGCTCAAGCCCGGCTCCGTCGCGGTGCGCATCGAGTTCCTCGCCGATGTCGTGGACTGCCGCTGGGTGGACGATCTCACCATGTTGCAGCGATTGCGCGGCCTGCACATCTGGCGCGACGAGGTAGTCGCGGAACGCTTCGCAGGCGGAAAGAAGACGGGAATTTTCGCCACGGCAGCCCGCGTGTTCCGCCTGGCGCAACCGGTCGAACTGCCGCTGCTCGATCAGTACAGTGGTTGCAAATCGTGGGTGGAACTGCACGCGGACGTTCCCGACGCCGGTGCGCAACCAGTACTGACAGAGGCCGATTTCTTTGCCAAATTGCAGGCGTTCGAGCGGGCGCTGTTGCCCGCGACAGCCAGTGAAAGGACGTTATGATGCGATTGCCCCGAATCACCCCGGTCCCCAAAGGCACGGTCCGCGCGCCCGTGATCCTCGCCTCAGCGTCGCCGCGCCGCGCCGCGTTGTTGCGGGAACTCGGCGTCCCCTTCGAGATCATCGCCGGTCACGCCGAGGAAACGCAACCGGAGCACCTCACGCCAGCCGAGGCTTGCTTGCTGAACGCGTATCGCAAGGCCCGCGTCATCGCGAAGAAGTTTCCAGATGCGCTGGTCATCGGCGCAGTGCCTGGATTGCGAGGTGTTCGGGAAACCTGCCCATCGCGCGGATGCGGTTCGGATGCTCGGCGCGTTGGAAGGGCGCGAGCATCAGGTGATCACCGGCGTCTGCTTGCTCCATCTGCGCGCCCACCGGCAATCGCTTTTTTGGGACCAGACCATCGTGTATTTCCGCTCGCTGGGCGCGGACGAAATCAACGCCTACCTCGACCGCATCAACCCGCTCGACAAGGCCGGCGCCTACGCCATTCAGGAGCACGGCGAAATGATCGTGGCCTCCACCCGAGGATCGTTCTCCAACGTCGTCGGTTTGCCCCTGGAACGGCTGCGCGAGGAACTGATCGCCTTCAACGCCCGTCGCTGATCTCGATGCGCGGGACGAATTGCTCGCCTTCGCGGTTGATCACCAGGCGCGTGGTCCGCCCTTTTTCAACACGCGCGGACGGGAAATTCAACGGGCGGCCCGGAGTCTGGACGCGCAGGTTGAAAACGCCCTCCGGCAGGGTCGCGGCCTTGTCGCCCGTGATGCCGGAATGAACCTTCGCTCCAGACCCGTCGAGTATCTCAAAGGGAACGCGTAACACCTCCTCCACGACGGATTGCTCGACCGCGTCGCGCAGGCCGGCAGCGCTCGTCGCATCGTAGAAACGGCCGCCAGTCAGTTCGGCAATGACCTTCATCTGGTCTTTGCTCTCCTGTTCGGCCAGCGCGAAGCCCACGACGTTGAGTCGGAACTTCAGGCCGGAGGCGAGCAGATCCTTCACGACCGCGACGGGATCGCCGCCGGCCTCCTCGCGTCCGTCCGTCACCAACACGACATGCTTCTCGCCGGGAATTCCCGCCAGGTCGGCGGGCAGTTGCGCGAGCGAGTGGGCAATGGGTGTGGTGCCGCGCGGTTGCAGCTTCTGAATCGTGTCGCGCAACGCCGCCTTGTCGATGCGGCCTGGCTTGAAGATCAATTCACTGTCCGTCAACGCCGCGGGCTTTTGCGAATCCACCCGGTGCCCGAAGACCCGCAATGCCACCGTCTGCTCGTCCGAGAGCGACTCAATCGTCCGCGTCATCACGTCGCGCATAATTTCGATCTTGCGGCGGCTGTCGATTTTCTCGCGCATCGAACCAGAGGAGTCGAAGATGAACTCCAGCGGCGCCGGCGCGCCGCGCGCCACCGTGCGCCGCGTGACCGCGCTCACAGCCAGGCTCCCCTGCCCTCGCGCCATCGAAACGCCGACCTGGTAACTCGAACGGCCGTGCAATTCGTCGCTGACGCGCTGGTAAAGATTCAACAAGTCCTCCGCATTTTCGGTGAACAAGTAGCGCCCGTTCGACGCCATCGAGATGTGCTTCAACATCCGCCGCGGCGTGCCGGCCATCTTGTCCGTGAACCGCGTCAGTTCCTTCCCAAGGCCAACGGTGTATAGACGGATGCGCTTCTCCTCCAGTTCGCGCCAGAATTGTGCGTAAGGCGTCTTGCTCTGCGAATCCGCGCCATCTGTCATCACCACAATCGCCCGGTTTCCCTCCACCTTGTCGAGCAACTCGACACCGCGCCGGATCGCATCGAAAAAGGAGGTGCCCTTGTCCAGCTTGTAGCGCTTGTTGAACAGGGCGAGCAGTTCGTCCGGGTTACTCATCCAGTTGCTGTTCAACACCTCGATCTTGCCGTGGAACTGGATCAACTTCAGCCGGTCGGGAGCCTTGCACTGCGAAAGGAAGGCACGCACCGCCCGCTGCAAGTTGGCCTCGCTGCCCTTCATGCTCGAACTGGAATCCCAGATCAACACGATCGACGACGCCGGTTCGCTGAACCTCAGGAAATAATCCCCCGGCTCGACCATCCACGAAAACTCCTCGTGCTCGACCGGCCGCCGACCCGGATCAGACTGCTTCACCACCTCCGTCCCGCGCAACAAAGCCATCGACGTGCGAATGTTCGGCCGCCCGTCGAGGCTGAATGTGGCCGCCGTCGGCACCTTGCCGGACACCTTGAAGGAGAACCAATCCTCGTCGCCCGGCGGATTGATCGCGCCGGAAATGGCGCGGGAAGCGGAGAACGGCTTGGCCTGCGCTGCGCTGTTGTTCGGCTCGTTGTCATCGCGCGGGGCGGGACCGGCCGAGCTAGCCGGCGCATTAGTCGCCTGGAGGATCGAACTGTAACCCGGCGCAGTCCCCTCAATCACCCGGACCTCCTGAAGCGAAACCAGCTTGCCGCCGAAATTCTCCAGCACCCGCACGGCCACAAACCGCGCCCGTTTCTTTACCGGAATAACTTCCTCCACCGCGTTCTCCTCCAGGCTCGCCACAGCCACTTCCTCGAAACCATCCAGCGGACTGTTTGTGCTCACGGCGATGGACACGCGCCGGGGCCGGTTCGCCGCCGGGCTGTTCGTGCGGTTCCTCAACACCACGCTCTCCACCAGCGCCTCGGCGTCATCCTGAAACGCGAAGACCACCTCCTGCGGAAAGATGGCCGGCGCGGCATAAGGCTTCTGGCGCCGCGTCGCGTCATGCAACGCCGCCACATTGGTGGCCCCAGTGGAGAACCGGACCACCGCGCCGCCCTTGGCCGCCGACGCGATGTCCGACTGCGCCGCACCCGCCAGCGCGGCAACATGAATCAAGGCAAGAGCGAGAAGTTGTTTGAGTCCCATGCGCGGGAAATTAGTGAACCGGCGCAACGACCGGAAGCGCAAAGGTGGCGCGCAATCGCGGCGCTTGAACTTCGCGCGCGGCCCGCTGTGCTCCGCCCGTTCCATGAATGCGAGAGAGGTTCAATGGTCATCCGGATACCTCCACTTCCGGATACCTCCCGGATACCTCCTGGTCATCCCGCCGCCGGGTCAAAACCCCGACCGCCACCCCATTGCCTTCCGCGCCCCAACCCATCCCACAGACCAAACTCCTCGCTGGTCGGGTGCCATTCATAATCCCACAGACCCAACAATTCTTTAGCCTGGTGCCCTCTGTGTACTTGCAGACCCAACTTTTTCACAGCCGGATGCCCTCTGTGTACTTGCAGACCCAACTTTTTCACAGCCGGATGCCCTCTGTGTA
>CAYQWK010000232.1:0-2284 GCA_964420805.1 uncultured Bifidobacteriaceae bacterium | reverse complement strand
CTTGCAGACCCAACCAATCTTCAGCCGGATGCCCTCTGCAATATCACAGACCCCACTCCGCAGCCGCCTGATGCCCTCTCTGGCTTTCAAAAAACCCGCTTTTTCATCAAAAACCGGCCGTTCAATCCCGGCTCAAGCCAAAAAACGCCAAAAAAAGGCCATTTTTCACCCTAAATCACCGCTGCACCAGACAAGACCCTGTGAATCCAAATTCCGAAGTTGAACCACGGGTTACGCGGATTTCACGGATGCGGATGGCGGTGCATCCCGAAGTTGCTGGTAGCGGTTGTCGCGCTGCGACAACCCCGCCCGGGTCCAACGGGCGGCAATTGCGCGTCGGTCCCCTCCCTGCGCCGCTGAACGCGACGAGTCCCACCACCCAGGAGTGTGCATCGCGCAAGAAAGTGAGATGCGCCCAACCGCGTTCATCTGCCAGCCTTTGCCGCCCGCCGCGCGAAGAACTTGCGCGCCTCCTCCGCCCACAGCACCAGGCTGGCGACGGCGCCGATAAGGAAGAAATGCCCAAGCGGAATCGGCACGGTGTGGAAGAGCCGATTCATCGGCGCGGTGTAAATGACGAGGAAGTGCAGGACATTGCCCAGCACCAACCCACCCACGAGCCAGCCGTTGCGCAGCACGTCGAGGGAGAAGGCGCTTTTCAAACCGCTCCGGCAGTTAAGCACGTTGAACCACTGGCACACCGCCAGCACGGTGAAGGTTTCGCTGCGAACCTGTTCAATGGGCGCGCCCGTCGAAAGCCGCCAGACGAAATATCCGAAGACCGACGCCACGGACGCGGCAGCCATCAATGTCAACCGCCCGAGCATCGCCCTGGTCAGCAACGGCTCGCCGCGCGGCGTCGGCGGGCGGCTCATTTCGTCGCCCTCGCGGTCCTCCATGACGAGGTTCACGGTCAGCACGCCCTCTGTGACGATGTTGATCCAGAGGATTTGCACCGCAGCCAGCGGCAGTGGATAGCCCAGCAGCAGCGCGCCCAGTAGAATCACCACCTCGTCCACCGAAGTGACGAAGAGGAACAAAAGCACCTTGCGGAGATTCTGATAAACGAGCCGGCCTGCTTCGACGGCCTTGACGATGGTCGCGAAATTGTCGTCGGTGATGACGATCTTGGCCGCGCCCTTGGCGACTTCGGTGCCGGTGATGCCCATCGCCACGCCCACGTCGGCGCGAGCGAGGGCAGGCGCGTCGTTCACGCCGTCGCCGGTCATGGCCACCACCCTGCCCTGCGATTGGAAGGCCTCGACGATGCGGAGCTTTTGCGCCGGATGCACGCGCGCGAAGACGGAGATGCAGTCGAGACTGGCGCGCAAATCCTGCTCCGGCATCGACTCCAGTTCGCGGCCGGCCACCGCGCGGTCGCCCTCGCGCGCGATGCCGAGAGCGCGGGCAATGGCCAGACCCGTGGCCTTGTGATCACCGGTGACCATCACCGGGCGGATGCCGGCGCGTTGGCATTCGGCTACCGCAGCCTTCACCTCGTCGCGCGGCGGGTCCATCTGGCCAATCAGGCCGAGGAACCGGGCGCGGCCGCGGAACTGCGCGAACCCGGCAGCCTCGTCGAGCGCGCTGTCCGCGACCTCGGCCACCGCGAGCAGACGCAAGGCGCGCCCGGCCAGCCCGGCGGCGGCTTCCTCGACGGCGCGGCGAAACGCGGTGTCGGTCGCGGCGTCGCAAAGTTCTAGTACAACCTCGGGCGCGCCTTTGATGAAAACGCAGTTGGGCGTTTGCGTGTGGCCGTGTTGCGTGGCCATCATGCGAGCGGCGGAGTCGAAGGGGATTTCCGCGCGGCGTGGCCAGTCGCGGCGAAGCGCGTCAAAGTCCACGCAACCCTTCAGCGCCACGGTGAGCAGCGCGGCCTCGGTGGGATCGCCCAGTTCGCGCCAGCGCGGGTCGGAGGTGCCGGGCGGAACCAGTTGCGCGTCGTTGCAAAGCGCGGCGGCTTCGAGCAACCGCCGCACGGCCGCATCGGCGCCAGCGGTGATTTCAACGCCGTTGGCGAAGAGTTTCCCCTCGGGTGAATAACCGGCCCCGGTGATTTCCACGCCACGCCCGTCCGGCAGCCAAAGCGCGGTGACGGTCATTTCATTCCGGGTCAGCGTGCCGGTTTTGTCGGAGCAAATGACGCTGGTCGAGCCGAGTGTTTCGACGGCAGCCAATCGCCGCACGATGGCACCGCGCCGCGCCATGCGCTGCATCCCGACGGCCAGGGCGATGGTCATGGCCACGGGCAAGCCCTCGGGCACCATCGAGACCATCTGGCTGA
>CAYQWK010000231.1:0-9342 GCA_964420805.1 uncultured Bifidobacteriaceae bacterium | reverse complement strand
GCAGGCCGTCGGCCGCGTTGTTGGTGATCATGCCGTAGGCCGCTTCCCAGACATCGGGCACACCGTCGCCGTCGCTGTCCTTGAGCACGGTGACGGTGGCGATGGTGGAATTGCTGGCGGAGCCGGCGCTGGCGAGGTTGGTGGTGGAGAAGCGGAAGGTGGTGGTCGCCTGGAGGTTGGTCATGGTGACGGTTGAAACGCAGGTGAATCCGGCGGGACTCATGGTGATGTTCAGCCAGTTGGTGCCCCCGCGCACGAAGGTGGCGTTGATCGGGAAGTTGGTGGCGATGAGGTTGGTGGTGCTGGAGGGCCCCACAAGCCAGCGCAGGGAGGCGGGCCACGCGCCCGTGGCCGTGCCGGAGAGCGTGACATTTGCGCCCTGGACAACCGTCATGCTTTGCGGATGAACCAGAATGCCCATTCGGACCAGCACGTAAAGCTGGGCGGGAATGCTCTCGACCGAACTGATTTCGTCGCTGATGCGCACGGTGTAGCTTCCGTGGTTGGCGAGGGAGGCGTTGGTTATGGCGAGCGAGGAATTGGTTGCGCCAACGATGTTCGTTCCGTTGAAGAACCACTGGTAGCGCAACGTGCCGTTGCCAACCGCGGCCACGGTCATGGTGACGTTGGTTCCCGGCGGGCCAGTCTGGGAGAGCGGTTGCGCGGTGATGAACACCGGCAGCAGCACTGTCACCACGGCGTTGGAACTGATGCCGCCGCCGGAAGTGTTCCAGACCGCCACACTGTAGGTGCCGGCCTGCGCGCTCTGGATGCTGGCGAAGTTGAGCGTGGCGTTGGTCGCGCCGGCAATGGACGCGCCGTTGAACCGCCATTGGTAGAGGAGATTGGAACCGGTGGCTGAAACGGAAAGCGCGGCGGAAGAGCCGGCCACGGCCACAAGGTTGGTCGGTTGTTGCGTGATGACCGGCGCGTCGCCCGGCACGAGCGTGGAACCTGGTGTCACGGCGGCGGCGGCCCAGTTGGTCGCGTCGTTGCCGAAGTCGCCAGCCACGATGCGTTGCAGTGAAAGTCCGATGCCGTCGGCGATGGCGTTCCACGGCGCGTTGTCGCGGTAATCGACTTTGTCCACCAGCACGTAAGCCCAGCCGTTGCTTGACCAGGGCTGTGGCATGGCGAGTTCCACATTGTCGGCGGAGTTGTCGAGTTGGCCACTGAACGGACCGTAAAGGACCACATTGGTATCGACGCCCCATTTGGCACGGAAGGCGGCGAGGGCGGCGGCGTTGGTCTGCGGATCAAAGTTCACCACCAGCGCGAACTGTCCGGCGGCGAGGACGGCGCCTGACGGGAATACGAAGTCCACCGCGTCCTTGAGCTTCCAGCAGTTCGTGGGAGCTGTGGCGTCGAACAGCGAGACTGCATTTGTACTGATGTTCTGAAGCTCAATGAACTCACTGGCGGTGTCGTCGCCGTTCGTGGTGTCCGGCGGATGATACATGATTTCCGAAATGACCACGGGGCCGACGAGCGGCAGTGAATTGGCGGCGCCCAAGGTGTTGCTGGCCAGGGCAACGATGTGCTCGGAGGCCTGAGAATCGCGATAGCGGCCCACGGTCACGCTGGCGCTGGAGGGGCCGACGTGGAAGCCGTGGTAATAGCCGAGCAGATTCCCAGATGCATCCGCGGCGAAGAGATACGCTTCGTCGCCCAGCGAACTGAACGCGAAGTTGGTCGCATTGGTGCCGGCGTTGAAATGGGCCTCGGTGAAGGTGAGGAAATCGCCCGGGTTGAGCACCGTGCCGTCGGTGATGCGGAATTTGCGGGGCGTGAAGAAGTCGTCGCTGATGAACCATCCGCCGAGGCTGGCCGCGTTGGTGCCGGAGTTCCAAAGCTCAATCGCGTCCATGTCCGGCGATTCCGAGTTGGCGAGGACTTCGTTGACCAGCACCGGGGCGATCGTGGCGGGCGCGGGGTCGGCGATGCCGGGCGAGCCGCCCTGGTTGCCGGAGGCGCGCCAGCCAGCCTTTTGGTCCCAGGTGTTCCACGGCGCGTTTTCGTTCACGATCACCAGCGAGAAGCCCAGTCCGTCGGTGATCGGGTACCAGGTGTTGTTGTAGCTGAAGTCGAGGATTTGCTCGCCCACCGGATCATCGAGTTTGATGCGCTCGCCGGCGTTATCGAGCGAGTTCGAGAAAATGCCGGCGATGGTGGCGGAGCCGTAACGGCAGATGAAGGCGGCGATGTTGCGCACCAACACCGCGGTCTGGCCGGGAGCGAGGTTGGTGACTGCGGCGGAGCTGGTGAAGGCGAATTCGATGCCGTTCGTGAAATGGACGCCGACGAGGTTCAGGTTCGTGGGGCCAATGTTCTTCAACTCGATGTATTCGTATTCCTCCTGGGCGTAGGCGCATGAGGCGTTGCTCGGGGCGGGGTGATACATGATTTCGGTGATGCGGAGGTATTGCTGCACCAGGCTGGGGGCGGGCGTGTAGCTGTTGGTGTGAACCAACCGCGCGGTGTCGTCGAGCAACTGGACGACCTCGCCGCGGGCGTCGAGCGAGCCTTGGTACGGGCCGACGACGAGCAGCGCCTGGTTGGTCTTGGGTGTGGTGAGGCGGGTGCGGAATAGCTTCAGGTCTGGCACGACGTAGATGACGTTGTTCGACAGGATGACCGTGCCGGGCGCGAAGGTGAAATCCACCGCGCCATCGAGCTTCCAGCCGGAGATATCCACGGCGACCGGGTTGGGGTTGGTGATCTGGATGTATTCGTGGCCCTGATTGCCGGTCGAGGGCATGGCCTCGATTTGGTTGACGCGCAGGACGAGGTTCGAGGCCTGGCCCAACGGAATGCCCGCGCAGGTGTTGGAGGCGGGATTGATTGTACCGTTGTAGAGTGACAGTGCGGTATTCGTTACCATGTGCCGTCCGTAGAAATGGGTCCGGCGGGCGCGAACAAATTGTTCGAGCATCTCGTTCACACCGTTGGTGATGTTGATGCCCGGCGCGAAGTTATTCTGTCCTCCGACACCCGGCCAGCCCCACCAGGCGCGGTCGCGGATCGCCTCCTCCGCAATGTAATCACGGTTGGTCAGGATCATGGTTTCGAGGGCAATTGAGTTGGTGGGAGTGCCGATGCCCTTGATGTAAGTGTCCATCAGGGTGCGCATGCGGCGCAGAAACATCTGCCGGAGTTCCGGCACTTGGAAGAAGGTGTCATAGACCCGGTTGTAGTTGGCGCTGCTGCGGGCCAGGATGGTCGAGCCGCCGTAGAGTGGGTGGGACTTGTGCGTGTCGTTGGTGGCTTGGACGCCGGTGTAAAGATCCGCCGTGCCCTCCGCGAAGATGGCACCCCAGGAGAGGTTCATGTCGAACGGCAGGATGCGCCACAGGCTGTCACCGTCGTTGTCATGGTAAAGGCTCATGTTGGCCCAAACGTCGTCGTTCTCGTGGGACCAGCGGGCCACAGTCAGGTAATTCAGGGCCTCGGGGATGTCGAAGAGATCCAGCGCGTTGGTGTAGCGCAACGCCGCGGTCACGGACTCGGCGATGCGGGTGGTGAGATTCGTGTAGTCGGCGTCATTCTGCCAGGTGCGCGTCTTTTTGTCGAAACCGCCGGTGCTGAACTTGCCCGGCACGACTGTGCCGGCGGCATTGTAGAGGGCACCATTTGGATCAAAGCCCAGCCGTTCGAGGAATTCATCACCCTGCACGTCGTTGTGGTTGGCGAGTTGGTAGAACTGGCCGTTCAATTGCAATCGAACCGGATAATAGAACGGGGCCGGCGCGCCGAACTGGTTCGCCATCCAGAAGGTGATCGCCTGCCGCATGTAGGTCGGGTCCGGCCAGTCAGCGGTGAAGGACGTCTTGCGGATGCGCGGGAAGCCGGCTTTGTGGCGGAAGGGATGTTCACGGTTGAAATCAACGCGGTGGGACTTCTTGTTGAAGCCCGCCGTGCTGTTGCCGCGCAGTTCCATGCGGATGTTGTCATAGAACTCGCCGTCGTAAAACAACGACACCTGCGCCCCGGCCTGCGAATCTGCGCCGGTTTGCGCCGTGGTCGGGCCGGGTTGCAACACCGAGGCTGGGGCGAACAGATGCACGATCGGCAGCTTGCTGGTCACGTTGGTGGCATCGACGATGGTGCCGAAATACTCGGCCGTCTGCGTGGGCGTGGCGAATATCGGCAAGCGCGATGCGTTGCCGTCGATGTCGGTGGCCACGATATACCAGCGCATCATTTGCCCGTTGGTCGCCGCACTGTTGGGGATGGTGGCGGCAAAGATACCGTCGTTGGTCCCGCCGTCTCCGTGCAGGCCGTCGTCGAACATGGGCACCTCGACCTCGCTGCCGAACATCACGCGGTAGCGCAGTACAAGCGTGGACACAGGCTGAAAACTGGGTGCCGCCTTGACCGTGACGAGCAGGTCCTGGTCATCACGCGGCACATTCGGCGTGTG
Source organism: uncultured Bifidobacteriaceae bacterium (assembly GCA_964420805.1). Lineage (GTDB taxonomy): Bacteria > Verrucomicrobiota > Verrucomicrobiia > Limisphaerales > SIBH01 > JANNGC01. The sequence goes on along the minus strand of CAYQWK010000231.1, from coordinate 4,922 downwards.
GGATTGTTCGCTGAGAATTGGACCGGGGTTGGCGATGCCGCCAATGTTGTTGGTGCCCGGAGTTGGCGCGGTGAAATAGACAGGCGTCGGGATTTCGCCAGCCGCGACGGTGAGCACCATTTCCGGCAGGATCAGGAAATCGATGTCGTTGGAAGAGATGTTCAAGGCCCGGATGGCGAGGATGTTGGTGCCGGCCACGAGTCCGGCCACACCGGGACGGAATTCAGTGACCGAGGTCGGTGCGTGGGCATTGGTGGCCGACGAGTTGAAGGCGAGAGGATCAGCCGCCCCGGAGCGAACCAGTTCCGTGCCATTCAAGTAGGCTACAAAGCCGTCATCATAGCGCATCCGCAGCGAAATTGCCGTGACGTTGGTCGGTTCGACGACTGTGAACGGCACCCGCAGGTATGCGCTGGCGTTCACGTTGGACATGGCCGGCCCCACGTCGGTCCGGGTATAGGCCAGGGTCGAGATGCCCGCGCCGTTCGTGCCCGCCTGAAAGATCGCCAGCACCTCGGCCGCCGACAGCGCCCGGTGGTAGGCGACCACTTCATCGATCTGCCCGGTGAAAAAGTTGCCCGCCGCGTCCTGTACGCCGCCGCCGCCGATGTTGAAATTGAAGGCGGAGCTTCCGTAGTTGGCGGTGGCGCTGCCGCCGCTCTGGGCCAGGTTGCCATCAAGATAGACTTTGATGCTCGTGCCGTCCGCCACCGCGACGACATGGTGCCAACTGTTGAGGCCGTAGGGGTAAGGAACGCCGGTCACCGAGCCACCGCCGGGCGTCCAGCATTCCAAGGTCGTGCCGCTGACAAATCCAAACTCCACGCAATCGTTCTGGCCGAACAAGCCTGTTCGGGCCGGCGGCGTGGCGGTGGGGTAAATCCAGCCGCCCACCGTGAACGAGTTGCGGTTGTTGAAGAATCCGTTCGGCCCGGCCACGAGCGAACTCGACCCGTTGAAGGTGGGCGCATTGTTCCCGGACTCGAAGCCGTTGAAGCCCGAAGCCGGCCGCGGCCCGGCCGTTCCGAGCGTGACGCTGGTGTACGTGCCGTTCATCGACGCGCCCGAGCCGAGGTTTGCCGCCGTGGTTCCGCTGGATTCGTCGAGGCGGTAGTAAACCACCGGCGCGGTTGGCAGCACTGCCACGCTGTAGTCAGCGGCCGTGCCATTTGTCGGCCCGTAGCCAAACCCATTCGTGCCGACAGACCAAGCGCTGTCGTCGTAGTTCGTGCTGTTCCAGGTTGCGCCCTCGGTACCGTTGGGAATGCGCCAGCGGACGTTCGTCGCGTTGGTGGCCAGCACGGTGTAGTTCGTGGCCAGCGATCCAAAGCCGTGGGACACGTTCGGTGCCTGCGGGCCGTAGACTGGTGAGAACTGTGTGGCGATCGATAAGTCAGGCCGTACTAGCGCCAGGTACTCTCCGCTGGCGCTAAGGTTGAAACTGGTGTGCAGCGGCGCGCCCGCCACCGCGCGGTTCTTGCCGTCGGCGAAGATGACCAGAAACGAACCGCTGGCCAGGTTGGTCGATGGGATGCGCCATTTGGTGAGATTTCCGGCGGAGTCGGTGAGATACCAGCCGCCGAGGTTCACGTTCGTGGTGGTCGTGTTCCGCAATTCGATCCAGTCGGGATACGTATTGTCCTCATCCGTGATACCGCTGGTATTGGCGGCCATGAACTCGCTAATTACCACATCACTGGAGGCACCGAGTGAACGGACAAGGGTGGCAAGGATGATCACCGAAACGGCAATGGATTTCTGCATGGCTTTGGGCATTTGGGTTACAGGAATGTAAAGATTTCAAAGCGGTGCGCGAGAAAAAAGGTGACATCCGCCAACGGACGCAGGTCATTTCCGCACCGGGGAAGTCAATCGCGTTGACGAGCAAATCCATCCAACCGCAAGGGGGACGTGGCATTGGTCCGATGCGGGGCAAGCCGGCGGACGGAATTGGAATGGGTTACCCCCCCGTCCGCAGGTGCGGGCGATCCCACGGCCTGTGCGCTGTTTCGCCAACCGAATAATCACACGGTGTATCTGCTGGCCGCGTCTGTTACAAAGGCCCATGAAGCGGCGGTAATCCTCAGGGAAAATGCCCGGGAAAAACATTGACTGAAAGTGGCAGTCAGCCGATACCTAAACCAGTTGATAGAGTAATTCTTATGAGAACACTTGCAATCGCCACTCTATGTTTAGCGGCCAGCTTCCCATTCTCTGTTGGAGCGTCGAATTTTGATGCGCTTAAGAGAGATTTTGCCGCCGTTCGCGCCCCGGAACTTCCAGCCCGAGCCGCCGTGGTCGTTGCGGGTGCGTCTGCTTCTGAACGCACCGTTGTTGCCGCCACCGTTGTGCGGGCTGGGTTGGAAGTGAACGCCGCCTCGGCTCCGATGCTCGTTGGGGCGATTGCGCGTCACACACCTTCTGTTGCGGCAGTTTCGGCCAGCACTGCTGCCTCAATCCAACCGAAGCAGGTTGCCCAAATCACACGTGCTGCCGTCGGCGCGGCACCGGTCGACGCAGGAGAAATTGTCGCCGCCCTTTGCAAGGCACAGCCCGCCGCGTTCTACACGGTCGGCATTTCAGCCGGTGACGTCGCGCCGAAACAATACGAGGCGATTCTAAATGGCGTTTCCGCTGCCTCTCCCGCTCACAAGGCGTTGATCGCCCGTGCGCGGGCGGAATTGGGTGCGCCCAAGAGCGCTGCGATTTTCGGTTCTATTTTGAAGCGGGCCGACGCCCTGCTCGTGGCGCTTTCCAAATCCACCAAGACCACGCCCGAGGTGCTGTTGGCTGGTGATGTGACCACGGAACTCAGCACCAAGCTTGCTGCGGTTGCGGTTGCGCTCCCCCAAGCGCCTCCCACGGTGGGACCGCCCTATACGGCGCCTTCAGGGTCCCCGGGTGAGATCACCACTTCACAGACCTACGTCGCGCCTCCCGGAGGCCGCGATTACTCTGGCCCGTAGTCGGCGGATCGAAAGATTTCCCGGCCCGGATACGCAAGTGTCCGGGCCGTTTGTTTTTCAGGGTTCATTGCGTTGCCAAGTTGATGCACGACTGGTTTGCAGCGTTTTGGCAAACCTGCGTTCCCGGCAGGCGCTTGCGCAGCCCAGTGCGCTACGAACTGGCGCTGGTATAATTCCGCAGGGCGATGCGCCAGCCAATTTCGGATACCGCGAAACAGGAGGCGCACATGCCCAGGACTAGCAGCATCGTTCCCGGCGCGGTCAGCGTGCCGGCCATGACGCGGGCAGGCACGTTTGCGATGAGCAGCATGGGCACGGCAAAGGTGAAGACGATTTTGAACAGGCCCCGGAACGCCGCGTCCGGATAGCGCGCAATGTTGAAAAGGCTGTAATAGCCCCAGACGATTCCCTGCGCGCGTACGGTCCAGAAGCTCACGCTGGCGAGCAGCAGCATGAGCGAATAGTGAATCAGGATTCCCGCCACCACAAGCAGCGCAAAGAGAGCGATCTGTGCTGGCCCCGGCATCAGGCCCATCTGCCGCAGCGCGTAACCGATCACGCCCAGGGCCAGAGTTGCGTTGACGAATCCGCCCAGGTCCACCTGGCGCAGCGAAACCACGAAGCGCGTGTTCACCGGCAGCAAGAGCATGAAGTCCAGTTTGCCGGTCCGCACGAGTTCAGAGAGCTGCGTCATGTTGGTGAGAAAGAACGCCTGGAAGATCTGCTGGATGAAATGCGCCGTTCCGATGAGCAGTACCACCTGCCATTTCGACCAGTCGGCGATCCGGTCGGTGTGGGAATAGATCACGGCGAAGAAAGAGAGTTGCAGCGCGAACCAAAGCGCCTCGACCACGATCCAAAGCAGGAAGTTCGCCTTGAAGCCCATTTCCCGCGCCACCGAGTTCTTCCACAACGCCGCGTAAAGCCCCGCATGGCGGCGCAGTCGCGAATGACGAACGACGGAACGGGAGTTCGTCATCCGTTCCTCTGTCATCGGGCCATCGCCTTTCTTCCTGAGTTTCATCCTCCCACCGCCGAATATTTTCGCACGCCGCGCGCCCACATGAGCCGGGCGAAACCATAGGCCGCCAGCACCCAAAGGAATTGCACCACCAAACCTTGCGTCAGCGCCATGCCCGTGGTGCGTCCGACGTAAATGCTGACCGGGAAGTAGAGCTGATACGGGAATGGCGTGAACGCCAGCACCTTGGCTAGCAGCGGCGGAAGGAAGTCGAGCGGAAACAAATTCCCGCCCGCAAAGTACACGAAGGCGAACAGGATGAAGATGAACGTGGAAACCTCCTGGACCCAGAAGGCCAGCAGCGCCATGCCGTAGGAAAGGAAGAACTGCAACAGCGCCGTCAGGACTACGGACAACGCGAACCAGCCGAGTGTAGTGACGTTCGCCGGCAGGTTGAAATAGTCGCGCTGCGCCAGAATGAAAAGGCCCACCGGCACTAGCGCCACCGCGGTGTAAATCGCCCGACCGGCCAGGAACAGGCAGAGGCGGTATTTAAGGTAGTCGATCGGTTTGACCAGGAACTGGCTGATGTTGCCCTCGCGGATGTCTCCCGCGATTTGCCAGTCGTCTTCGTTCACCGCCGTGAGCATGTCCACCAGGGTCACCACGAGGTAGTAGGAGATCATCTGCGCTAGGGTGTAGCCGGCCACGTCGCCGTTGTTGCCGGAGTAGATCGCGCGCCAGATGGAAATCATGGCCATGAGCGGCAATAGCCCGAAGCACGCGCGAAACAGAAAGTTCACGCGGTACACGAGCTGGTTCTGAATCCCGATGTTGAGGACGTGCCAGTATTTCCGCATCCGCGCGTGAACTACGCCGCAATCCGCATCGGGGCAAGCGGAACCTTCGTCCGGACAACGGGGCAGGGGAACTGGAAGAGAATGGTCGGAGCGACAGGATTCGAACCTGCGACGTCTTGCTCCCAAAGCAAGTGC
>CAYQWK010000230.1:0-9354 GCA_964420805.1 uncultured Bifidobacteriaceae bacterium | reverse complement strand
GCCCATGCCGAGGATGCGCGAGGCCATGCGCTCGGGATGGAATGGCTCGAACTCGTCCAACTTCTCGCCCATGCCCATGAACTTGATGGGCCGGCCCGTGACGGTTTTCATGCTCAACGCCGCGCCGCCGCGGGCGTCGCCGTCGAGCTTGGTCAGGATGCTTCCGGTGATCTTCAGCGCCTGGTCGAAATGGGTGGCCACGTTCACGGCCTCCTGGCCAGTGGCTGCGTCAAGCACGAGCAGGATTTCGCACGGCTTGATGAAGTCGCGCAGCCGCACCAATTCCTGGACCAGCGGCTCGTCAATTTGCAAGCGGCCCGCCGTGTCAAAAATCAGCGTCGCGCGGTTGTTTGCCGAGGCGAACGCCAGCGCCTCGCAGGCGATTTTAAGCACGTCTGTCTCGCCCTTCATCACGAACACTGGCACGTCGATTTGCCGGCCCAACGTCGCAAGCTGGTCCATGGCCGCGGGACGGTACACATCCGCTGCCACGAGCAAAGGGGCGCGTCCCTGCCTTGCCAGCAAGCGCGCGAGCTTGCCGGAAGATGTGGTTTTGCCCGAGCCATGCAGGCCGCACATAAGGATGCAGGCGGGACTGCCGGAGAGATTCAACGCGGCGTTCTCCGAACCAAGCAGCGTCACCAACTCGTCGTAGATGATCTTCACGATCTGCTGGCCGGGTTGCACGGTCTGGATGACCTCGGCCCCCAGCGATTTCTCCTTCACCCGCTCGATGAAATCGCGGGCGACCTTGAAATTCACGTCGGCGTCCAGCAGCGCCATCCGCACCTCGCGCAGCGAATCTGCCACGTTGTTCTCGGTAATCTTCCCGAGTCCGCGGAGATCCTTGAAAACCTTCTGCAGCTTGTTGGTCAATGAATCGAACATGGCGCGGAGGGTATGGACGGCGGGAGCAAGAGCAAGGCGGGAAACAGGCGCGGCAAAATGGACCAGGGCGGGCGGACGATCAGCCGATGTCCGGCAGGAGTTGAAACCGCTGCTGGCGGGACCTGATCAGATGGCGGCGATTCCCGCCTGGCATCGGATGAGGAAATGATGTTCCGCCAGTGGATGACGCACGACGGACTGGATTACCGTCGAAGACACGCCGGTGGGGGCGGCGGCCCAGTCCAAAGCCGCGTCAGACTCGTCCGCCGGGACTGATTTGGAGCAAACAAAAGTGTCGTCAGGCCGAGCCTCGCAAAGGGTGTGCAAATACTGGCACAGCCTGGGCGTCACGAGATCGCCGGGCCGGTTCGTCAAAGCGATCACCGCGCGCGTGCGTGGACCGCGTTGCCGCGTTGCCTCGTCAAGGCAATGCTTCAACTCGGCGGGCGGCTCTTCTTCCGGGATCCCGGCCACGATCACAATGTCCGCCGCCGCGGCCCGGGTCACCGCAAGCTTCTGAATCGGCGTCAGCCGCAACATGCCGAAGGTCCAGGCGTTGGTCTCGAATTCGAGGCCGTCCTCGAAACGACCGGCTACACGATTGACCAATGCCAATGCCCGCGCCGTGGCGGCGGCATCCCTCCCGATGACAATGACCTGAACCACCGAATCCTCCGCAGCCACGACTGATGCAACCGAGTCCAACACTTCGACAACATTCATGGCGGCAAGAATGGGATGAACGAGATTTCCGCGCCATCGGGCGATCCCCGATTTCACCCCGGGGGAAATGCGCGCCAGGGCAACGGAAGAAGCCCGGCACGGGCACAGTGCATTGCCTTGGAGTCGCGAACGGCGGCAGCCGCAACGGCGCCTCTGAGCGGTGGAGCTCGTGGTGCCAAGATGCGAAAAAGCTTTGGCCCACGGCCGGCGTCCGGTGTTTGCTCATGGGCACAGCGACGGCCATGTCCAAAGTCTATTTCTACTATTCGGCGATGAACGCGGGGAAGAGCACCGTGTTGCTCCAGTCCAGCTACAACTATCAAGAGCGCGGAATGCGCACGCTGGTCTTCGCGCCGGCGCTCGACACGCGGTCCGGAGCGGGCAAGGTCTCGTCGCGCATCGGGCTCTCTGCGGACGCGCGGGCCTTCGACCGGGAGGAAAACCTGTTTGCAATCGCTGAGGATGAGCACATGAAGGGGCCGCTCTCCTGTGTACTGGTGGACGAGGCTCAGTTCTTGACCAAGGCGCAGGTCGAGCAACTCACCGACCTGGCGGATCGTTTGCGTATCCCGGTGTTGTGCTACGGGCTGCGCACTGATTTTCAGGGCAACCTCTTCGAGGGAAGCCTCTGGCTTCTCGCGTGGGCCGACAACCTGATCGAACTAAAGACGATCTGCCATTGCGGCCGCAAGGCGACGATGGTTTTGCGTCTCGACGCCAGCGGCGCGCCGGTGAAGACGGGGGCGCAAATCGAGATCGGCGGTAATGAGCGCTACGTGTCTGTCTGCCGCCGCCATTACAAAGAAAGCCAGAGCGCGTGGTTGTTGTGACCGCGCGCGAAACCCACCATGCCCGATTTCAACAACCCTTTCGCCGCGCTGGATGACGCGTCCGTTCCGGCCGGCAAGAATGTCACGCCGCCTCCGAAGAAATCGCGCGGCCGCGTCGATGTCATCCGCAACACAAAGGGGCGGGGCGGCAAGACCGTGACCGTGGTGAAGAATTTCACCGGCATCGGGCTGCCGGAGAAGGAGCGGCTCGCGCGCGAAATGCAGAAAGCGTGTGGCGTGGGCGGCACGGTGAAGGAAGGGCGCATTGAAATCCAGGGGGACAAGCGCGAGGAAGTGGCGCGCATTTTGACCAAGGCGGGATTCACGCCGGTGTTCGCGGGAGGATAGGCGGGTGCGAACCGGTAATTGCCGCCGGGGCGCATCTCATCTTCTTGCCGGTAGAGGTTGTCGCGCTGTGACAACCCCGTCCGCGCAAAGCGGACGGAATGGAGGGCGTGTGGCCATCCGTTGCGCCGCTGGACGCGGCGCCACTCGTCGCAGCGCGACGAGTTCCACCACCAACCTCGGGATCCACCGTGGCGCCGGAATCCCTCGATCAGTCCTTGCCAGCATTCTTCGGGCGGCGCTTCCTTTGCGGGCGAATGAAGCGTGTGCGTGACAAATGGAAGCCAATGCTGATCAACCGCTGCGGGATGTGGTGGGTTGCCGTGATCGTGACCGCACTTGTCGTGGCTCCGGCGGGCTTCGCCGCTGAGTCCACCCTGGCGACCGCGAGTTCCACCACTTCCAACGGTCCAACGCTGCGGCTTGATTACAACACGGGCGATTCGGCCGGGAATCCGGTCGCCTCCTTCATGTATTTCGTCCCGCTGATTTCGCCAGACCCGGTCACTTGCGAAACCAGCCGCGGCAGCACCCAGACCGCGCGCGTCACCTCGGCGAAGCGCAAGGTTGATTCCGATTCGTTCTCCACGCGCTGTGAATTCGAGTTCGGTGGCAAGGGTTCGCAGCAGAGCAATTTCGATCTCACCAACCACGTCCGCCGCCATGAGCAGAATCTAAAGAAAGGCGGCGCACTGGAACGGCAGCTCGTTTCGATCACCGTCGAGGGGCCAGGCAGCGGTGTTGTGGAGGTCGAAGGCGTCGTCACCAACGGCGTTCAAACCGTGAGTGAAGTGCGTTTGCGGTTCAATGCGCGTGGCAAGGCCAGCCCGGTGTCGATCGGTTTGTGCGACGTCGTCTTCAAGGACGGCAAGTTCCAGCGCGTGAACGAAATTGTCGCGCGCGTCAACACGCTCACCTTTCGCCGGCAGCCAGGCCGGCCCAGGATGGAGGTCACGCTGGCCTCGATCACCGACAAGGGCGCGTCCAAGGGACTCTGGCAGTCCATCAAAGGCGGAGTGATGGGCATGGCCGCCAACCTGTTGATCCCGCCGTTGACCGTCGAGGCGACGGGACACCGCACCATGCTCGACTTCGGACGCGCGCTTTCCGCGGGTGAAACGGCTTTCACCTTCCCCCGCGCGAAGAATTTGCGGAGCACGGTCGGGAGCATTCCGTCCGGCGGTCGTTAACTCTGCGGCGTGTCCTGCCCGGGACCGTGGCGAGCATCAATCGCCGCGGCGGGCTGCCTGGTCTTTTTGGTTGGCAGCATCCCCGGCCGCCGCCCAGCATCCACGCATGGACGTTCAGAACCTCGACGCGGTGCCCGCGTTCATCACGAAAGACGGCTCGGAGATTCGTGAGTTGCTGGCCTATCGCAACTCGGCCATCCGCAACCAGAGCCTCGCCGAGGCGCGCCTGCCCGCGGGCGCGGCCACGCAGGAGCATTACCATGCGCGGACCGAGGAGATTTACTTCATCACCCACGGGTCTGGAAAGATGCGGATCGAGGACGAAATGCGCGAAGTGAAGGCGGGTGATGCCGTGGCCATTCCTCCCGGAAAGAAGCACAAACTGTGGAACACCGGCACCGAACCGCTGCGCCTGCTGTGTTGTTGCGCGCCGTGCTACGAACACAGCGACACTTTCCTCACCGAATAGCCGTGCGACCCGCGCGGACGGCACCGGCGCGTCGCAGCGCGACGAGTTCCACCACTTGGAGCGCGCATTTTGCAGGAGAGCGAGTTGCGCCCGCGCATTGCCTGGCGCCGTCAAAAAATTCCTCGCGGACCACGGCAGCGTGCCGCAGATTTCGCGCTCGCGGCGCAGTCCGCGGACATGAAAGCTAAAATCATCATTACTCCAAAAAGGGCCGTCGTGGACCCCCAGGGCAAGACCGTGCAAGTCGCCCTCGAACACATGGGCTACAAGGGCGTCGGCGCCGTCCATGTGGGGAAGTTCCTCGAAATCGAACTGACCGGTTCGGACAAGGAGGCTGCGCGCAAGCAGATCGACGACGCGTGTCACAAGATTTTGAGTAACCCGGTGATCGAGGACTACCGTTTCGAGATCGTGGACTGACATGAACTTCGCCGTCCTCCAATTTCCCGGGTCCAACTGCGACCAGGATTGCATCCATGTGCTCAAGAACGTGCTGGGTCACGGCGCGTGGCTCGCATGGCACAAGGACACTTCGTTGGGCAACGCGGACGCCGTGTTTGTGCCGGGAGGGTTCAGTTACGGCGATTATCTGCGCACGGGCGCCATCGCGCGGTTCAGTCCGATTATGCAGGCCGTGCAGAGTTTCGCCGCACAAGGCGGGCCGGTGCTTGGCATCTGCAATGGCTTTCAGATTCTCGCCGAGGCCGGTTTGCTTCCGGGTGCGCTGGTGCGGAACCGCTCCTTGCAGTTCCGCTGCGAACAGGTGTTTCTCCGGACGGAAAACCGCCGGACGCCGTTCACGCGGTCCATTCCCGAGGGCAGGCTGATGCGCGTTCCCATCGCGCACGGTGAAGGTTGTTTCTTCGCGGACGCGGAAACGCTCGCGCAATTGAACGCCAACGGCCAGGTGCTCTGGCGCTACGTCGATGCGCAGGGCAACGCCTCCGAATCCGCCAATCCGAACGGGTCGCTGGAGAACATCGCCGGCGTGTGCAACGCCGCCCGCAACGTGGCGGGCCTGATGCCTCACCCCGAACGCGCCAGCGAAGCAATTCTCGGCAGTTCGGACGGCCGCGTCATCTTCGAGAGTGTGATTGCCTGGCTCGCCGAAAAGTCCGCCGGCAAGGCGGCCTGATGTGCCGCGCCGCAAGGCGGACGACGGCGGATCGAACCCGGCTCCTTTTTCGGTCGGCGATCAGTATTTCCTGCTGCCGATCACGTCTTTCGCCACCGACTGGTCGAAGACCTGGTCCTGCACAATGGTCTTCTTCGCCATCGTCTTGCCGGCCTTGATCGCCTCGACGGCATTGAACGCGGCGGGGCCGAGCAATGGATTGCATTCCACGGTGCAGTTGAGCGTGCCAGCCACCATGGCTTCGAATGCTCCTTTCACGCCGTCGATCGAAACCACGATCACGTCCTTGCCGGGCGCGAGGCCCGCCTCCTTGATCGCCTGGATGGCGCCGAGCGCCATGTCGTCGTTGTGGGCATAGACGGCGTTGATGTTCTTGCCCTCGGCCTTGAGGAACGCCTCCATCACTTCCTTGCCCTTCGAGCGCTCGAAGTTGCCGCTCTGGGATTTGATGATCTTTACGTCGGCGTTCTTCGCCAGGATCTCCTCGAATCCCTTCTTGCGATCAATGGCTGGCGCGGAACCCGGTGTGCCTTGCAGCTCAACCACGTTGCCCTTGCCGCCGAGTTTCTTCACCAGCCACTCCGCTGCCAGACGCCCTTCCTGCACGAAGTCTGACGCGATGAGAGTCGCGTAAAGCGACTCATCCGTGACTTTCACGCCACGGTCCACCAGCACCACGGGGATGTTCGCAGCCTTCGCTTCTTTGAGCACCGGTTCCCAGCCCGTCTCAACGACCGGCGCGAGGATGATGGCATCGACACCCTGGGCGATGAACGTGCGGATGGCCTTGAACTGATTCTCCTGCTTTTGCTGCGCGTCGCTGAACCGCAGGTCCACGCCGCGCTTCTTCGCCTCGTCTTGGATGGACTGCGTCTCGGCCGTCCGCCACGCGCTTTCCGCGCCGATCTGGGAGAAGCCGACCGTGAGCCGCCCGGATTTCGCACCAACTGGAACACTCTCGGATTTCTTGTCGCACGAACAAAAGAGGAATGCGGCGCAGGCAAGCAGAAGTGAAAGCTGTTTCATGGCGGCGAACTTGTGGGAAACACGCAGGCCAGTAAAGCGCCTTCCAAATCGGGATGCCGACCGCGAGAGGCGCGCTATCCCTTCTTTGTGCAGGTGCCGCGCCGCTTGAGTTCCTCGCAGGTCGCGGTGATTTGCAGGCGCTGTGATTTCACGGCGAAGCCCAGCTTGCGGGAGATTTCGCTCTCGATCCGCGCGATCTGGTCGCTCTCGAACTCCACGATCCGCTCGCAATCGGCGCAGATGATGTGGTTGTGATCCGGCGACTGCGCGTAGTTGGGATCATAAAACTTGTGCTCTTTGCCGAAGTCCATCTCGCGCACCAGCCCGCTCTCCGTCAGCAATGGCAGCGTCCGGTAAACCGTGGCCCGCGAAACCGACCGGTCCCGTTCCCTCGACCAGACCAGCAACTGGTCGGCCGTAAAATGCTCCCTTGTGCCGAAGACTGCCTCGATGATGGCCTGCCGCTGCGAAGTCAGGCGCAGGCTCTTCGTGGCGAGGAACGCGACGAACCTTTCTTTGGCGGCCTGTTTGTTCGGGCAGGGCATGGACGCAGTATATTTCCCAAGCCCGCGCAGTCAACGCACCGGGCGGTCATGGGGCTTGGCAAATTCCTGTCCCATCCGCGCCCGCGCGGTGCCACACTTCGCGCCGTGCAGATAGAAATCATCAACACCGGCTCCGAGTTGTTGCTGGGCCGTGTCCTGAACACGCACCAACAGTTCCTCTGCCGCCGCCTCTCCGATCTCGGCTGGACGGTCTCGCGTCAGGTCGCCGTGCCGGACACCGGCGACGCCATCGAACAGGCCGTCCGCGAATCACTCTCACGAGCTGAATTGGTCATCACCACCGGCGGTCTTGGTCCGACCAGCGATGACCGGACGCGCGATCTCGTCGCGGCGATGCTCGGGCGAAAGCTCGTCACGCACGACGAGGTGCTTGCGCGCATCAAGAATTGGTTTTGCGGTCGTCACCGCGCCATGCCGCCCAGCACCGCCGTGCAGGCGCAGGTTCCCGAGGGCGCGACGGTGTTGCTGAACGAGAACGGCACCGCGCCCGGTCTGGTGCTGGAGGTTCCGGCGGGGCTTCTTTCGCCACGCGCCTCCCTGGTCGTGATGCTGCCCGGGCCGCCGCGCGAATTGCAGCCGATGTTCCTCAACCAGGTCGCGCCGCTGCTGCGCGCGCGGTTTGCCGGCACGGAACCGTTCGTTTGCCGGACCCTCAAAACCACCGGGTTGGGCGAATCACGCGTGGAGGAAATGATCGCGCCACCGTTGGAGCCACTGGTCGCGCGCGGGTTGGAGATCGGTTACTGCGCGCGCACGGGCGAGGTGGATGTGCGCTTTGTGGCGCGCGGGGCCTCGGCGCGGGAGGTCGTTGCCGAGGCGGAACAAACGGCGCGTTCGTTGATCGGCGACGCGGTGTTTGGCGAACAGGATGATCAACTCGAGCAAGTCGTGGTGAGTCTGTTGACGGAGCGGCGGGAGTGGCTCGCCTTGGCAGAATCCTGCACCGGCGGATTCATCGCCAATCGCCTGACCAATGTGCCCGGCGCGTCTGCCGTGTTGTGGGGCGGCGGCGTCACCTACGCAAACGACGCGAAGATGAAGCTGCTCGGGGTGCGCCAGGAAACATTGCGCGAGCATGGCGCGGTGAGCGATGCGACGGCCACCGAGATGGCCGAGGGCGCGCGGCGTGTGTCCGGGGCGGCCTTCGCGATTGCGGTGACCGGCATCGCCGGGCCGGGAGGCGGCACGGAGGAGAAGCCGGTGGGCACGGTGTTCATCGCACTGGCCACGGGACGCGGCACCCGCGTCGTGAAATCCTTGAACCGTTTCGACCGCGAGACGTTCAAGTACGTGACTTCGCAACAGGCGCTGGATCTGTTACGCCGGGAATTGTTGCGCGGGTGACCAACAAAAAAGCCCGCGGGATTGTGTCCCGCGGGCTGTTGAAAAGTTGGAGCGGCGTGTTACGCGCCGGCGTCGCCGATCGCCTCGACCGGGCATCCTTCCTTGGCCTCTTTGCACAGGCCCTCTTCCTCGGGCGAGGACGGCTGCTTGTAGACGTAGGAATAGCCGCCGTCTTCGTTGCGGGTGAAATTCGCCGGCGCCGTCTCGCGGCACAGGTCGCAGTCGATGCATTGGTTGTCCACGAAGAATTTTCCGGGGACGTTCTCGGGATATTTGTTTGCGATGTCAGCCATAAAGCGGGCGCATTGTTTCGGTCGGTTTCCGGGGAATCAAGCTTTGTTTGCCGGTGGTCCGGCGCACCGCGCATCTCGAAGTTGTTGATGGCGGTTGCCGCGCTGCGACCACCCCGCCCGCGTTCAGCGGGCGGTTCCTGAGCGGCGGGCTCAACCTTGCGCTTAAGCGCCTCCCTGCCCAAAGAAAGTGCTTCGTGCCGGGCCGCTTCCCGCTACACTCACCCGCCTTTGGGGAAACCCGCTCACATGACGACGAAACTTTTTTCTGAACTGAACCTCTCGCCCGAACTGCTCAAGGCCATCGACAAGCTCGGCTTCGAGCAGGCTTCGCCCATCCAGGCCGAGGCCATCCCGGTGCTCATGGCCGGGCGCGATGTCGTCGGCCAGTCGCAGACCGGCTCGGGCAAGACCGCCGCCTTCGGCATTCCTGCCATCGAGAAAACCGACCCCGCGCAACGCGAAGTGCAGGTCTTGATCCTCTGCCCCACGCGCGAACTCGCCGTGCAGGTCTCCGAGGAAATCCACAAGCTCGCCTTCTTCAAGCG
>CAYQWK010000229.1:0-9365 GCA_964420805.1 uncultured Bifidobacteriaceae bacterium | reverse complement strand
TTGCAGGCCTTGCGCGGCGTAAAAGTCGATCATGTGCTGCAAACGCCCGAACGCCGCACGTTCACCTATTGCAAGCCGCTGGTCCTGGAGCCGGGCGGCCCGTCGCGCGAGTTGAACCGGTTGGACTCGAAGAACTGGACGCCCACGCCGGCGTCTGTGCGGGCGGCCCTGGCCGGATCTTTGCGCGAGGTGGCGGAGGGCTGTGACGCCGTCATTTTGATGGACCAGGTCGATGTCGCGGAGACGGGCGTGGTGACGCGCGATTTGCTGGAGGCGGTGATCGAGGTGACGGGGGCGCGGCCGGAATTGTTGGTGATTGCCGACAGCCGTCGCTCGCTGCGGAGTTATCCGCCGGTATGTCTGAAGATGAACGCGGCGGAATTGACGGCATTGTCAGGCGTTGAGTGCGGAGGAATGGAGGCGGTCCGGCGCGCGGCGGTTGAACTCGCGCGAGGGCAGGGGAAGCCGGTCTTCATCACGCTCTCGGAGCGAGGCATCGTCGGGGCGGCCGCGGATGGAATCGTCGATCACGCGCCCGCGCTGCCGCTGCGCGGGGAGATCGACATCGTGGGTGCCGGAGACGCGGTGACGGCGAATCTGGCGGCGGCGCTGGCGTCCGGCGCGTCAATTCGCGAGGCGTTGGGGCTGGCCATGTCCGCGGCGTCCGTGGTCGTGCATCAACTCGGCACCACTGGGACGGCGAGCGTCGAGCAGGTGCGCAGGGTGACGTTCGGTTGAACGCCCGTTTCGGTTCTTGAGTTCGTTGTTCCCGGTTATGCGGCGGATTTGATTTGGGAGCCGGGCAGGAGGCGGATTTCGCGTTGTGGGAACGGAATCTCAATGCCGGCTTCGCGGAAACGTTCAACGACGGCCTTGTTCACATCCGCCGCGGCGGGAACGAAATCTTCGATGGAAGTCCAGGGGCGGATGGCGATGACGATGGACGAATCCGCGAGCGTGGCGGTGCCGACGACTGGAGCCGGCTCCTTCAAGATGCGTTCGTTGCGCCGCAAGATGTCGCGCACGAGATCAATGGCTCGGTTCAGATCGCTTTGGTAAGCGACTCCGACGGATAGGTCGAGTTGCCGGACCTTTCCGTAGTTGTGGATGATTTCGCCGACGATTTTGCGGTTGGGAACGATGACGCGGGAAAGGTCGGCGTGAACAAGCGTGGTGGAGAAGAGCTCAATGTTTTCGACCTGCCCCTGCACGCCAGCGATCTCGATGTATTCGCCGACGCGGAATTTCTTCACGAAGATAATGGTCAGCCCTGCAACGAGATTGCTGAGGACGCCCTGCATGGCCAGACCGACACCGACGCCGGCGACACCGAGTCCCATGAGCAACGGGAGCAACTGAAAGCCAAGCTGCTGGGTGGCCATCATTAACGCGACCATCAGCACGAGGAGCTTCACAAAACGTACCAACAGCATCCGCAGCGGTGGTTCCATTTCCCGCTTTTGCAGGCCGCGCATGACCACGTTGCCAAGCCACCTGGCGATGAACATTCCGACCAAAACCACAATGACTGCGGCCACTACCTTGGGGCCGTATTCGATGCACAGTTCGATGAACCGCTCGCGCGTGATGGGGCTTTTGGCGCCCGCAGCCAGGGCATTGGCGAGAATGTTGGTGGTGCTTACCGGTGAGTCCACGGCGCCGAGCATGATTTGAAAAACTGGTTCTGCGTTCACGGACGCACCGTAACAACGCGGGCCGAGGACGGTAAATGGGAAATCTGGTTTCCGGCCCGTGCGAGCGTTTATGCTGCGCGTGTGAAGCTGTTCACCTTCCTCGTATTGCCGGTGTTGCTTGGCGCGGGTTGCGTTACCGCGCCCGCGCCGTTGCCCCGGTTCAGTTACACACGGCCGCAAATGGGGCTTCCAATTCAGATTCAGTTGCACGCCCCGGACCGGCCGACGGCGGACGCAGCCGCTGAGGCGGCCTTTGCCCGGATCAGCGAGCTGAATTCCATCCTGAGCGACTACGACACCGACAGCGAGTTGGTGCGATTATCGCAGACGGCCGGCAAGGGCGTGAGGGTGCGCGTGAGCGAGGATTTGTGGCTGGTCCTGGCACACGCGCAGGCGCTGGCCGCGGAAACGGACGGGGCATTCGACGTCACCTGCGGGCCGGTGGTGAGCCTGTGGCGCAAGGCGCGGCGGGAGAAAAAACTGCCCGCGCCGGAAAAGATCGCCGAGGCGCGGCAGGCGGTTGGGCATGAGAAGTTGCGGCTCGATGCGCGGGCAAGGACGGCGGAATTGCTGGTCCCGTTCATGCGGCTGGACACTGGCGCAATTGCAAAGGGTTACGCACTGGACGAGGCGTTGAGGGTCTTGCGCGCGCGCGGCATCACGAGTGCGGTGGTGAGCGGCGGCGGTGACATGGCGGTGGGGGACGCGCCACCGGGCGAGCGTGGCTGGCGGGTGGAACTCGTGCCGAGCGAAGGCACGAACATTGCCGGGCAAGATTTCGTGTATTTGCGCAATCAGGGCTTCGCCACGTCGGGCGACATGTTCCAGTTCGTGGAGGTCGATGGGGTGCGCTACTCGCACATTGTTGACCCGCGGACGGGCATAGGGTTGACGGATCGCAGTCTCGTGGTGGTGATCGCACGAGATGGAATGACCGCGGATGCTTTGTCCACGGCCGCGAGTGTTCTCGGGCCAGAGCGTGGCAGGGCGCTGATTGACCGGTGGGGTGGATGCGTCAGGATTTCGAGGAAGCTCGATGGCCGATTGGAAGTAGTGGAATCTGGCTTCTTCCGACTGCGTGGCGGGCCGAGGGAATGATGGCAGCCCGAGGAATGACCGCTGCTTGCGATCGGGCTCGTCGTGCTTTCGGTACCTGGCGCGGATTTCGCGCGGACAAAAAGAAACCCGTGCTCTTGGGGAAGCACGGGTTTGCGAAGGTTTGCTGGAGCGTTCAGCCTTTCTTAACAGCGTCCGCAACGAGCTGCGTTTGCGAGACAAACGGCGTCTGTTTGATCGGGTCGGTCTTTCCGGGCGCGGCAACATCGTACCAGCCGTATTGATCTGGCTTGGACGGTGGCTCCATTTTGAGCGCCTCTTCAAAGGTCGCGTTCTCTATGCCTTTCACCATGGTGTCGAGTGGGGAGTTTACGGCGGCATCCCATTCGATTTCTTTACCCGAGTAGGTGGCCATCCGGCCGAACACCGCGGTCATTGAGCTGATCGCGCCGTACTCAGCCTCGTTGTAAGGCTTATCGTTGCGGATCGCGTCGAACAGGTCGTCATGCTCCTGCTGGTAAGGATCCTTGCCGCCGCCAGCAAAGCGCCATTTGTTTTCGCCGGTGATCGCGTAGCGGTCGATTTGCACCTTCCCCTTGGTGCCGATGGCGGCCTCGGACACGCTGTTCCAACAGCCGAGTTGGTGACGGCACTGGCTGAAGCACACCGACCCGTCGGCGTACTCAAACTCGACAACATGGTGGTCGAAGATCTCGCCGTAGTCCGCGCCAACACGTCGTTGGAGACCGCCGTTGCCACGGGCCTTTACCGGGTGACCTTTTTTGAGCCAGTTGATCACGTCGAGGTTGTGGATGTGTTGCTCGACAATGTGATCGCCGCAGAGCCAGTTGAAGTAGTACCAGTTGCGCAGTTGGTATTCCATCTCGGTCAGCTTGCGGCCGTATTGTTTTTCGAGCTTGGCGCGTTCATTGACCCACGGCGTGTTGCCGTTCCAATAAGCGCGCATCACCTGAATTTCACCGATCGCGCCGTCCCAGAGGCGATTCATCGTCTCAATGTAGCCTTTCTGGTGATGACGCTGAAGACCGACACCAACTTTGAGGTTCTTCTTCTTTGCCTCTTCGGCTGCGGCCATGAATCGGCGGAAGCCGGCGGGATCAACACACACGGGCTTTTCCGTGAACACATGTTTGCCCTGGCGGACTGCTTCCTCAAACTGCATGGGGCGGAATCCGGGTGGGGTCGCGAGAATGACGACGTCGGCGAGTGAAATTGCTCTTTTGTAGCCGTCGAATCCGAGGAATTGGTGGTCCTGCGAAACGTCGACCTTTTCTTTGAACTTGCCCTTGAACTCGTTGAGCGCACCACTCAGGCGGTCTTGGTGGATGTCTGCCACGGCGACGAGTTTGACGCTTTCGCTGGTGCTCATAGCCTGCTGGGCCGCGCCTTTGCCGCGTCCGCCACAGCCGATTAGCGCAATCTTTACTGTGTCTCCAGGCGATAATGCACCGTGGGCGATTCGTTCGATCGGCAGCGCGCTCAACGCGGCTACGCCGGCGACGGTCTTGCCGGCACTGGAAAGGAAGTTTCGACGGGTGAGAGTCTGAGAAGCAGAGATGATTTTGTTCATGGTTCGTTTTGACGTGCCGCCGCGTCCGAACAATTCACGGGCGCGTCTGCGGGTTGGCGAAGCGTAGAAGTAACGTCCGCGCGTTGTCCAGTCCGGCGACTGTATTGATGAGCGGCGCGCACGGATGAGTGGGACGGCTTTGCGTGCGGTAGAATGCAATTCTGACCGACTCGTTACCGTCTGTTGCCTCACTCAGTCTTGATACTCCAGACTCTGTGGGTACTTCGTTGCTAGTCAAATCAATGGCATCGGGTATGGGTAGAACTACGCCATGTTAGTTGGGTCTTTTAGCGGTGTGGAAGCGTTTGAGCTTGGCCGGATGCCGAGATTGGAATTGTGTAGGGCCTCTCTGGGGGGGGGTGGACGAATGGGAATGGACGAATGAAGGGAGTGCGGGCATCTGGGGAAGCCCGATGCTTCCACACCGGGAACTCCGTATTGCGACTTCTTGCCAGTTTGTTATTGAGCTGCGTCAAAGGGTTTCGTTCGGTTCCTGGTGTGAGGGTCGTTGTGACCTCTCACCCTCAGGCCGGGCGAGTAGTAGGCGTAGCAAGGTAGGCTATTTATTGGCTTGCCTTAACGGCTTAAAAAGCTCAAGAAGTTGGCCTTGGCCGAGGTGGCAAGGGCCTACTTTAGTGGGTTGATTCCTCCTGGTGAGGGGTCTTGGGCACGGTTGCAACGCTCTGTTAGAATGTCCGCATGGTGGATTTGGAGCTTTCGAGGATAAACTCAGAAGGAACGGATTAAATGTTAAACGACGCAAACTCTGTAATTTCCCAGAGTTCAAGAGCGGCTTTCCGTGACCAAGCGGCCCTTTGCCGAAAGGGTGCCTCATGGCCACGGCAAACGGCTGTTCTCGCCGTTTTGGTTCTTGTTGTCGCGGTTCTGACATGGTTCGCCGGGGGTATATCCGCTTGGGTAGTTCATCGCACTGAGGTTCTGCTTGCTGTGGCAGGTATTGCGCTGTGGCGATGGAGTTGGTTCCTACTGCAAAACCTTCGTGCAGCGGCCTACCGCTATTGGGTCTTCCCAAGACTGCGCAGAGCTGCGGCAAAGGCTGTCGTGGAAACTGGCCCTGTACCGGAATTGACCATCTTGGGAACTACTTATCATGAGAAACCATGGATCACAGAGGCTGTATTCAGGTCTGTATTCGTGGAACTAAGTCATGTGGTAGGATTGACTCGTCGGCCGAAGGTGGTTGTGATTACCGGTTGCGATGATGACGATCGCAATGTACGGGCTATTTTCGATGCCTGCATGCAGGAATTGATACCCGCGAATCCGGTGCAATGGCCGCCGGAACTTGTGTTGGGGCGTGGAGACAAGGGTAAACGCCTCGCATTGGGAACAGGGATGGAAGAGATTGTTCGCGAAGACATTCGCGACGATGGCGTGGTGGTTATTTTGGATGGCGACACCATGCTTCAACCGGGCCTTTTGAAGGCGGTACTTCCCATTTTCCGCCTCCCCAAGACCGTATCGGCCGTCACGACCAATGAGGACGGGGTGGTCAAAGGTCCTGCGTGGTTTGCGGAATGGACATCTCTGCGCTTTGGTTTGCGCCATCGTTCGATGTGTTCCATATCGCTTTCTGGCTCGCTGCTTTGCTTGACCGGGCGTTTTTCCGTGTTTCGTGCATCTGTCATCAAAGACCCTACCTTCCGGATGCAGGTTGAGAACGATGTCATTGACCATTGGCTTTGGGGAACTTTTGCCATGTTGAGCGGTGACGACAAGAGTACTTGGTTCTGGCTGGCCAAGAACCGCCACCGGATGCTCTACGTGCCTGATGCCATGGTGACAACGTTGGAGGTCGTCAGCGGTTCGGCGGTTCATAGGGCCATGGCGAATGTCCGACGTTGGTCGGGAAACAGTGTGCGGCACGGATGGCGGGCTATCATGCTTGGTCCCAGGACACTTGGATGGTTTCCTTGGTGGTGCTTGGTGGATCAGCGTTTGACGATGTTGAGCATACTTTGTGGGCCGGCAGTGGCGTTGCTCTCGATCATCACGGGTCGGTGGGAGATGGCGGCGGGTTATTTGGCTTGGGTAATTTGTTCGCGCACCGCCCATGCGGCGATCGCTTGGCGACAAGGCCGGCGTTTTTCGTCCTACTACATTCCACTGCAGTTCATATCCGACTGGGTTATCTCGCTAACGAAGCTCTGGGTCGTATTTCATCCAGCGAAGCAAAATTGGCTGAACCGCGGTCGCAGAACCCTGAACACGACCCACGGTTCGGCATACTTCAAGCTGCGAACCGGATTCGCGCACTACTTGTATTTCTTTTCGTGTGCGGGAGTGATTTTGGCCGTCGGGCTGCTGGTGGGATTCTTTCCGCTGTTCCGGGACGCGCGATTGTTTCTGAAGTCGCCTTCCGCCATGAGCCCCGCTCCATCGTCGTTGACCACCATTAATCCAGTAACACCCAGAAACGCGCCATGATCCAACAAGACCCGAGCCATTCCCCCCAAAAGGAACAACCCGCGAAACGCGAGAAATCGCGCCTGCTTGTGCGGGTGATGGTTGCGGTCCTCGTCGCGCTGATTACTCTGCTTGCACTGGCCTTGGTTGTCCCTTGGATTCACTATCGAGTGAACAATATTGTGCTTCGCGAGGCCGCAGTTCGCGGATCGGTGACCAGGGTAGGGGCCCGGATTGATGGTCGGGTAAAGAGTGTTGAGGTCGTGGCAGGGCAATTGGTCGCGGAAGGGCAGGTTCTGCTCCGAATGGAAGATACCCACCTGCGTGCGGCTTTGGAACGGACGCGCGGCGAACTGCAATCAGCCCTTCAGGAACTGGACAACGAGAAGCTCGGCATCAAACAAGCCCGGCGACGTCTCGCCTTGGAGGTTGGACGTGCGGATGCAAGCCGGAAGAAAGCATCAGCAGAACTCGACGCGCAAAGAAGCGCCTTGGGCAAGCTGGAAAAGCAACATGCGCGTATTGCCGCCCTTGTTACCAATGGAGCCGTTGCCGTTGCGGACTTGGATAGGATAACCAGCGACCGCGAAAAGGCCCAGGCCATGGTCATGGCGGATGCTGCGGTGTTGGAGGCGGCGGAGTCGAACCACCAAAAGGCGTTGAGCGATTTGGAAGCCGTCGAAGTGCGAGAGAACAGGCTTGGGGTGTTGGAGGCGCACGTTTCCGTTGCTCGCGCCCGTGTTGTTTCTGCGGAAGCCGACATGGACTCGGCCATCGTCAAGGCGCCTGAGGCTGGCCGTGTTCTGGAGTGCATTGTCAATGTGGGCGGCTCCGCAAAGGTGGGTGAACCAATGCTTTCGCTCTGGATTGGCAAGGCTTGGGTTGAGGCGTGGGCGGATGAACGCGACATCCGAAACATCAAGATGCAGAGTTTCGCTGACATCTCGCTTGATTCAGACCCAAGCCAGAAGATTACCGGCCATGTCGAAAGCATAGGCTTTGTCACGGACAAGCTGCTACAACCCGCAGCTGTTCCGGCCACTCTGCACTCGTTTATGCGGCACAACGCGATGGTTCCCATCCGGATTGCATTGGACGACGAGACACCGCCGCTGCAGCTTGGTCTTTCTGTGCTGGTGGGCATCCGCAAGGGAGCTGATTCGGCTCCGGGCGCGCTGGGGCGGAACCGCAATCGGCCGTCGGGCGGGATGTCCGGCTCCGTCCCTGTTGCGGACAGCACTGTATCCCGGCGTTGATTCGCGGCTTCGCCGCCTTAACCCGGCCTTTGGAGCAACCTGACATCCTCGGTTGAAAACGACTGTGGACGGCGTAGAGTCGCCGACCCTCAGGTATTATTTCGATGAACCACAATAGTGAAAAGAACTGTGGCGGCTGCCGCCTTGCGCGTCGGGTCATGCGGATGACCTCCGCCTTGGGCCTGGCGATGTGGCTGGCCAACACCGCTTCCGGTGTGACCTTCCACTGGTCCGCCGCTTCCTACCGCATCTACGTAACCGGCCCCGGAACTGCCAGTCTAAGCGACGTAAAAGCTGCCGTGCCCAACGCCCCCCTTACCCAGACCGCTCCCGCAGTATGGCATTTGCGAGCAAACCTTGTGGTCGAGCAGGGCGCAAAGCTCGTCCTCCACGGCACCAAGATAGGCGGCGACGTGAACCTTTTGCGCATACAGAGCAACAACACGACGGACACCAACGCCATTCTGTATATCAGCGTTGACTACGGATCCCTCGACATACGCAGCACCGCCATCACCTCATGGGACGACGCAGTGGACGGCCCGGACCTCGAATACGACCTGCTCGGACGTTCTCACATCCGCGTTCGCTCAAGCCTTGATCCTGACGGGGTGACCGCTCACGAGTCGCGCATGGACATCATCGACAGCGACATAGGCTATCTTGGCTGGCATCACGCCGAGTCTTACGGTTTGGTTTGGAAGGTGTCCGAGCCGAAGGTGAACCCGGGCTATGGCAATCTCACGAACCTATACTCGCTTGTGAACGTTTACGGGAATGTCCTGCGCAGCCGGATTCACCACAACTACTTTGCACACTACTCATTTGGTTCCTACGGCCAGATCATGGCGGACAACGAACTGGATCACAACGTGGGTTACGGCTTCGACCCGCACGACGATTCCGACTATATTGTGATCGAACGGAATAACGTCCACCACAACGGGTGGCATGGCATCATTGCATCGCAGCGCTGCAATAATTTCACCGTGCGCAATAACATTTCATGGGCCAACGGCCGCAACGGCATCATGCTCCACCGCTACTGCGACAACTCGATCGTAGAAAACAACCGCTGCTTTGACAACGGGGATGCCGGGATCGCCGTGTTCGACACCCAACGTGCGCTGGTGCGAAACAACATTTGCCAGCGCAATTTCACGGCTGGCATCCGCTTGAGCGTCGGTCCCGCCAATAACACCATCGAAGGCAACGAATTCTCTGGTAGCCCCAATTACGGGATCTACCTCTACAAAGGCGTGGATGCGCCTTTCCCCGGCGATAACGGGCATCCCAAGCGAAACATCTTCATGAACAATCGTGTTCACCAGAACACCGGAC
>CAYQWK010000228.1:0-9405 GCA_964420805.1 uncultured Bifidobacteriaceae bacterium | reverse complement strand
GTCATTTGATCCTCAACGGCACGAACACCTACACCGGCGACACCCTCATCACCGGCGGCAAGCTGGTGCTGGGAACGCGCGGCTTCCTCGCCGCGTCACCGTACATCACCGTCAACAGCGGCACCGTGCTGGATGTGACCGCTGTTACCGGGGGATTCTCGGTGTTTGGCGGGCAGACCTTGCAGGGAGCGGGAACGGTGACCGGCTCAGTGGCAGCGGCGACATTTGGCGCGCTGGCTCCAGGCGGAGACGGGGGAATTGGAACCTTGCTGATTACCAACGGTGCGTTGTCGCTTCAGCATCAGGGCAGCCTGCGCTTCGATCTGAACGCCAGCAGCGCCGCGACGGGTGGCGGTGTGAATGACCTTCTCGTGGTCAATGGCAACCTCAACCTGAGCGGTTCCAACATCATGACTTTCTCGGTGTTTGGCACGAACAGCCCCCTGGTCGGAGTGCCCTATACCATCATCCTCTACAGCGGCACCTTGAGCGGTGGCGTGAGCAATCTTGTTTCCGCCGGATTGAATGCGGCCTTCGATCTTTCCGTGCCCGGTCAGGTCCGGGTGACATTCACTGGCGGCGGATCGGGTCCGAATCTGGTCTGGAAGGGCGACGGTGCTGCCAACATTTGGAACACGGCGGGTGCGACGAACTGGCTCAATGGCGTGGTTCCGAGCATCTTCAATCCTGGCGATGTGGTTGCCTTCGATGATACCGGGTCCAACAACGTGCCGGTTTCCATTTCTGGTCTGGTTTCCCCGATGCTGATCAACGTCACGGCCTCAAACCGGAATTTCACATTCAGCGGCCCCGGGAGCATCGTCAGTGGTGCGGTGAACAAAACCGGCACGAATCTGCTGATTTTGAGCACGACGAATTCCTACGTCGGTGGAACGTACGTGAGCGCGGGAACGATCCGCGTGGGTGTGAGCAGCGCCCTCGGCGCACCGAACGCTATCGTGGTGGCCACCAATGGCGGGCAGATCGACCTCAATGGCGTGGATCAATCCGGCCGCAATTTCAATTACATCGCCAGCGGTGCTGGTCCCGACGGCCTTGGTGCGATCAAGAACACCACCGGCGGCGGACTCGACAGCGGAAAATCCGGTGTTCGTAACCTCACCCTTGCCGGTGATACCACTGTGGGCACCATCGGCAGCCGTTTTGATCTCGGCGGCAACAACGGCTACGTGGATGGTCGTGGTTTTGCCCTGACCAAGATTGGCTCCGCCCACATGCCCTTCCGCGGCGCGGTGAGCAACCTGCCGGTGTTGAATGTCAACGCAGGACGTTTCTACTCCGAGCAGTTCTCGCAGCAACTCACGGGTGTGGTGAATGTTGCCGCCGGAGCCATGCTCGGCGCCTACGCCTACACTTCGCCTGGCGGCATCACCAACAGCGCCACCGTCAACCTCAACGGCGGTCATCTGGGCGCGGAAAACGCGCAGTCCGATAATTTGTTGGCGGTCTGGCAGGGGCCGGTGAATGTGAATGCGTGGTCGTTCCTCAACGCCGGCCAGGCGGGTGGCAACTCCTTCGTGCAGATTGAAGGGCCGCTCAGCGGTTCAGCCAACCTCACCGTGGCCAATTCCAGCGGCGCCAAACCCGTGATCCTCACCACGAATAACAATCCCACTTACTCCGGCAACATCACAATCAACTCCGGCAACACGCTGCGCCTCGCGGGCGGCGATGCCACATGGGGCACCGGCGGTCTCACCAATCTTGGCACGCTTCAGTTCCTCCGGAGCAACGCCACGGTATTCAACGGAGCGAATCTCTACAGCTCGAACGGCACGGTGATCCATGAGGCCGGCTCGGGGCAGTTGACGCTGGGCGGCTCACAGATCATTGGCACGCTTGTCGCCCAGAGCACCAACGCCGCCAAACCGCTGGTCATTCCCAACGGGGCAAATCATTACGTCAACTACTTCGGCGTGGCTCGTGACAACTTCTATGGCAAGGTCCAGATCGACTCTGGTGCGAACCTGCGAGTCTGGAGCCAGAGCCAGGGCTTCTGGCTTGGCGAGCAATCCGGTCGCGCCGGCGAAGTGGTCCAGAACGGCGGCGATGTCGTCGTGGACGGCGGAATGCGGGTCGGCCACTGGGGCAGCGAATCCAGCCTCTATACCATGAACGGCGGCACGCTCACGCTGCCGACCATTCCGGCGGCGGGTGGTGAGACGCCGGGCATTCTGACCATCGGCGTCGATGGGACGGGAGCCTTCCGGCAAACGGGCGGCACGGTCTATGTCGCGGGCGTTCAACTCGACAACCGCACCGACACGCCAGGAATCGACACGCTGGCGCTGGAGGGCGGCAGTTTGATCGTCGGGCCTTTTGGCATCGCGAGCGCGAATCCCTCGCAAACCAACTTCGTCGGCGGTGGCACGCTTGCGGCGAGCGCAAGCTGGGCTTCTTCCCTCGCGTTGAACCTCAGCGGCACCAACGGCAACACGACCATTGATTCCGGTCTTAACACCATCACGCTTTCCGGCAACCTGGCCGGCCCCGGCGGCTTCAATAAGACCGGCCCCGGCACGCTCGTCCTCTCCGGCAACAGCCTGTTCACCAACTTCAGCGCTGTGAATCAGGGACTCGTTCTCGCCAACGGCCAGGTCGGCACCAACAACTCGACCATCACCGTGAATAGCGGCGGTGTTCTCGGCGGCAGCGGCAACGTCCGCCCGGCGGTCATCGTGAACAGCGGCGGTTCGCTCGTTGCATGCACGAACGGATTCGCCGGCACACTCACGGTAACAAACAACGTCACCCTCAACAGTGGCGCACGCCTTGCATTCGATCTGGCTGCAACCACCAACCTCGGCGCGGGTGTGAACGACCTGATCCTAGTGCGCAGCAACCTGACCTTGGGCGCGAGCGTGCCCGTGGCGTTCAACTTCATGTCCGGCGCGCCGAATACCGCCGGGCCGTACACGCTCATGTCCTTCGGCGGTTCGCTTGCGGGCGCGGTGGGCAATCTTGCCAACCAGTCCCACTACGGTGCGGCCTTCAGCTTGAACAATGGGACGAACATCCAAGTGCAATTCAGCGGCGCGGCATCGAACCTTACCTGGATTGGTGACGGCGCGGCGAATCTCTGGGACGCGGGCGTCAGCTACAACTGGACCAACGGCGTGGCCATGGATTTCTTCGGTGCGGGCGACATCGTGACGTTTGACGACAGCGGCTCGAACAATGTTCCCGTGACATTGGTCGGCAACCTCGCTCCGTCGAATGTTCTGGTGAACGCGGCCATTGACTACAACTTCGCGGGAGGCGGCCGGCTTGTTGGAGCCATGGGCATCACCAAGTCCGGAGCCGGCACGCTCACACTCACCAACGGCCACGATTTCACGGGTAACCTCGCCGTCAACGGTGGCAACGTAGTCATTGGCGGGGAATCGAGCCTCGGCACCGCGCCGCTGGCCTACACGCCTGGCAAGATTTCACTCAATGGCGGGCGTCTTACGGCGAAGGGTCTGCTCCATCCAAACCGCGGCATCGCGCTTGGTTCTTCGGGCGGCACGCTCTCCGTGCCGGCGGGCGAAGTTCTCAGCTTCGGCGGCATCATCACCAACGCGACCACCGCCGGTTCGCTCACCAAGAGCGGAGCGGGCCGCCTGCGGTTGAACTCTGCCAACGCCTATACCGGCAACACCATCATCTCGCAGGGCGATGTGGTGTTGCAGAACAACTTCTCAGTTGGCAGCAACAACTCGATCACCATTGGCGATGCAAACACCGGTTCCACGGATGTTTCGCTGCTGATCGACGGGTCTTACGGCCTGACGATCACCAACCCGATCACGGTCAGCAGCAGCGGATCCGGCACCGTGCGGATTGGTTCGACCATTGGCACGGCCAGCAACCCGCGCTTCACCGGCCCGCTGGCCATCAACCGCGACGTCACGCTCATCGGTACCAATACGGATCGCACCAGCTTCGAGGGACCGATTACCGGCACGGGAAACCTGACCATTCGCGGTGGAAATCGCATTGCGCTCTCCGCGACCAATACCTTCAACGGCAACGTCTCGATTGCCGGCGCGGGAACCATCGTGCAGCCGTTCCTTCCGGGGGCGGGCACTCTGGCCCAGGCCATTCCGGACACCGCGACGGTGGACGTGGACAACCTCGCCATCCTGCAATTGCATGGCGATGAGAAGGTTGACCGGCTTACCGGCACCGGCATCGTACAACCCATCGCCCGCGACGCGATCCTTTACGTCGGCGCGAACAACGGGAGCAGCACCTTCGACGGACTGATGCGCAATAACGGCAATGCGCTCATTGTGGCCAAGGTCGGCTCCGGCACGTTCAACATCACCAACCGCCACAGCTACACCGGCAACACCATCGTCAACGGCGGCACGCTGGCGTTGATCAATGGCTGCTCCATCTCGAACTCCGCGCAGATTTCCGTGAACAGTAATGCCGTGTTCGACGTGAGCGGGTTGGCCGGCGGATTCGTGCTCAACAACAACAACCAGGCGCTGGTCGGCAATGGCGGCATCATCAAGGGAAACTTCGCCATCAACTCCAACAGCGTCATCTCTCCGGCCGGCATCGGCGGCGTCGGGCAGTTGAGCTTCTCGAACAACTTCGCCTTCTCCAACGGCGCGAACGTGAACTGGAACCTCACCAACAGCACGGTGGTCGGCGGTGGCTTGAATGACCTGGTGGTCGTCCTCGGTGACGTAATCATCAATGGCCGCGTCAACTGGAACATCACCCAGGTGGCCAACAGCCTCGCCGCCGGCAGTTACCGGCTCATCAACTACTCGGGGAACCTCATCGGCAACGCCACGAACATCGTCGTGGCCAACCTGACCGCAAACACCCGTTACACCTACGCCATCGACACGAACACGCCCGGTCAGTTGAACCTCGTGGTGACATCACCCCTTGCGGGCAATCTCGTCTGGCGCGGCAACGTGAATGCGAATTGGAACGTGAACACCGACGCAAACTGGCTCAACGCCGGCGTGCCGGACAAGTTCTTCAACGGCGATTCCGTCACCCTTGATGACTCGGCCATGCAACTGGCCGTGAATCTGCCCGTCACGGTGCTGCCCGGTCAGATCACCATCAGCAACGCCCAGCCCATGTCCACAGTCGCTGGAGCGGGCAAGGTTAGTGGCCCGCTTTCGATCTCGAAACTGGGATCCGGACTGTTCACCCTCGCGGGGACAAACAACGATTTCACCGGCCCCGTCACGGTGGGGCAGGGCACCTTCCGCGTGTCGGGCACAAACGCCTTGGGCGTGGCCTCGCTCGTCACCGTGAGCAATGGTGCGCAGTTCGACCTTGCCGGCGCTCCGCTCGGCCGCCAGCACCCATTTGTCATCGAGGGCTTCGGACCGGATGGCCGCGGTGCCATCATCAGCAGCACCGGCGGCGGTCACGGGGGTGCCGGTGCCGCCAATCCCGCCCAGGTCGGCAGCGTGACCCTGACCGGGGACGCCGGCATCTGGTCCGGTTCAGGGACGGTTTGGGACTTTTTCGGCGGCGTCTTTGATGCCCGCGGTTACAAGCTCTACAAGCAGGGTCCGGGGCGGCTCGATATTTTCAACACCCGCGTGACGAACCTCGCCGAGTTGGTGGTGTCCGAGGGAGTTGTTTATACCGAGGGCAGCTTCGCCAACAACTTCGGCACCAACGCAACTGTTGCCGCCGGGGCGGCGCTGGGCGTCTTCGCCAATGCGCCGCAAAACACGCGCGTGACCCTCAATGGCGGCTTGCTGATGACCTGCGGTAACACGCTCGGCGCGGTCTCGTGGACGGGGCCTGTCATCATCAACAGCAACTCGACCATGGGCTACTTCCACATCTTCAACAGCAGCGGAACCCTCTTCTCGAACCACATGCAGATTGACGGCGAGATCAGCGGCGCGGGCGGCTTCACCAAGGTCGGCACCACCAACTATCTTTTCCTCGCCGGCACCAACACCTACACCGGCAACACCGTGATTCAGGAAGGCCGCATTGTGCTTCTGCCCACCGGTTCAATCAGCAACAGCGCCGTGATCGACGTACGGTCTGGCGCAGTCTTCGATGTGACCAACGTGGCCTCGTTTGGCCTCGGCGCGGGGCAGACGCTGGCCGGTGTTGGCACAGTGCTTGGAAACGTCAATGCACCGGCCGGTTCATTCATCAAGCCCGGTGGTGCGGGGACTGTTGGAACGCTTACTCTGAGCAGCAATCTGGTGTTGGACGGTGCGTCTCCCGTGTTCGATCTCAACAGCGTGACCAACGAGGGATCCACCTTCAACGACCTCCTAAACGTGCGCGATCTCAATGTTGCCAGCGCCACGACCATCCGACTCAACCCTGTGGCCAGCGCGTTCTCGAATGACACCTACGTGCTCATCAACTACAGCGGCACCCTGAGCGGTCAGGCCAACCTCTCGGTGGCCGTGGATGCAATCGGGATCGGAGCGGTGCTGGACTTCAGCGTTCCGGGCAAGGTACGGGTCACGATCAGCGGCACGGCGGCAGGACAGAACTTGGTTTGGATCGGTGATTACAACAACGGTGGCACCGTGACCAACTGGGATGTCCTCGTCTCCGACACTTGGTATGATGGCGGCGGTGCGGTGCTTTTCTATCCGTTGGATTTCGTCACCTTTAATGATGATTTCGCCAACAGCCCCTACGTCAACCTGGTCGGCACACTCGCCCCAGCTGCAACAGTCGTGTCCAGCGCGGACAACGATTTCAGTTTTGTCGGTTCCGGCAACGTCGGTGGGGCGGGCAGTCTGGTGAAGGCGGGCTTGAGCGAATTCACGGTTGCGAACGATGGCATCAACACCTGGGCCGGTCCTACCGTCATCAGTGGCGGCACCTTGAGGGTCGGCAATGGCGGCACAGCCGGCACGCTGCCCTCGACGCCAATTACGAATAACCAGACTCTGATCTTCAACCGCGCGGACAACATCACTGTCGGCAACCTGATTGAGGGCATCGGATCCGTTCAGCAGAGCGGGCCGGGTGTGCTCACAATGTCCGGTTCAAACCCGAATTTCCTCGGCGCGTTTTATGTGGCGGGCGGCACGCTCAAGCCATCTTCCGCTGCCGTATTCGGCACCACGGCCGGTGGAATCATTGTTCAGTCCGGCGGCACGCTTGATGTCAATGCCCAGAACCTCAGCACGGAATCCGTGACCATTGCTGGAGCCGGTGTGGGAGGGCAGGGGGCCGTAATCAACTCGGGTGCGGATCAGGTTAACGCGTTTTCCAATCTTACGCTCTCGGCGGATGCCACCGTTGGCGGCACCACGCGCCTTGAGGTTCGTCCCACCAACGGCGTGCTCGACCTGGCGGGCTTTACGCTGACCAAGAAGGGATTCAACCAATTTGGTGTGAGCGCCGGCGCGCGCATCACCGATGGCAACATTGTGATCAATCAGGGCACCTTCAACATGCACCTCTCGACCATCGCCACTGGCGGCGTTGGTTCGATCACGGTCAACACCAACGGCATCCTCAACGTCGGTAACTACGGCGGGCGCCTCAACATCACGCGCCCCATCCAGTTGAACAACTCTACCATTCAGGCCAGCGGCACCAGCGCGGACCTTGACAGTCCTGTCGCCATCACGGGCAGCACAGTTTGGGACGCTGCGGTCACCTTCAACCTGACCAACGACATTTCAGGTGCCGGGCGTCTTACCAAGATTGGCGCAAGCACGCTCGTTCTCGGCGGCGCCAACAGCTATTCCGGCGGTACGGTCGTGAACGCGGGCGTCCTGCAAGTTGGCACCAACGGGACCGGTTCGATCATTGGTGAATTGGTGAACAATGCCACCACCACTTTTGCCAACAGCAATCCGGTCGTGATGTCCGGCGGCATCTCAGGCAACGGAGGCACTATCAATCAAGCAGGCGGCCCGCTCCGCCTCGTCGGCACCAATATTGCCAATGTGCTCAATGTCCAAGGTCGGAACCCGACCAATTACCTGATTCTCAGCGCCGGTTCGACGAATGTCATCCCCAACGTGAACCTCGGCCAGGCCGTTGCCACGACGGGGGCTTCAGGCTCCTTGCTGATCGAACCGGGCGCGGCGCTGGTCACGTCCAGTTTCATGATGGGTCAGCAAAATACCGTGACCGGAAACGTCGTTCAGTTGGGCGGTGACGTCTGGGTCGCGGGCCAGTACCGTCTCGGTCACTGGCCCAACAGCGTCAATAACCATCTAATGGGTGGCGGAACGCTGACCAAGACCGTGAATACGGCCAGCAATCCTGCAGGTACTAGCGGCGCGGAGCAAAACGGCGGCTTCTACATCGGCATCGACAGCGTGGGGCTATTCACCCAAACCGGCGGTGTGGTAACAACGCACGGCTTGGTCATGGATAACCGCGGCGGAACCACGGTGGGAACCTTCACCAATACCTACAGTCTTGAAGGCGGCACGCTTAACCTCGGCCAGTACGGCATCAAATCCGGAGGTGGCAGCGGCCCGGATCAAAACACCACTTATCAGATTAATCTTGGCGGCGGAACGGTCGGCTCGATCAGCAATTGGTCCTCCATCCTTGCCCTTGCCCTCACTGGTACAAACGGCGATGTCACATTCAACCCCGGGGCGTTCACGAACACTTTGACCGGAGTTCTCTATGGCCCCGGTGGGTTGAAGAAGCTGGGTTCTGGCGCACTCTTCTTGAATGCTGTTAACACCTATCTGGGCACGACTGCGGTTAGTAATGGCGTTCTGGGCGGCGTCGGATCCGTTTCCGGACCGCTGGTTGTTGCTCCAGGCGGCACGCTCGCGCCTGGAACCAACTCCCTGGGAATTTTCACGGCCAACAATAGCGTCGCCCTTTCCGGCGTCGTGGCTGCTGAAATCTCGAAGCTTGGCACTGGCCGCACTAGCGACGTTGTCCGCGCCACCAGCAGCATCACCTACGGCGGGGCATTGGTCGTTTCAACCTTGGCGATCACGCCGGCTTTGGCGGACGGCGACAGTTTCAAACTTTTCGATGCCGCCTCTTACTTGGGTAGCTTCAGTTCAATCAGCCTTCCGTCGCTTTCGCCCGGGCTGGGATGGGAGACATCGCGCCTCCCGATCGACGGCACGATCACCGTTGTTTCCGCGCCCTACATAACCACTCACCCGGTCAACCAGACTGCCCAATGTGGTGGCACCGCGACCTTCACAACTGCGGCCGGCGGTCTGTATCCAGCGTTCCAATGGTACCGTAACGGCAGCCCTGTAATCGGCGCCACCAACAGCACTCTGAATGTGCTGTCAGTCAGCACCAACAACGCTGGCAGCTACCTGGTCGTCGCCATGAATGCCGCAGGCTCCGCCACCTCCTCCGTGGCCACCCTGACCGTCACCAACACGCCCGGACTCATCTCGCCGGCTGGCCCGTTGGCGGTGGGCTTGGAAGACAACG
>CAYQWK010000227.1:0-9452 GCA_964420805.1 uncultured Bifidobacteriaceae bacterium | reverse complement strand
TTTTCCGACGTTCGCGGAGATCGCGGGCGTTCCCTTGTCGGACACCGAGCGCCGTCAGATCGAGGGGCGAAGCCTGGTGCCGTTGCTCAAAAAGCCGGACGCGCCGTGGCCGGACCGCACCCTGGTCACGCACGTCGGCCGCTGGAATCGCGGGCTGGCGGAGGAATCGAAATATGTTCAGTGCAGCATCCGCAACTCGCGCTTCCAACTCGTTTCCGACATGAAGCCCAAGGACGCGTCGAAGCAGCCACGGTGGACCTTGTACGATTTGCAAAATGATCCGGGTGAAAAGACGGATGTGATCACCGGATACCCGGCCGTCGC
The DNA here is from genome assembly GCA_964420805.1 of uncultured Bifidobacteriaceae bacterium. Lineage (GTDB taxonomy): Bacteria > Verrucomicrobiota > Verrucomicrobiia > Limisphaerales > SIBH01 > JANNGC01. The sequence goes on along the minus strand of CAYQWK010000227.1, from coordinate 9,128 downwards.
GCGGGAACTCGAAGCGGCGTACGACCAATGGTGGACCGCAACCCTGCCGATGCTGGTGAACGAGAATGTCACCGGCCCCAAGGTGAATCCATTCAAGGCGCTCTACTGGCGGCAGTTCGGCGGCGGGCCGGACAATGTGCTGCGCCGCAAAATGGACCCCGCGACTGCACCCGAGAAGAATTGAGACACCGTTCATTCGCATGATTCCCCTGCCCTTTCCGGCCCGCAGCGCACTCGTGTGCGCCGTGGCTCTTACGTTGCTCGCGGGCTGCCATTGCCCGCGCGCGCATTTGAAACATCGCTACGACTTCGCGTTGATCGGCGACACGCCGTACAACGACCGCCAGCGCACGAACGAATACCCGAACCTCGCAGCCGAACTGAACGCCGCGCGGCTCGCCTTCGTGGTCCACGACGGCGACATCAAATCCGGCGGCTCGCCCTGCCCGGATGAGCTGTTCGAGGACCGCCTGCGCCTGTTCCAGGCCATCCGACATCCTCTGTTCTACGTGTTTGGCGACAATGAATGGCAGGACTGCGACCGCGCGAAATATGATCCGGTGGAGCGGTTGCAGAAGCTGCGCGAGAAGTTCACCCAGGGCGATACCAGCCTCGGCCGGCGCAAGCTGCCGCTCGTTCGACAGAGCAGCGATCCGGCGCACGCGATGTTCCGCGAGAACGCGCGCTGGACGCTGGGCCGCGTGACCTACGCGTGCGTGAACGTGCCCGGTTCATCGAACAACTTCGGCAAGGCGGAATTCACCGCGCGCAACGCGGCAAACATCGCGTGGATCAAGGAGGCATTCGCCGCCGCGCAAAAGGCGAACCACCGCGCCGTGATGCTGATCATGCAGGCCAACCCGTTCCCGGAACTGGGCCGCACCAACCGGATGGCGCCCGGCTTCCGCGAGATGATGGGCGTGATCGAGCGCGAGACACTGGATTTCAAGAAGCCCGTCGTGCTCGTTCACGGGGACAGCCACCATTTCCGCATCGACAAGCCCCTGGTGAACGCGGCCTCGCGGCGCCGGATCGAGAACTTCACCCGCGTCGAAACCTTTGGCGATCCCGACGTACACTGGCTGCGGGTGACCGTCGATGAGCGCGATCCGGAGGTGTTCACCTTCCGCCAGCGCATCGTGCGCAAGAATCTCGTCACCCATCGGAAACCCGCCGACACCGCCCAGCAACCATGACCATCACACCCAGGATTTTCGGACGCTATGGCTGCAACGATTGCGGCGGAACCTTCCATGCCCAGCACGGGCCGACGATGGACGGCGACGAGTTGCGCTGCGAACGCTGCGACCACGCGGAATTGTTCACGCGCCCCGCGCCGTCCCACAAGGTCTGCCCACGCTGCCAGGGGGCGATGCAAACCGGCCTTGAACCCATGTGCCCGCGCTGCGGCTCGCGCGCGGTGATCTTCATCGTGCCGGGGAACTTCTTTGATTACTGAACCCACGCATGGCTGCCCTCCGCCAGGTGAAATGCCCGACGTGCCGCAAGGCCGGCGACTGGTTTGCCGGGAAGTTCGGCCCCTTCTGCTCGCACCGGTGCAAGCTCATCGACCTTGGCAAATGGCTCGGCGAGGAGCACCGAATGTCGGAACCACTGAGGCCCGACCACTTCGCGGGCTACGACGAGATGCCGCCGGGCGCGAAGCTGGACGAGCCGGAGAAGGATTGAACCGCGGAAAAGATTGGCGCTAAATCGCGCACATGAACCGCCGCAAATTCCTCAAGGCCAGCGCCCTGGCCGGATTCGCCATTGCCAACGCCCCAGCTTTCGCCGCCGAGTTCGCCGACATGAAGAAGCGTGTCGGCCTGATTGGCACCGGCTGGTATGGCAAGGTGGATTTGCTCCGGCTCATCCAGGTCGCGCCAGTCGAGGTGGTATCGTTGTGTGACGTGGACAAGACGATGCTGGCCAACGCCGCCGACATCGTCGCGTCGCGGCAGAAGTCCGGGAAGAAGCCGCGCCTTTATTCCGACTACCGCGCCATGCTCAAGGAGAAGGACCTTGACATCGTGCTCGTCGGCACGCCGGACCACTGGCACGCGCTGCCAATGATCGAGGCGGTCAAGTCCGGCGCGGACGTTTATTGCCAGAAGCCAATCGGCGTGGACGTGGTAGAAGGACAGGCCATGCTCGCCGCGGCGCGGAAATACAACCGGGTGGTGCAGATCGGCACGCAGCGCCGCAGCACGCCCCACTTGATCGAGGCGCGAGACCGCGTGATCAAGGAGGGCCTGCTCGGAAAAATTTCGCACGTGGAAATCTGCTGTTACTACCATATGCGCTCGCGCGACGCCTCGCCGGCCTCGGGCACGCCGCCGGAGAACCTGGATTACGAGATGTGGCTCGGCCCCGCGCCGCAACGGCCCTACCACAAGACGATGCATCCACGAAGCTGGCGCGCGTTCATGGAGTTCGGCAATGGGATCGTGGGGGACATGTGCGTTCACATGCTCGACACGACACGCTGGATGCTGGACCTGGGCTGGCCCAGGCGAGTCAGTTCCACCGGCGGCATCTACATGGACAAAAAGAGCGTGGCCAACATTTCGGACACGCAGACGGCCACGTTCGAGTTCCCGGAGTTGAACGTGGTCTGGACGCATCGTTCCTGGGGGGATGCCCCTGATCCGAAATATCCGTGGGCGGCCGTCTTCTACGGCGAGAAGGGCACGCTCAAGGCGAGCGTGAACGGCTACGAGTTCTTCCCGCGCGGCAAGTCCGAGTCCACGCTCAAGGGCGAGCCTCTCTTCGAGTACGAGAAATTCCCCGAGGACAAGACCGAGAAGGATCTCGAACGCCACGTCGCCTCGGCGGTGCGCTGGCACATGCAGGATTTGCTCAAGAACATCGAGTCGCGCGGCAAACCGGTGGCAGATATCGAGCAGGGCCACATCTCGAGCGCGTCGTGCATTCTCGCCAACCTCTCAATGCAACTGGGCCGTTCGCTGGCCTGGGACGCGGCGGCGGGCAAGGTCATCGGGGACGACGAGGCAAACAAACTTCTCGCCCGGCCGTATCGCGCACCGTGGACGCACCCGACGCCGGAAAGTGTATAGACGCAACCTGGAATGCCCGAACCGGTTCACGCGCGGTTTGCCGCCCCCTGACACCATGAGATTATTGAAGAATAGAATACTCCGTCTTCAGCCCGCCGGAGTTTTGCTGTCCGGCCAGCACGGCGGGCCGATTGAGGGGCCGCTCGAAGTGCTGTTCGCGAGCTTTCTCGGCGGGATCGTCGGGCTGGTGATTGGAATGCTCGCGGGCGTGATCACGCGCATCGCCACCATGGGATCGGAGCGCGGCTGCAGGGGCGGCATCGGCTGGGGCGTTTACGGCGCCGCGGCGGGCGCAGTCATCATGGCGCTGGTCGAGTTGCTCGATTAAGTGCCCTCGACCGCCGGAGGTTTACGGCGGAAGAGTACGGCCACATTGCCAACGCGCATCACCAGGCGGGAGGCGGTCTTTTCCGCGAGCACAGGCGCCAGTTCCTTCTTCTGCTCCTTGAACTCGCCGAACTTCACCTTCACGAGCTCATGGCGGGCCAACGCCTCGTCGAGCGCCTTCAATAACGCGGGGCTGAGTCCGTCCCGCCCGATGAAGATGGTCGGGCGGAGAAGCTGGGCGCGGCCCTTGAGGGTGCGCAATTCGCGGTTGGAAATTTCCACTGTCACGCGGCGACCATCGCGGGGCGCGGGAGGTTGGTCGATGCAATTCGTGGCATGTAATCCGCGATGGGCGCATCTCACTTTCTTGCATGTGGTGGTTGTCGCGTTGCGACAACCCCGTCCGCGCAGAGCGGACGGAAAGGAGGGCGTGAGGCCGTCCGTTGCGCCGCTGGACGCGGCGCCACTCGTCGCAGCGCGACGAGTCCCACCACCCGGAAGTGTGCATCGTGCAAGGAACTGAGATGCGCCCATCCGCGATGCGGAACCCGCCGTTCGCGCGGCCCGGCAGCCGTTGCTGCTCCACTTCCTCATTTGTCGTTTGTCATTTCCCCCCTGCTCTTTGATTGTCCCGCCCACACGTATGGCGAAGAAAGCACTGATCACCGGCATCACCGGACAGGACGGCTCGTATCTGGCTGAACTGCTCCTGTCGAAGGGCTACGAGGTTCACGGAATCATCCGCCGCGCCAGCACGTTCAACACCGGCCGGTTGGAGAACATTTACGAGGATCCGCACCAGGCCGGAAAGCGGTTGTTCCTGCATTACGGCGACCTTTCCGACGGCTCGGCGCTGGCACGGCTGCTCGGCTCGATCCAGCCGGAGGAGATCTACAACCTTGCCGCACAAAGCCACGTGCGTGTGAGTTTCGACGCGGCGGAGTATACAGCCGACATTACCGGCTCCGGCACGGTGCGGATGCTCGAGGCGATCCGGGAAACCGGCCTCAAGCCGCGGTTCTACCAGGCTTCGTCGAGCGAGATGTTCGGCAAGGTGCAGGAAGTGCCGCAGCGGGAGACAACCCCGTTTTACCCGCGCTCTCCGTACGGCTGCGCGAAACTCTACTCGCACTGGATCACGGTGAACTACCGCGAGAGCTACGGCCTCCATGCCAGCAGCGGCATCCTGTTCAATCACGAGTCACCGCGGCGCGGAGAGACGTTTGTGACACGCAAGATCACGCGCGCGGTCGCGCACATCCAGCATGGGCTGCAAAAGAAGCTCCATCTCGGCAACCTCGACGCCAAACGCGACTGGGGTTACGCGAAGGAATACGTGGAAGCCATGTGGCTCATGCTCCAGCAACCGGAGCCGGACGATTACGTGATCGCCACCAACGAGACGCATTCCATCCGCGAGTTTCTCGAAGTGGCGTTCACGCACGCCGGAATGCGCTGGCAGGATTACGTTGAATTTGACCCGCGCTATTGCCGCCCCGCCGAGGTGGATTTGCTGATCGGCGATTACAGTAAGGCGAAAGCGAAGCTGGGCTGGGAACCGAAGGTCCGGTTCACCGAACTGGTGAAGATCATGGTGGACGCGGACGTGCAAAAGGTCGCCGACAAGCTGGCTGGCAAGCTCCGCGTGATGGACCAGCAGTGATTTCCGCGGATGAGCGAAACACAAATCGTGCGCGACCTGTTTCGAGCGGCAACGCTGCCGCAATGGCCGCGTCTGGCTTGGTATTTCCTGGGGCGGGCGGTCCACGCCCGCTTCGGCGTCGCCCTCTTCCGGCAAATGATGCTGAAGGTCGGCCGCATCTCTTTCATCGCCGATGTCTCTGGAATGAGCGGGCTGGTGTTCCTGCACCAGATCTACTGCCAGCGTGTTTATGATTTCGATTCCGGCGTGACCGAAGGGACGGTCTTTGATGTGGGCGCCAACTGCGGTTTCTTCTCACTCGTCCAGTGCGCGGAGCATCCGCCGCTTCGCAGTGTCTGCTTTGAACCGCAGCCCGCGACTTGCCGGAAACTCCGCGCCAACGTGGAATGCAATGCCCTCGGCCCGCGCATCGAGGTCGTTGAAGCCGCCGTCGGGGCGACGGCCGGACGGTGCGATCTCGAAATCTCCAGCCACTCGAGCATGGGAGTGGTTTCTTCGACCGGCGCGCTACTCACGGACGGTCATGGACGCACGCTTCAAACCACCCGGGTCAGCGTCCCCGTCCAAACACTGGACGATTTCTCCACCGGGCGGGGAATCTGGCCCACACTCATCAAGGTGGATGTCGAGGGCTTCGAGATTCCGGTGCTTCACGGAGCGAGGGAATGCCTGCGCCGGGCGGCGGCCGCCATTGTGGAATGTGATTCAGAGGACTCATGCCGGGATTGCGGCGAAATTCTGCGCGACGCAGGATTTGAAGTGAGCCGCCGCGACAGCATCTTCTTCGGCCGCAGGCTCGCGCGATGAAGCCCCGGCTGCTGAAGATCTTCAACTGCTACCGCGACCCGGGCGGTGAGGAAACCTTCGTCCGGCAGTTGCAGGAGATCATCGGGCCGGAGCAGATGCATACGGTCTTCTTTCAAAGCCGCGACTGGACCGCTCCATCTGGCCCCTCGAAATGGCAGCAAGCGCGTCTGACCTTCAATAATCCGGATTCCGTTGCCGCGGTGATGCAGAAGCACGAGGAGTTCCAACCCGATGTCTGGATGTTCGGCAATTTGTTCCCGGTCGGATCGCTGGCGCTCTACCGACTGGCCCACGAACGCCGCGTGCCGCTCATCCACTTCACGCACAACTTCCGCCCGTTCTCGGTCAACGGGACCTTGTGGGCCGGTGGAAGGCTTTGCGATGCCGGCTTGCGCGGAAATTTCTGGCCTGAAATCTGGCGCAAATCCTGGCGCGGTTCGCGTGCCACCACCGCCTTGATGGCCACCGTTCTGTCGCGGCTGCGGCGAAGCGGCTGGCTGGACTCGGTGCGCAAGTGGATCACCGTCTCCGAGTTCATGCGCGGCAAGTTCATCGAGGCCGGTGTGCCACCCGACCGCGTGGTGGCCATGCGTCCTTTCTGGTTCGCCACACCGGAGCCACCATCAGAACCGGAAGGCGACCACTACCTCTTCGTCGGGCGCCTGATTCCCGAGAAGGGAATCAGCGTTTTGCTTGAGGCGTGGCAACAGATCCGCCGCGAACGCGGTGCCCGAACGCCGCGCCTGGTCATCGCCGGGCGCGGGCCGTTGGAAGAAATGGTGCGTGCCGCGGCCGCCGGCAATTCATCGGTCCGTTACGAAGGCTTTGTGACCGACGAGCGAAAACGACAGTTGATCTCCGGCTGCCGTGCCATGATTGCCCCGTCGGTCTTTTGGGAACCTCTCGGCGCGGTGACCTACGAGGCTTACGATTGCGCGAAGCCGATGCTCGGCGCGCGCAGCGGTGGCATTACGGAGACGATCCTGCACAACACCACCGGATTGCTGCACGAACCTGGAAACTCAACCGAACTGGCGCGGCAGATCCTGGATCTCGATTCCGCCGCGAATCGGCGTGTGGAGATGGGCAACGCTGGCCGACGCTGGCTGCTGGAACAAAGTGCGCCCAAGGCTTACGCGCAGCGACTCATCGAAATTGCCGCGCAACTCTAACCGCGGCCGACGCGCGGAACTTTACAAATGGACGCTCGCGACCCGCGGCAAATAGAGTGGCGCCCTCGGATGAATCCGGACAGGTATCGCAACAAGCAGGGACAGGTCTGGCTGAACGTGGCTTCGGGCAACTTTTTCCTCGACGGCTTCGTGCAGTTGGACAGCAACCCATTTGCGTTGCTGGCCCCGCTCTTTCCATTCATCAAGCCGCTCCTGAAACCGCGCGGCCGCGAGTGGCTGGAGGTCTTTCGCGCCGGCAGGGAGAAGGCTCCGTTTGTTTTTGCCAACTGCCGCAGACCGCTTCGTTTCCCGGACACCTCGGTGGATCACATCCTCGCCTCGCACTTCCTCGAACACCTCAACCGCGACGACGTGGTGACGGTCTTGAGGAACTTCCATCGCATCCTCAAGCCGGGCGGCACCCTGCATGTAATCATCCCTGACCTCGAGGTCAGGGCACGCACCTATCTCCGGGAGTTCGGCACCGCCGACGCGCCGAACAAATTCCTGGCATCCCTTCACTTCAACAAGGACCGGCATCCTCCGCTTCGCGACCGTTTGCTCGCCCTTACCGGGATGTTCGACGTGCAGCATTGCTGGATGTACGATCTGCATTCGATCACCGCCCTACTGCGGGAATGCGGCTTTGAGCTGTTACCGGAGAACAACTCGCCAAGCGCCAACTTTCGCAAGACCGAAGAGGAACAGGTGAACCTGATTGCGCGCCGGCCGGGTTGATATTCGTCCATTCGCGCCTTGCGGCAGGGAACCACGGGACACCACGCGAAATTTCCAAAAACTTCTCGCCGCATTTCCTTCTGTAAGCAGTGGAACGCCGGGCCGCTCTTTGACCGGTTGGTGTTCCAAGGCTGTTTCCCGCGCCGAAGCGGTAAAGGGAAATGGCAGCCGCCCACCGGGGTTCCGGTCGGGCGGTTCGAGTCAGACCGACAAATAAAAACCTATGACCAGAATGTTTCGCCCATTGATGGCCGTCCTCGCGATGGCCGTGTCCTTGTTGTTCGCCGCGTCATCCCAGGCGCAGTTGAACACCAGCCTCATCTCCACTTTTCAACCCGGAGCCGACAACGGCGAGGTCTGGGCCGACGGCACCAAAACCTACGTCGCCCGTGGCAGCGGCGGCCTCGCCATCATTGACATGAGCAACCCTGCCGCGCCTGTTCAATTGAACACGATCCTGCCCTTCGCCCACGCGCAAATCAGTGACGTGCAAGTCGTCAACGGCATCGCCTACATCGCCAATGAAATCCCGAACGGCACCCCTCAACCGTGGGTTGGCATGTTCATCTACGACGTAAGCAACCCGCTCGCGCCGGTCGAACTCGGCCGCTTGGAATGGGGCATGGGCGGCGGTTACCACCTGGGTTGCGACGCCCACAGCGTCACCATTGAAATCACGCCCACGACCACCAACGCCTACCTTTCCTCAGGCATCACCGGTGATCTCGCCATCTTCGACGTGTCGAACCCTGCCGTGCCGGTTTACCTCGCCGAGGTCATGAGTCCCATCTAGTCCTACTACAGCCAGGCTCACGATGCCCTCGTGCGCAACGGCAAGCTTTACACCACCTGGCTTGGCGGCGGCTTCACCGTGCATGATGTCAGCAACCCCTCCGCTCCGGTTCTCCTTGGCCACCAACCGTCCAGCGGCGTTTCTTCAGAATTTTTCTATCACATGGCGCTCACGTCCGACGGCCTGAATTTGCTCGTCACGACGGAGAAGTCCTCCGCGCCAGACCCTGTTCGCATCTTTAATGTTTCCAACCCCGGAGCCATCACCCAGGTTGGAAGCTACACGAGCCCTGGCGGCGCGATTGCCCATCAGGTGACGGTGGTCGGCAAATACGCCTATCTCGCCTTTCTCACCGACGGTCTGCGCATCCTCGACATCTCGAACCCCGCCCTCCCCCGCGCGATCGGGCAGTTCGATCCCGAGCCAGGTTCCGGCAGCTACTTCACCGGCGGTTACAGCGTGGCTGTTAGCGGAAACTACGTCTTCCTGAGCCACACCACCGGCGGTCTCTTCACCATCGATTTTGTGGACACCATCACCATCACCAAGGC
>CAYQWK010000226.1:0-9483 GCA_964420805.1 uncultured Bifidobacteriaceae bacterium | reverse complement strand
GTTGATGGAGGCGCGCGCCGGCGACCGTGGCGTGGCGGTGGTGGCAATGATGCCATTCGGCAAGGGTCGGGTGCTGGGCGTGGCCTGCAACACGTTGTGGCGCTGGGCGGCGAAAGGCGACGCGCTGAAGGCGGGTTACGGTTTGTTCTGGCGGCAGGCGGTGCGGCATCTCGCCGGCAAGGACGAGGGCGGGCGCGTTTTCACAGTGAAATGGGACAAGGAAGCCTACCGGCCCGGAGAACAGGCCGTGGCGGAAATCCGGGTGCCGGGCGGAAGCGACGGGCTGCGCTGGTCCGCCAGTGTGGCGTTGAACGGTGCCGGCACGCCGCTGGCCATCGAGCCGTTGCAGGGCAGCGCGAATGCCTGGACCGCGAAGCTCCGCTTGCGCGGGCGCGGCGATTATGCGGTGAAGCTCGCGGCCTTTCGCGGGGACAATGCGCTGGAAACGTACGAGAAGACGCTGCGCGTGGCGCCGCTGGCAGACGAGGGTTCGCGTCTGGAAATGAACGAGGCGTTTCTCCACAAATTGTGCGAGCGTGGTTCAGGCGCCTCCTTTCGCGAGGGGCAGGTGGAGGAACTGGCACGCCGCATCTCGTCGGATGCCGGACGCAAGAAGGTCGCTGTGGAGGCGTCGCTGGCGCAGGCGGGACCGTGGTTTGCGCTGCTGTTCCTGACCTTGCTGGTTGCGGAATGGTGGCTGCGGCGACGGTGGAATCTAATTTGATCATGAAGCAACTTTGCCTGGAGACGGGAAACGGCCGGACGGTGCAAACCGCGTTTCTTGTGCTGTTCCTTGCCGCCGGCAATGCCTTCGCCGCGTCGCGAACGGGCATGGTGCAGTTCTCAAACGGAGAATCGATGGAGGGTCTGCTTTCGCTCACGGCCGGCGCGGAGTTGAAGATTCACGATGGAAGGACGCTGCGCACGCTGGCGTTCGACCGGCTTCAGGAAATTCGCGTGCGGCCGGCCGAGGAGAAGATGGTGCAGAAATGGCGTTTCCTCGAAGCCGGGCAGACGCGGAAGGAATTCAGCGGCCAGCCTTATCTCACGCGCTCGCTCGAGGCGACGGCGGTGCTCGCGGGCGGCGACAAGGTCACCGGCCATTTGTTCACGACGGTCCTTTACGTCGAGGGCACGGAGCGCACTTCCAAAGTCATCCTCCAGGCGAAACAACGCGGCCAGGAGGGCGAGGCGGCGGACAAGTTGAAATACCCGTCCTTGATTCATTTCACGGACAACACGGCGGGGGCCGGGGCGCAAATCCCGCTCCGGCTCACGCACGGCAGCATCACGCCCGGAACCCGGGCGGCAGCGCAAACGTGGGGCGCGTTATTCACGCTGGAGGCGCGGCCGGGCGCGGAGGCCGGCGAGTTCAACCTGCCGTCGCCGCTGGGCATGGACCTGTTTCTCGCGCTGCGGACGGGAAACGAGATCGTGGCCGGGTGGCCGGCGAGATCGGACGGCAATTTGATGGAACTGGTGCGGACCAACCTCGCCATCGCGGAGGATTTCTACGACGACCGGAAGCTGCTTGGCGTGGTCCACGACAAGGCGAACGAGAATCTCTACTCGCTGGTGATGCTCCAGCGCAAAGGCCGGACCACGCTCGACGCCACGAAATCACAGCCGTGGCGGCTGGTGATTCTGCGGTGGAAGTACGATGAGGAAACAGGCCGCGTGTTGCTGGCGGGGCGGGGCTACTTCTTCCGCGGCATTCTGGCGAAGGACGAGCAGGCCCCGGCGGTGCGGCTGGATCCGTCGTTGTGGAAGCTGCGCCCGCGGGGCGAGGTTTGGGTGAACGCCGCCGAGTAACGGCCATTGCGGATGCGGTCCACACATGGAACTCTTGCCCGCATGGAGACAGAACAACTCATTGGTTTGATTCTCGCGCTGGCGGTGATGGCCACGGGTTGCGTGGGGTGCGCGCTGCCGGGGATTCCCGGCACGCCGCTCGTGCTGATCGCGGCGGTGGTCCACAAGTTTTGGTTCCGAGAGACCGGGGCGGGCTGGATCACGCTCACGGCGCTGGTGCTGATGACCGCCTTCGCGCTGGTGCTGGATTATCTGGCGACGATGTACGGCGCGAAGCGTTTCGGGGCGACGCGCAAGGGCATGATCGGCGCGATTGTCGGCGGGGTGATCGGATTGTTCTTCAACCTGGTCGGGATTCTCATCGGGCCGTTTCTCGGCGCGGTGGTCTTCGAAATGATCGGCGGGCGGAAATTTGATGAGGCCTCGCGGGCCGGAGTCGGCGCGACTATCGGGCTGTTCGCGGGGGCGCTGGGGAAGATCTTCTGCTGCCTGGCGATGATCTTTCTGTTCACGGCCAACGTGCTGTGGCGCACGTTGCACCAGTGAGGCGCTTCACGGCTGGCCGCCGCTGATGAGGAAGAGCACGGCCATGCGCACAGCCAGGCCGTTGGTGACTTGTTCGAGTATGACTGAGCGGGAGCCGTCGGCGATCTCGCTGTTGATCTCGACGCCGCGGTTGATGGGGCCGGGGTGCATGATGAGCACGTCGGGCCGGGTGCGCTCGAAGCGCGCCTTGTTGAGGCTGAACAGGTTCGTGTACTCGCCGATGCTTGGAAACATGCTCTGGCGCTGACGTTCGTGCTGGATGCGCAGGAGGTTGATGACGTCGGCGGATTCGATTGCCTCGTTCACATCGTAGGTCACGCGGCAGCCCATCTTCTCAAAGACCTTCGGGACCAGCGTGCTGGGTCCGCAGAGCGTGACGTTGGCCCCAAGTTTGGTGAGCGCCCAGATGTTCGAGCGCGCCACGCGGCTGTAGAGGATGTCGCCGAGGATGGTGACGTTCAGGCCGGCGATCCGGCCCTTCTTTTCGCGAATGGTGAAGGTGTCAAGCAGGGCCTGGGTGGGATGCTCGTGTGCGCCGTCGCCGGCATTGACGACGTGCGACTGGACGACACGCGAGAGGAAATGAGGCGCGCCGCTGGCGCTGTGGCGGATGACGATGATGTCGGCGTTGAGGGCCTCGAGGTTGCGGGCAGTGTCCTTGAGCGTCTCGCCCTTCTTCAGAGATGAGGCCTCGGCGGTGAAGTTGATGACGTCGGCACTGAGGCGGACGGCGGCCAGCTCGAAGCTGATGCGGGTGCGGGTCGAGGGTTCGATGAACAGGTTGACCACGGTTTTGCCGCGCAAGGCCGGCGTCTTCTTCACGGCGCGTTCGCCGACGGTTTTGAAGGCGCGCGCGGTGTCGAGGATGCTGGTGATCTCGTCCGCGGAGAGGGACTCGATGTCGAGAAGGTGCTGTCGGGTCCAGATCATGGTTGGAATGAGGAAGGGAGACGAAGGCACGGGAAGATGGACGGGCGGTTTCCGTCATTCATCATGGGACGTGCGTCATCGTTCATCGGGCTGGTTGGTCAGATTGTTTCTCCAGGGTCACGATGTCGGGGCCACCATCCTCCTTGAAGAGGACATTCACGCGTTCGCGGCGGGCGCTGGCTACGTTCTTGCCAACGAAATCAGCCTTGATGGGAAGTTCGCGATGGCCGCGGTCGATGAGCACGGCGAGCTGAATGCGGCTGGGGCGACCGAAGTCGTTCAGCGCGTCGAGCGCGGCGCGCGTGGTCCGTCCGCTGAAGAGCACGTCGTCCACCAGCACCACGGTCTTGCCGGTGATATCGAAGGGAATGACGGTGGGATAGACGTTCGGAGCAGCCTGTTGGCCCACGTCGTCGCGATGCAGGCTCACGTCGAGGGCGCCGGCTGGCACGGGCTGGCCGAGGATTTCACGGAGATAAGTGCCGAGGCGTTGCGCGATGAATACGCCGCGGCGCTGGATGCCGACGAGGACGAGGTCGCGGGCGGATTCGTTGCGCTCGGCGATCTCGTGTGCCATGCGCTTGAGGGCACGTTCGAGGGCGACGGTGGTGAGGACGAGGGAGGAGTCAGGCATTGCGAAAGGAACCGGCCTGGGGCGATTCTGGGAGGGAGCGTGGTGTTTTCATGGTCCTTCGCAGCCTCGCGGGGCTGCATTAAAGGAAGCGCGCCGACGAGGGCGTCAGTTCTGTTGCGCGGCCTGCTGTTGCTGCCGCGCTTTGCGCCATTTGGCGCGGTGTTTGAGGATCCAGTCGGTGAGCGCGCGCTCGAATCCGATGTCGTAACCGGCCTTCTCGGACTCGATCCACTTGTGTTTGAGGATCTCCTCGCGCTCGGCCTGGAATTCCCGGTAAAGCGACGAGTTCCTGATCAGGTCAGTCCCCGAAGTGTCTTGAACGCTGTTGGACATACTTCTTCTAAAAGCGCGGTCAAAGTATCATCGGGCAGGAGGCTGACAATGCTTAAGTCGTGAACCTGAAAAACCGTCAGCCGAGGCGTGTGCGCAGCCGCATGGCCACATCGAGAAAGGAGCGCCCGGGCCCGGAGTCAGGTGAAGTGACCACTACGGGTTGACCAGCGTCGCCGCCCTCGCGGATCTCGACGTAGATGGGAATCTCGCCGAGGAAGGGGACATTCAACCGCCCGGCCTCGGACTTGCCACCGCCGTGGCCGAAGAGTTCGATGCGTTCGCCGGTGGGCGTGGTGTAAAAACTCATGTTTTCGACCAGGCCGAGGATGGGGACGTTGACCTTCTGGAACATGGCGATGCCCTTGCGTACAACGCCGAGGGAGGCTTCCTGAGGCGTGGTGATGATAACCCCGCCGTCCAGCGGCACGGTCTGGCAGAGGGAAAGTTGCGCGTCGCCAGTGCCGGGCGGGAGATCAACCAACAGGTAGTCGAGTTCGCCCCAGTCCACCGAGTGAATGAACTGCGTGATGGTTTTTTGAATCATCGGTCCGCGCCAGATCACGGGCTGGTCGCTGTCGAGCAGGAAGCCCATGCTCATCAGTTTTACGCCGTAGTTCTGCGGCGGGACGAGCTTCTCGTCCGCGCTGATGGTGGGGCGCTGGTTGATGCCCATCATCAGCGGAATACTCGGACCGTATATGTCGCAATCAAGCAGGCCGACGCGGAGGCCAAGATGCCGGAGTGCGCAGGCGAGATTCACCGAGCAGGTGGACTTGCCGACGCCTCCCTTGCCGCTGGCGACGGCGACGATGCGCTTGATTCCCGGCACCTGATTGCTGGACGGGGCGGCGGAACTGGCGTGGGCGGCAGCGGTGGGCGCAGGTTGCCTCACCTGCACCGAGACGCCGGAGACGCCGGGAAGTTGCTTGAGCACGGCGGTGGCCTGGTCGCGGATCTTCGCGGCCGCGTCGGGGCTGGGTGAGGTGAGTTGAAGCGTGACGCTCACGGCGCCGTTGTTCGCGGCGATCTCTTTTACGAGACCGAACGATACGATGTCGCGCGAGAAGCCGGGATATTTGACGGCCTTGAGAGCTTCGGTGATCTGCTGTTCTGAAATCATAATCATTCCAACAACTGTTCTGACGTGACGTGATGCTGCTCGATTTTGAGGGTGAGTTCTTTAATCACGATTGGCGTATTTGTCGTCGCGCGAGGCGAGTCAATGTGCCGCTTTCCCTGACACCGCCGCCGCGTGCTCGCTGAAAGATTTGCCGCGGCCGGTCGGTGAAATCACCGAGTCGATGATGCCGCGTTGGAACTCGTCCCACATCGGCGACATGTTGCGGAGTTTGTCCACGATTTTGCCGAAGGTCTCGACGACGTAGTCCACGTCCTCGTCGGTGTTATCCTTGCCGAGCGAGAGAATCAGGTTGCCCTGTGCGAGCGCGTGGTCGAGGCCGATGGCGGCCAGCACGTGCGAAATCTTCAGCGACTTGCTCACGCAACTCGACCCGCTGGCCACCGCGATGCCGTGCATATCGCAGAGCAACAACTGGCCTTCGCCTTCGATGAACTCGGTGCTGATGTTCAGGTTGGTGGAAATGCGCTTCGACCCCGGTTCGGGTCCGTTGAATTTGATGTAGGCGATCTTGGACTTCAGCCCTTCATAAAGCCGCTTCTGCAAGCGCGCGGTGTGGGCGATGCGTTGCGGCATTTCGCGCAGCGCGAATTCCGCGGCCACCCCGCCGCCGACGATGGCTGGTACATTTTCAGTTCCCGCGCGACGTCCGCCTTCCTGCACGCCGCCGTGAATGATGCTGACGAGTCGCGCCTTGCGGCTGCGGTAGAGTACGCCCACGCCTTTCGGCCCGTAGAAACGATGCGGCGAAAACGATAGCAGGTTTGCACCCATGGCCTGCACATCCACCGGCAGCCAGCCCGCGCTGGCCTCGGCATCAACGTAGAAGGCGATGCCTTTCTCGGCCGCGATTTTCCCGATCTCGCGAATCGGCGCGATGGTGCCGATATCGTGGTTCACGTGATGCACGGCGATAAGCGTGGTCTTGTCGGTGATGGCCGCGCGCACATCTTCGGGGTTGATGACCCCTTCCTTGTCCACCTTCACGCGCGTGCAGGTGAAGCCCTGTTTCTCCAGGAACTCAATAGAGTTCATCACCGCCGGATGCTCCGTCTCGCTTACGACGAGGTGCATGCCCTTGCGCTGGTTCGCGTAGGCCACGCCCTTGATGGCGAGGTTCGCCGACTCCGTGCCGTCCGAGGTGAAGATGATGTCGTCCGGCGACTCGGCGTTAATGAGCGCAGCGTATTGCGAGCGTGCCTTGGCCAGCGCATCGCGCACGCGCAATCCGTGCTGGTGCAGCGAGGAGGGATTGCCGAACGCCTCGGTGAAGAACGGCTTCATGGCGTCGAATACTTCCGGCAGAACCGGCGTACTGGCCTGATGGTCGAGATAAACTTGGCGCATAATCTGGCGGAGATTGAACCGGCTCGTGCCTTGATTCCAGTGAATGAATCAGCCCACCTCCGACGCTGGTGCGCGGAGCGTGGGCTGGTCGAAACGGTTCCCTCAGGCGGCGACTGTTTCGCCCGCCTTCTTTGCCGCCTCGGGATGCTTCTTCAAGTAATCCTCCAGCGCGGCCTTGAGCGCTTCTTCGGCGAGCACGGAGCAGTGAATTTTCACGGGCGGCAATCCGCCGAGCGCATTCACGACTTCCTGATTCGAGAAGTTCATGGCCTCGTCGATGGTACGGCCCTTGATCAATTCCGTGGCCATGCTGCTGCTGGCGATGGCCGAGCCGCAGCCAAAGGTCTTGAAGCGCGCGTCCTCTATTTTGCCGTCCTTGATTTTGAGGCTGATCTTCATGATGTCGCCGCAGGCCGCCGCGCCGACCTCGCCCACGCCATCGGCTTCCTTCAGGTCGCCCATGTTGCGCGGGTTCATGAAGTGGTCCATGACCGTCTGGTTGTACAAGGTGTAGGTTTCGCTCATAGTTCGTGTTCAGTTTGCAATTTGGAGTTCAATGATCTTTCCGCCCCGAACCGCCCGGTGCGCGACCCCCACCGGCCGGTGATTCTTCATCAAGTCAGCAAGAGTGGTGCGGTTGAAAACTTCCTTCACGCGGTCCTGCGCCTGCTCGAAGAGTCCGCAAAGGGCGCAGCCGCCAAAGTGCTCACATTTCGGAGCGTCTTCCTCAAGGCAGCGTTGAAACGCTATCCTGCCCTCAATCGCCTCGATGACCTCCAGCACGGTGACCTCGCTGGCGGGCTTGAGCAGGACAAAGCCGCCACGGGTTCCGCGATTTGAGCGGACAAGGCCGGCCCGGGCGAGGGATTGAAATATCTTGGCCGCGAAGCTCCGGGGGATCTTCTCCTCCTGGCTGACCTCATCGATCATGACCACCGCGCCGACAGGACGGCGGGCCAGGCACATGAGGCCCAGCACTCCGTATTCGCCTGCGCGCGTGATTTGCATGGTGTCAGTTTAACAGGACATTTTTTGTCCTGATTCGCGGACCAATATAGAACCGGCCTGCGCGCTGTCAACGGCGCGTTCAAAGGAGGGACTGGAAGAACTGGAAAGCCACCCACCCAAGCACGGCCCCGGCCGGGAGGTCGATCACGTAATGCTGCTTCGTGAACACGCAACTGAACGCGATCAGCACCGGGAACAGAAACACCCAGGGGCCGAGGCTGGGTTGCAAGTGGAACGCTGTGAGCGTGGCCACGGACACATGCATGCTCGGGAAGCAGTTGGAGGACGCATCGAACTTCCTGACGAACGAGAGGAATCGTTCAGAGATATCGCGCTCCTTGTTCTGGACCCGCCAATCCTGCGGCGTCTCCACCGGGAAGAAGAGGAAGAACACCATTTGCAGAACCAACAAGACGAGGAAGCTGGTGGCCATGTAAAGGAATTGCCTCGCGTCCTGCACCACGAAGTTGATGTAAACGATGACCGGATAATACAAGAAGCTGTAGATCCATACCCAGCCCGGCCGGTAAGGAATCCAATCATCGATCGGCAGCTTGAGCCGGCGTGGCGCAACAAACGTCTGTTTCTGGCACCAGAAATAAAACTGGTACACGCCGATGATGAGTATGCCGCTCAACATCAGTTGAATGATCAAGTCCTTAGCATTCATGCCAATGGCCGGTTGCGCTTTGCTTCTATGCGATTTGGTTCCGGACGACAAGCTAGGGAAACGCATCCCGCCACCGTGAATCGAAAATCCCGCCTGCCTCATCAACGGCCGCGATGTTGCTCACCGAATCTTCTGGTCCGGCAGCGCGCTCTTGATTCCCTCATCCAGCGGCATGGAATCCGGAATCGCCCCAGCATTCTTCATCAACACGGCGAGCTTGGCCTGGAGTTCCTTCGCCTTGGCTGCGGCTTTCGGATCGTCGATCAGGTTTCGGGTTTCGTCTGGATCGTTCTTCAAATCGTACAACTCCGCCTTGTGGCGATCCGACCCGCCATCGCCCGGCGGGTAATGAATGTACTTCCAGTCGTCGGTTCGCACACCGCGGACGTTCGGCGTGTAGGGGAATTGCTTCTCGTAGTTGTATTCGTAAAACCAGGCGTCCCGCCATCCGCGCGCCTTTCCAGTCAGCAGAGGCTTCCAGGATTGGCCGTGGATGCCTTTCAACGCCTTGACGCCGCACACGTCGAGGATCGTTGGAGCCATGTCGATGTTGAGCACCTGCTGGTCGATCACGCGAGGCCCGTCCACGGGAACCAGCGGAGGAAATCGCATCACCAGCGGGACGCGGATGCTAGGCTCGTGCATGGTGCGCTTGTCCACCATGCCATGCTCGCCGTTGAGCAAGCCATTGTCGCTGGTGAAGATGAACAGCGTGTTGTCGAGCTGCTTCAAGGCGCGCAACGCCCCGTAAAGGCGTCCCACGCTGTCGTCCACGCTCTGGATCGTGCCCCAATACGCGCGCGTCATGGCGGCGAAATCCTTTACCGCCTCCGGTCGCGAATCCGGGAAGTTCTTTCGCCACTCGAAGAGCGGCCCGTAAATCCCATGCCAGGTGCTGATGCGCTGCTTGACCCACTCCGGCTTGTCGTCGAGCCGGAACGCCGTGGCCGGATAATCAATCCTCACGGTGTCGAACGAGTTCGAGTATTTCGGCTCCGGGTAATAGAAGGAGTGCGGCGCCTTGTGGCCGAGCATCAGCAGGTACGGCTCCCCGGCTTTGCGCTG
>CAYQWK010000225.1:6428-9601 GCA_964420805.1 uncultured Bifidobacteriaceae bacterium | reverse complement strand
CCCCAGCGGCCTGGGAACCCAGATCGATGATCCATAGTTCCGCCCCGCCGCGCATCGCACCCAAGCCCGTCCCGGCAATTGCGCCTGATCCGAAACAGGCGGCGCTGGCCGAGGCCAGGGATTGCGTGGCGCAACTCACGGCCAATCCTGATGCAGTTGATGTTCGCGACCGATTCGCCCGGCTGCTGGCCGGGCCGATTGGCGAAGTGGACAACGCCATCCAGCAACTCGACCTGCTGTTGGCCATGCGCGGACCGATAACAGATCAGCGCGTGGCGTGGTTGAACCTTCAAGCTGATTGGCACGCGCAGTTGAAACGCGATGCGCCGGCTGCGCGCGCGACTTTGCAGAAGATCATTGATGAATTTCCCCGAACACCGCACGCGTTCGAAGCGCAGCGCAGGCTGTTTGCCTTGCAGTTGGAAAGCGCTGTGCGCCAGCGGAAAAAGCAGCCGGCAACGCGAGCGTAGCAATATTTCTACTGCGTGAACACCACCGCCCGGCTGTTCCAGTTCAACGGAATCGCTACGGCCCGCGCGGGCGCGTTGGTGGACGGTGCCATCGCTCCCGAATTCCATGTCGCGCCAATTGGCCCCTTCCAGGCCGGCCAGGACGGCGTTGGCCAACACGCCACTCCGGCTTGTTGGACCTCCAACTGATGGACCATGCCCAATGCGGCCGCACCCGTCTCTCGCTCCAATCCGGTCGCAAACGGCGTGGCCAGCCCTCCCGGAATGAACCGTTCGACAGCCCTTGGCTGGCCGGCCTGCAGCACCGCCAGACAAGCCGCGGCCACGGCGGACGGCGGCCCGGTCAACTTAGCCACGGCGGCGGCGTTGGTTAGCCGCGCGGACAAATCGTCGAGCAACAACGCATGAAGCTGCATCAACGGCGGAGGAAGATTGGGCCCGCTGGACCATCGGCGCTCCTCGGGCCAACGCGCAGCCAGTCGGTCCAGTTCACGCCGGGTATCTTCGAGTAGAAACTCCCGCTGAAACCGCGCCACGTCTTCATTGCCGAAGCGCTGCCAGCGCTGCTCCGACCAACGGTTGATCGCCTGCGCGGGAAATTTCGGCCCGTCGATCTCCCAGCCACCGGCAGATTCCGAGATGCGGACGGGAAAAACTTCCTCGGCCATCGCCTCCATGGAATGCCACGGTTGGTGCAAACGGAACCACGCGCCGCCTCGTTGTTGCGCCCACTGTTGCGCCAGCGCCCGCGCGAACAACTGGCATCCATACGCGTAGCCGTCCATGTCGCCCGACTTGTAGGCCAGCCGCGCGAAGGCGAGGCATGGCGCGGCCCCATCGGCAAGAACCGGCGCGGCGTCGCGTCCAAAACCCGCCCAGCGCGCGGGCCGGGTACGGGCGAAGAACCCGCGAATGTCCGCCCAGCGCCTCTGCACCAACGCCCAGTCGCCGGTGAAATGGGCGTAAGTCCAGAGCGCCTCCATGTCTGCCGGCGTGTCGGTCTGGAAGCGGCGTTTCAACTCCGCGGCCGCCGCGGCGCGTGCCGCCTCGTCGAGATGCGGCAGCGCCTTGGCGAACACCTCATCGCCGGGCGCGCGCGATCCGCCCTCGCGCAATCCGTCGCGAACCGACGCACGGAGTTTCTCCAACGCCGCGGCGGCCACCGGGCCCGCGTTCGAGCTGATGGCCGCGCCCGCCACGGTTTCGTTCACATGGCGCAACAGGCGCAACGTGATGTCGTACCCGTCCGAATCTTCGACGCCAAACAACGGTCCCCAAGGCGTCGGGATTTCCATGTCGAAGGGCTTGCGCGAGAACTCCGCCGGAAAGCCGCCCTCCATGGCGAGCCCGAGAACGGGACTTACCGGCGCGAGTTTCAAGTGCTGCGTCTGCCATTCGTCGTCCCACGTAACGAATTTGAACTTCTGCCGGATGACGACGGCATCCCGCGCGCGATCCACGCTGAAGGTGTCCTCGCAATGCACCGGAAATTGGTGCAACGCGCGCGCCCAATAGCGTGCCCTTGAAAGCGGATCAGCCGGAAGCCCTTCGGCCCACTTCCAGGTTTGCACACGCTTCTTTGGCTCGCGCACCGCGAAGACAGGGTTGGTTCGCACGTCGAATGCGGCGGGTTTGTAATAGCCATAGATGGGCATGACCGCGGCCAGTCCGGCCTCGGCGGGATAAGTGAGCACGAGGCCGTTGGTGCCAAGCTGGATGCGCAGCGGCTTGCGCTGGAGTACGACGAGGAACGGCACATCCCAGTTCGTCCAACCTGGCGAGCCCGCAAACCAAACGACGAGCCAGCACTCATTCAAGCGGGTGGCATCGATGCGCTCACCGTTCTTGAAAATCTTCGGCCCGATCTGCGTGGGAATGGCCAGATGGCTCGGCGCACCAAGCCGGTGCGCGGCCAACCCGCTGAAGAGCAGCAACGACCGCGACTTCGAGCGGCACAGAATGCCCGGGCTGAGATCGGATTCGAGCACGGCGAAGTCTCCGTTCGTCCACGGAGCCGCAGCGGATTGGTCCGCCAGCACGGGCCGCGCCGTGACAGTCACGTTCGTCGCTGCCGGGCCATAGGTGCCCGTAGCAGGCGCAAGTTCCTGACGCGGACCGCACGCGGCGAGCAGCAACGCGAGCAGGGGAAAGATGAACCACTTTGTCACGCGCAGAACGTACGCGGGCGCCACGCAGCGCGTCGAGCGGCTTCGCAATCCCGTTCGCAATTCCGTTGTTAACGTGACTTGTGAATAACGCCCAAAACCCGCCCATCAGAATGCCATGACTCGCCTCCTTCCCATCGCAGTGGCAGCGCTTGCAATTTTGCAAAGCGCCATTGCCGCCAACGAGAGCCAGCTTCGCCCCTGGACCAACTACCACGCCATCATGTGGATCGGGGACAGCGCCTATAAAAAGCCGGACAAGATTCCCCTGTTCTTCCAGCGCCTGCGCGAGATGGGCATCGACACCGGGATGGTGTCGGGAGACGCGAACCCGAAGACACTGCTCGACAACCAGTTTCCGTATTACGTCGAGAACATGATCAACCGCGGACTGTGCTTGAAATGGAACTCGAAGGTCCGCGACTGGGACAAGTTCGTCACGCAATGGCGCAAGGACGGCAGCCCGGACGCCGCGCTGGCACGCGATTACTGCCTCGACGACCCGCAATGGCGCGCGTGGGCGAAACAACAGATGCAA
>CAYQWK010000225.1:0-6418 GCA_964420805.1 uncultured Bifidobacteriaceae bacterium | reverse complement strand
GCGATGCGCAAGTGATGCGATGGAGCATTGGCGCCACGCACCGCTGGCCTACGACATCCGCGATGAGCTCTCGACGACCATTTCTGCAAACCCGTTCGATTTCGATTTCAGCCCGGTCGCGCTGGCCAGATTCCGCGAATGGTTGCAGGGCCAATACAAGGACCTCGCCGCGCTGAATGCCGGATGGGAAACTAAATTCGCCACATGGGACGATGTGAAGCCGTTCACCACCGACCAGATCAAGAACCGCATGGCCAGCGGCGACGCCGTTCCACGCGGCAAGCCAGACTGGCAGGCCGTGCAACGCGTGAAGTTCGATCCCGCCTCCGCCGAAAGAAGCCGGACGCGTTGGAACTTTTCCCCATGGTGCGATTTCCGCACCTACATGGACCTTTCGCTTGCCGGCGCGTTGAACGATCTCCGACTGGCCGCGCGAGCGGTAGATCCTCAAACACCCGTGGGCATCGAGGGCACGCAGATGCCGCACGCCTTTGGCGGCTACGACCTGTGGCGGCTCTCGCAGGCGCTCGACTGGATTGAGCCATACGACATTGGCAACTCGCGCGAAATCCTCGGTTCGTTCATGCCGGGAAAGACGTTTGTCACCACGGTGTTCGAGAAGGACACGCCGCGCGCCAGCCGGCGACTCTGGCATCTGCTGCTCGAAGGCGACCGCGGAGCGATCGTCTGGTGGAGCGAGGATTGCATCGACTGGAAGAGCGAAGACTACGTGCTCACGCCCAAGGCGAAGGCACTCGCTCCGGTCTTCCATGAACTCAAATCGCCGGTAGCGCAACTGTTCCTCCGCGCGAAACCCGAACGCGACCCGGTCTTCCTGCTCTACTCGCAGCCCAGTGTCCAGGTGAACTGGCTGCTGGAATCCACCGTCGATGGCTCGACGTGGCTGCGACGGTTCTCGAGCTACGAGTCCTCCCACAACGTCGCCGCGAAGAAGCGCAACGGCTGGCTCAAGCTCTTTCAAGACCTCGGCTACTCGCCACAGTTCCTTGCGGCAGACACGTTTTCGTTCAACTTCGATCCCAAGGCGCCGAGCGCGGCCTGGGTACTTTCCGAGTGCCGCGCGCTTTCGTACGGCCAGGCCCACGCGGTAGCCATGCAACTGGATTGCCCCGTGAACAGCAGGGATAATGTCATCTTCTCGGACGCGCCTCCGGCGATGTTCAATGAGCATGGCCGGTTCATCGGCGCGACCAACATGCTCTCACGCCTCGCCACGAATGCGCCTGTCGCCGTCGCGCGGGCCGAAAGGCCGCCGGGCAAGGCGACGACGATCTCCATCACCGGCGACACTCGCGATATCGCCGCATTCCATCGTGACCGGGTTGCGGGCAAGGCAGACAACTGGTACGGCTGGGCGCAAAAATTCATCACGATCCCCCGCCCCGTGACAGTCCCTGCGGAAACGCACACGCGCATCCATCGCTACACGCTCGGCAACGCGCGGCTCTTGGCCTTCGAGCGGAACATCGACTGGCACATGAGCGAGGATTTGAAGCAGTCCGGCGGCAACGAACCGCTGGAGAAGCCGGTCGAACTCACTGCCACGCTTGCGCAAGCCGCCCACGTGTACGACCTGCGCACGGAGAAATACCTCGGGCACACCGACCGCATCGCCTTCACACTCGATCCGTGGAAACCGTCGTTGTTCGCATTGCTGGCGGAGAAAGCGCCCGGCCCGGTGATCGCGGAATTGCAACGGGCCGGGCAGTGAGTTCAATCAATGATCTTCCCCGGTCGGAAAGGTGCGATCCTTCGGGAACGGTGGGAGGTCGGTGACCAGGCGGGGCGTCACGTTGTTCGGCGGCAGGATCACCATGGCAATGCCGCCCTTGGCTTTCAGCCAGACTGTCTCAAAATCACTTTGCAGCCATTGGCAGAGACGCCCGTTGCCACTCTTCCCCAAGAATGAGTCCGTGACCACAACACGCCCATCGTCAGTGATGCCGCAGAGGACCACAATGTGATTGCCCATCGAGCGGTAGGGCGGCGACTTGCATTCGCCCGGATTCATGCGCATCGAACAGAGAATCATTTTGTTCCCGGCGAGTGTACGCCGGACCTCGGCCCAGTCACGGAAGCGTTCGATGTGACCATCGAATCCAAATTCCTGCGCTGCGCCAATGACGCGCGGCCAGACGCCGGGATAGTTATATTCCTCGTCAAATGTGTGCCGCGTGATCTCTTCGAGCGGCACAGGACGGCCGAAATATTCCATCGCCGACGCGAGCGCCGCAGACTGGCAACGATCAATCATGCGCCGGCCCTGCGAGTCAAACTGCCGCCGCAACGGAACATCAAGCACCCGCCCCGGCAGTTCCACCATACCCGTGCTCCGAATAACAACGCGGCCTGGGGCGGGATGATTGTCGGTGGCCAGGAGCGTGAGCGCCGGCGGAACTGAGAGGACGTTCGTGCCGGTGGATAGAATTTTGAAACGGACCCCGGTGGCCTTGGCCTTCAGCTTCAACCAGTCCATGTCGAGCACGCCGCGATCGAACTTCGGGATGGCGCAGTTTCGCATCAGTTCATCGGTCGCGCCCCAATACCCCGCCGGCAGCCATTCCGTCTCGTCACCCGGCGCGAAAACAACGCGAAGATAAAGCCGAAACGTGTCGCCCGGCCGGACGAGATGCCACGAGTAAATCAACTCGTCGAACGATCCTCCCGGGTTGATCGCATCGGTGATCCACTCTCGCGGCGTGACACGCTGGAACGCGGACGACGGAACATACCGGCGAAAATCCACCGGCCCGTCCGTGCATCGATCTGGCGGCGAAACACAGGAACAAATCAAGCCCGCCGGCAACAACATCGCTGCCGCCCGCCCCCCCGCTCTCGACCACCAATTCAAAGTTAGATACATCGCACTCATCGGGGTTCGAACTTAGGCGAACGGCCTCGGGAGATTCCAGCAATGCCTTGAATCCTGCGACGGCCCGCGAAGATGTCCGGTCGTTGACTTGCCAACGCGACATCCTCACGCTGTTCCAATGCGCCAGCAATATTCTCGAACCACCCCCATCCACTGTGCATCGCTCACCACCTGTTGCCTGCTCATCGCGGCCTCGATCCATTTCACCCGCGCAGCCACGGCATCGTGGCCGGATTATCGCGGCCCGTTCGGCAACGGACATGTGGCGGCAGTTGGCGACACCAAGCCCGCGGGCTTGGCCCTGCGCTGGAGCGAAACGGAGAACGTGCGCTGGAAGACTGCTGTTCCGCATTGGGGGATTTCCACGCCCGTGGTCATGGATGGCCAAGTCTGGCTCACCACCGCCACGCGCGAGGGAAATGATTTCTATGCTCTTTGCTTCGATGCCGAAACGGGCAGGCTCACGCTGAACGAGAAGGTGTTTCACAGCGATCAACCCGAGTCGCTCGGCAACGGCGCGTCGATGAATTCCTACGCTACGCCTTCGGCGGTGGTCGAGGCCGGGCGGGTCTATGTTCACTTCGGTAGTTTCGGCACGGCGTGTCTCGACACCAAAAGCGGCAAGGCGCTTTGGAAACGTGATGATCTGCGCTGCCGGCATTACCGCGGGCCGGCGTCATCGCCTGTGCTGTTTGGGAATCTCCTCATTCTCACCTTCGACGGCGCGGATTTGCAGTATCACATCGCGCTCGACAAGCAGACCGGCAAAACCGTCTGGAAGACCGACCGGTCTGTGGCATGGAACGACGAGGACGTGCCCGGCCAGATGGCGAAGGACGGCGACCTTCGCAAGGCGCACAGCACGCCGCTCATCGTCCAGGCGTCGGGCAAGACGCAGATGTTGAGCGCCGGCGCCAAGGCGGCGTATGGATACGATCCGCTCACCGGACGCGAACTGTGGCGGGTGCAATACAACGACTGGTCCACCGCGCCCCGGCCGCTTTACGAGAACGGCCTCGCGTATTTCATCACTGGTCTCTCGAAGAAGGAACTGCTTGCGGTGAAGACGGACGGAACCGGCGATGTAACAGGCAGCCACATCGCGTGGCGGCTCAAAACACGCATTGGAAAGTACGCGTCTCCCTTGCTGGTGGACGGACTATTTTACACCGCGTCGGACGAGAGTTTCATCAGTTGCCTGAACGCAGCCAATGGCGAAACCGTGTGGACCGAGCGTGTTGGCGGAAAGTTCGCCGCGTCACCGGTGCATGCCGACGGCCGGCTTTACTTTTTCGACCAGCAAGGCACGACGCTCGTGGTGAAGCCGGGCCGCACGTTTGAAGTCCTGGCCACTAACACACTGGCCGGAGGCTTCATGGCCTCGCCGGCGGTGGTGGGCAAGGCATTCTATTTGCGGACAAAGACGGACCTTTACCGGGTGGAAGCGAAGTAGGCAGACCAGCCGTGACAAATTTGGCTCAAGACTCCATGTCGTCGCCGGACGGTTTGAGGCCAAAGGCCAGAAGTTTCTCGCGCACAGTCTGCCGCGACATCTTCAGCCATCGGGCCACGCGCGCCTGATTGCCTTGCGCGAGCTTGATCGCACGCGTGAACAGTTCCTTTTCCATCCGCTCGAAAACCCGTGCATGAACGTCGATGTCAGCACCGTTCCGAGCCTGATCCAGAAGGTCGTCCATCAACTTTTCCACGCCATTGCCATCCAGCTCAGGTGCAAGCTCAATGGCTTCCGTTCCACGGGCTCCAATTTCCTCCAGCAACTGCCGTGTGATCGGAACAGCCCGGGCCGCAAGGATGGCCTGGCGAAGGATGTTCTCGAACTGCCGGATATTGCCGGGCCAGCGCTGCTGCCGAAGCCATTCCAGCGCGTCCGATTCGAGAGCCGCGGCGTCCAATCGGAACTCTGCGCGGAAGCGGCGCAGAAAATAGTCTGCGAGCAACGGAATATCCTCCGTGCGCTCGCGCAACGCCGGCAGACGGATCACAACCGAGCCAAGCCGATAATAGAGATCTTCACGAAAACGCTTTTCCGCGATGGCGCCTTCGAGATCGCAGTGGGTGGCGGCGATAATTCGGACATCGACCGATATCTCATCACGTCCGCCGACGCGCTGGATGACCTTGTCCTGCAAAACACGCAGGAGCTTGGCTTGCGTGAAGGCGGTCATGTCCCCGATTTCGTCAAGAAACAGCGTGCCACCGTGCGCCTGCTCGAAGCGGCCAATTCTCCGCTGGTCTGCGCCAGTGAACGCGCCGCGCTCGTGGCCAAACAGCTCGCTTTCGAGCAATGTCTCAGGAATGGCGGCACAGTTCACGGCGATGAAGGGTTTTCCAGACCGGTCACCGTGCTGGTAGATCGCGCGGGCCACCAGTTCCTTGCCCGTGCCGGTTTCACCCCGGAGAAGTACGGTAGCCGTGGTGGCAGCCACTCTGCCGATCTCCTTGTACACGGCCTGCATCACGCGGCTGTTGCCGATGATAACATGGGCCGCGGTCTCGTCTGGGCCGGTCCCCAACGCGACCCTCTCGCTCATCAACCGCGAGCCGGCCACGGCCCGGCGGACCACATCGAGCATCTCCGCCACGTCGAACGGTTTCACGATGTACTCAAATGCGCCGTACTTCGTCGCCTCAATGGCGGTATCGGTGGTGCCGAAGGCGGTCATGAAGATAACCGGCAAGCGCGGACGGGCTTGGTGCAGGCGGCGGACAAGCTCAAGACCGTCAAGTCCCGGCAAACGAAAATCCGTGATCACCAGATCAAACACCTCCGCCTGCGCTTGCGCCAGGCCCTGTTCGCCGTGATGAGCGATTGACACAGAGTACCCCTGGGATCTGAGCAGGCGATCCAAGGACTGAGCGGAACGGTTGTCGTCCTCAATGACGAGTATGCGGGGATTGTTCATGCGTTTGCGATGGGAAGGACCGCGCGAAAGGTCGTGCCGAGACCGTTGGAAGTGGTGAATTCCAGCGTACCACCGTGCTTCTCGATGATACGCGCGGCAATGCTCAGACCGAGCCCGGTACCGCCGGCCTTCGTGGTGAAGAATGGATCGAAAAGACGCTTTTGCACCGCAGGCGGGATTCCAGGCCCGGTGTCGGAAACTTCAATGATGGCGCGTTCCCGCCCACGCGTCTCTACGCGGGTGCGCAAGGTGATGACGCCATCGCGACCAATGGCATCGGCGGCATTGCGCACCAGATTGATGAACACCTGTTTGAGCTGTTGCACGTCTGCCTTGACCGGAGGATCGGCCAGAAATTCCTCCACCAGGCGGATTTCCGAGGAACGCAGGTCCGGCCCCAGCAGCGGGGTGATTTCACGCAGAGGTTGCGCAGCCCGGACCGTTTTCAACTCCGGCTCCGAAGGACGGGCAAACGCGAGCACTTCCTTGACGATCTGCTCGAGCCGCGCGATTTCGCCGGCGAGAAAAACGTTGTCCTCAAACTCCTCGGAGCCTTTGCGAAGCAACGCCTGCTGAGTGTAGAGGCGGACCCGGATCGACG
>CAYQWK010000224.1:0-9652 GCA_964420805.1 uncultured Bifidobacteriaceae bacterium | reverse complement strand
GTCGCTAATGTATTCGGTGTAGGCGCGAGGGTTGGTGGCGAAGGGCAGCGTGGTCTCGCGCAGCCAGATGGCGGCCTCCAACTCGTGATCGAAGATCGAGAGATCCACGCGCTCGTCTGGAGACAACGACTTCTTGTCGATTTCGCGCGCCAGGCGTTTGCGGGTTTCCTTCAAGTGCGCGAGCGACTTGTCGAGCGCGGCTGGCGAGAGGTCGTCGAGCCGGTCGTCGAACCGGTGATCGCCAAGCTGCGTGGCCTCGAACGGGTGCAGCGCAAACCGTTCGTCCAGGTAACGCCTGAAGAAAGCTTCGAGATGGCTGGCGGCGGCGAGCCTCGTGGCCATGCCAGCCATCAGGACCAAGCAGATGGTGCATGCCAAAAGGCGCTTTGTGGACGAGTTCATTGGTTTTGATCCGGTTTGAGTGTTCGCCACTGAGCGGCGCCATTTACAACAGGTTTGCCGCCAGTTCCGCCAGCTCGGATCGCTCGCCCTTCTGGAGTTCGATGTGCGCAGCGATCGGCTGTTCGCGAAACTTGCTGACGATGTAGTTGAAGCCGTTGGAGGCGGAATCGACGTAGGGGTTGTCGATCTGCCACGGGTCGCCGGTGAAAACGATTTTCGTTCCGTGACCGACGCGGGTGATGATGGTTTTGACTTCGAGCGGAGTGAGATTTTGCGCCTCGTCGATGATCATGAACTGGTGCGCGATGCTGCGTCCGCGAATGTAGCTGAGGGCCTCGACCACGATGCTACCGTTGCGAAGCAGGTCGCCGCCGCGACGGCTTTCGTTGCCCATGTTCAGGTCGCTCAACATTTCCAAGGCATCATGGATGGGCTGCATCCAGGGATTCAGTTTCTCCTCCATGGTGCCGGGAAGGAAACCGATCTCCTTGCCCATGCTTACCGTCGGGCGGGCCACGACCACGCGGCGGAATTCGCGATCCAGAACCGTGCGGCGTAATCCCGCGGCCATGGCCATGAGGGTCTTGCCCGTGCCGGCCTTGCCCATGAGGGTGACGAGCTTGATGCGGTCGTCGAGCAGGGCGTCGAAGGCGAAGTGCTGCTCGCGGTTGCGCGGTTTGATGCCCCAGACGCCCTCCTTGGAGTCAATGATTGGAACGAGTTTGGAGCGGGAGGAATCGACCTTGGTGAGCGCAGTGCGCTTGAGGTTCGTGGCGTCGGTGAGGGTGCAGTACTCGTTCGGAAAATATTTCTTGTCCGGCAACTCAATCTCTCCGTTGGCGCGGAAGGTGTTGAGTTCCTCGCTGCCGACCTGGAGGTCGAACATGCCGGTGTAAAGGTCGGTGAGGAAGATGCGATCCGTCTCATAATCCTCGGCTTCAAGGCCCAGGGCGTTGGCCTTGATGCGGAGGTTGATGTCCTTGCTGACGACAATGGTGGCGGTCTTGGGGTCGTCCCGCTGGACTTCCTTGGCGAGCGAGACGATACGGCTGTCCACCGTCTTATCGCCAAATACGGTGTGGCCGTTGCCGCCGTTCTGCTTGTGGAAGATGATGGAAAGGCTGCCGCCGTTGGGCAGCTTCACGCCGTCGCTCAAATGGCCCTGCTCACGCAAACCATCCAGGGTGCGCGAGACGGACCGGGCGTTCTGCCCCAACTCGGACGACTCGCGTTTGAAGCGGTCGATTTCCTCGATGACTTCGATCGGGATAAGGACGTGGTTATCCTTGAAGTTGAGGATGGAGTTGGGGTCGTGAAGAAGGACGTTGGTGTCGAGAATATAGTTTTTCACTGACGAAAATTACTGCTGCCGCGGGCGGGTTACGGAGGTTTCAACCGCGCGCTTGAGGTGGGTCATGTGTTCGTACCAGCGGACTACCTGCGTGTGTTCACCAGGCAATTCGTGGCGACCGGAATATAGGAGATTGGCGAGCATGCCCCAGAGGTCGAAGTCCACGAAGCGAGGCTCGGAATCGAGCAGGAACTCGCGATGGGCCAGCATCTGCTCGAAGGGAACCAAGCATTGGGCCAGTTCGGCACGCAGCGCTTCCTCCTGCTCGCGCCATCGTTCGATACAGCCCCGGCCGAACTTGCGTTCCTTGTGCCGACGATAGGCGAGCCGTTCGGACTTGGGAACGAACTCCTCGAACCATGCGTCGTTGAGTTTGAAGGTCAGGCCTTCGACTTCGTTCTCGATACAGCGCCAGAGGATGTCCTGCACGCCATTCCATTTCGCCGGGAAGAGGCCGAGGTGCAGGCGCTCGTCGAGATATTTGGCAATGACCTGCGAGTTGTCGTCCGTCTCGAAGAGCACGTTCCGCCCGTCGCGCAACACCGGAACCTGATAGTACCGCTGGCGAGTGATCTTCCAAATCAGGGAACGATCGGTGGATGGGACGCTGACCAATTTGTGAGGCGCGCCAGAATAGTCCAATAGGCGGCGGACCACCAGGCAGTATGGGCTCCACGGGAACTGGTACAACTCGATCATCGGCAGGACTGTGGGACGGGACGGCAAGGCCGCGCAAGCGATTCCTCGGCAACCGGGAAGAACCGCGCGGGCATGAAACGAAAGAGCCACGCACGAGGCGTGGCTCCTTCTTACCCGATGGTGAACGTGGTCTTCAGACCGCGTTCCCCTCTTCCCAATCACCGAGGCGGAGGCATTCCTTTACCTTGCGGCGTTCGTAGCGATGCTTCTCAGCCTTCTTGGGGCGGTCGGCGATTTTGCGAATGGTGTTCTTCGGGTTCCGAAGAACATCAGTGAGGAGGTCCAACGTCTTGATCATAACTGTCTGTATCCTTTCGTTGCCCAACTCCCAGCGGACTCCGTGCCATCGCCTATCTCGTCCTCATCCGAACACGATTACGGTCCTGGCTGACGTCAAACTGGGTGTTGTGTTCGGGGCAATAGATTGCACTTTGGTCAGGAATGTTCAAAACCATTCTCTGATTTTTTCACGCTGTCCAAAAAGCGATAGCCGGGCGGTGTCGAATGCCTCTTTGGGAGACGCGCTTGCCGGAATATTCTGACAAGCCCGCTCGCGCCTATGCGCTTGCCCCAGGTTTCTCCTTGTCCCAATGGCGCCACTTCGCGACGTTCTCGCCCTCGCCAGCAACGGCGTGCTGTTTACAATGAACTCGTTACCGACTGTCATCATCAAACCCGGCGAGGCCGACCGCGTCGTGGCCGGCCATCCATGGATCTACAACACCTCCATACTCCGCGTCGTTGCGCAGGCTGGCGATGGCAATCTCGTCCAGGTCAAGGATCACCGCCAGCGTCTGCTCGGCATCGGTCTCTGGAACTCCAAGTCGAAGATCCACGTCCGGATGCTTGCCACCGGGCGCGTCGCCGTTGACGAGTCCTTCTTCGAGCAACGCATCCGCGCCGCGCTCGCGGTACGCCAACGCCATCTGCCCGGCGCGACCTCCTTCCGCGTCGTGAACGCTGAAGGCGACTTCCTTTCCGGGCTGATCGTGGACAAGTACGAGGACGTGCTCGTTGTACAGATTTCCTCGCTCGGCATGGACGTGCGGAAGCCCCTCATCGTCGCCGCGCTGCAACGAGTCTTCTCCCCGCGCGCCATCGTCGAGCGCAGCGACATCGCGTCCCGAAAATTCGAGGGCCTGCCGGAATCGCGCGGGTTGCTGGCCGGTGAACCGCCCGGAGAAATTCCGGTCCTGATCAACGGCCTCACGCTCGCGACCGACCTCGCCGGCGGGCACAAGACCGGGCTTTACCTCGACCAACAGGAGAACTGGCGGCGCGTGGGCGCGTTGTGCGCGGGCGCAAACGTGTTGGATTGTTTCACCTTCGTTGGAGGCTTCGCGCTGCACGCCGCCGCGGCCGGCGCGGCAAAGGTCCACGCCCTCGACCAGAGTGCCGAGGCAATTGCCAGCGCGCAGCGACACGCCATCGCGAACGGCGTGGCTGACAAATGCTCCTTCGAGGCCGCGAACGTGTTCGACTGGCTAAAGGCACAGACCGCGACCGCGCCTCATGAGAAGCTGGTTCCGAAGTTCGATGTCATCATCCTAGACCCGCCGTCCTTCACGCGAAATCGCGCGTCTGTGCCGGATGCGCTGCGAGGTTACAAGGAAATCCACGTCCGCGCGCTGAAACTCCTCCGGCCGGGTGGCACGCTGGCCACATTCTGCTGCTCGCATCATGTCGATGCCGGACTGTTCCAGGACGTGATCCTGGCAGCGGCGTTTGACACGCGCAAACTACTGCGGCGCGTGGCGACCTACACGCAGTCCGCCGACCATCCGGTCATCGCTTCAATACCCGAAACGGAATACCTGAAGGGATTCGCGTTTGAACTGGCGGGTTGAGCGTCGCGCCGCGCGTGGTTAACCTGCCACCCGCAACCCGGCATGTGGCAGATCATCAAAGAATTCGTGCTTTTTCTCCGCGCGGAGAAGAAATGGTGGATCGTCCCGATTGTCCTGATCCTGCTGGTACTCGGAGCGTTTCTGGTCTTCAGCGCGGGGTCGCCGCTGGCCCCGTTGATCTACTCGCTGTTTTGAAGCCGCCCTACGGCGAAAGTCGTTCAATCTTCCACGAACCGTCTGGTTGCCGGGTGTACTGGAAACGGTCGTGCAACCGGCTGGCACCGCCCTGCCAGAATTCGATCCGCTCCGGCCGCAGCACATAACCACCCCAAAAGACTGGCAACGGCACCTGCTCTGGAAACCGCGCTTCAATCTCCTTCCATCGCGCCTCCAGGAACTCCCGGTTCGGAATGGGCACGCTTTGCTTCGAGGCCCACGCACCGATCTGGCTACCCCTCGGGCGCGAGTGAAAATATCTCTCGGCCTCGTCCTCCGGAATTCTCCCGACCGTGCCACTCACGCAGACCTGCCGTTCCAAGTCCTTCCAATAGAACACCAGTGCGGCGTGAGGATTGCCGGCCAGTTCCCTGCCCTTCCGGCTCGCATGGTTGGTGAAAAAGATGAAGCCCCGTTCATCCGCGCCCTTGAGCAGAACCGTCCGTGCGGAGGGCCGCCCCTGGTCGTCCACGGTCGCGAGTGTCATCGCGTTCGGGTCGATCGTTGGCGCCCCAAAGACGATCTGCAGCCATTTGTAAAAGCCCACACCCGCCCGTCG
The DNA here is from genome assembly GCA_964420805.1 of uncultured Bifidobacteriaceae bacterium. Classification (GTDB taxonomy): domain Bacteria; phylum Verrucomicrobiota; class Verrucomicrobiia; order Limisphaerales; family SIBH01; genus JANNGC01. The sequence goes on along the minus strand of CAYQWK010000224.1, from coordinate 4,578 downwards.
CAGCCAGCTACCGGCGTTTCGCAACTGGTGTGCGTCCGCAAACCAGCGTTGAAACTGCGCCAGCGGCTCCGCCTCGAGATCGGCCCGCCGCAACGATCCCAGCGTGTAGTCCTTCCGCAGATGAGCGAGGGACATGGCTGGCGCCTACGCGGGCATCATGCCACTCTTGCGCGCGAAGTTGAACAAGCCGCCCGCGTCCACGACCGGCCGCACGTCGCCCAGCGGCTTGAAGCGATGAACCTTCCCGGTGGCCTGCACGGTCAAGGTGCTCGCATCCAGGTCCACCGTCACAACATCGCCAGTCTTGAGCACGTCGCACAGACGCTCTGTGACCTCACAAGGATAAAGTTCGCCGGTGGAGACGCAGTTGCGGAAGAAAATGCGGGCGAAGCTCTCGGCCAGCACCACCTTGCAATTCGCCGAGCCCATCGCGATGGGCGCATGCTCCCGCGAACTGCCACACCCGAAGTTCCGCCCCGCGACCACGATCGGAAACGCGGCATCCATCTCCCCGTCCTTCACGAAGCGCGCGGGATAAAGCGACTCGGGCAGCCCGCAAAGGGCATAACTTCCCAGCTTCTCGTATTCCTCGGCGATGGTCGGCACGAGGTTGAGGAACTGGGCGGGTATGATCTGGTCGGTGTCGATGTTGTCGCGCACCACGAAGACCGGGCCTGTAAATACACTTTGCATGGCGGCGAATGTGCGAACAGCGGCGCGGGCGTGCAACACGAAACAAGGCGCAACCGGGAAACGCCGGGCGTCAGAAAAACTCCAGCAGCGCCTGGCGGAAATCCTCCGCCGTCTTGTACCGCCGCCCGGGTTCCGCGTCGCACGCGGTCAGTATGGCCTCATTGAACCGCGCGGCCACGCCGATCGCCCCCAGCAGCGTCGTCCGCATTTCCGCCGGCGGCCCGGGCTTCCGTCCCGTGCTGATGACGTAGAGCACAACGCCGAGGGAGTATATGTCCGCCGCCACGGTTCCGGTCATCTCCCAATCAGGCGGCCTGTAACCCTCTGTGCCAAGGTAGGTCAGTTCCTTCGGCGGGAGCATTTCGCGGAGCAGGCCGGGATCCGCCAGCTTCGGCTCGTTCCTCACGAACAGGATGTTCCCGGGTTTCACGTCGCGATGTGTGTACCCTTGCGAATGCAGGAAATGCAGCGCCGCGGCGACACCCGCGCCGATGCGCGCGCACTCCCGCACGGGCAGCCGCCCGCCGTTCCGCGCGCTCCGCGCAGCCAGATCGCCGGCCGTGTACCGCGGCCGCGTGCCGTCCCATCCGGGGTCCAGGGGGTCGCCCAGTTCCATCACGTAGTAAAAATAAGTCTCTTCCTTGATCCGGCTGACGAAATCAATGCGCAGCAAATTGGGATGCCGGTCCGAAAGCGGCTTGTAACTGCTGATGCCCCGATGCTCCAACCTCAGCGGATCCCGGTCGTCCGGGAATTTGTCGCGATAAACCGCCTTGAGCGCCTGCCATCCCCCCACCGCGTTGCGCACCAGCCACACGCGACCGCACGCACCCTCGCCGATGGGCGGCTCGACCAGTTCATAGTCCGGCGTCTCGGGCAGCGGCGCCGCCGGCCGGTTGATGACAATGGTCGGCGCGACAGGCCTCACGCGCGTGAACACGCCCCAGACCAAAGCGCAGGAAAGTTGCGCCGCCGGCACAATCAGCCACGGGAACCACACGTTCGTGACCTCGCTCAACGCCACCCCAAGCACCAGCGCTCCCGCAACGGTCCCTGCCGACGCCGCAAGCCGCGTCTTCCACCCCCGCCGCGTCAGCCCCGCGCCCAACGCACCGCCTGCCAGCACCAGCACCAACGCCTCGATCCACCCCGGCGCGCGTTCGAGTGATTCTCCATTCAGCAGATTGAGGAACTGCGTCGCCATCATCTCCACGCCGGGCCTCGCCTCGCCAGTCCAGCGGAAATGCGGGCCCGGAAACGAATCGTCCCCCGCGCCCGGAAACGTCGTCGCGGGCTTCCGCCCGATGAATACGATCTTGTCCCGGAAAAAACCCTCCTGCGTGGACAGCGCGTAACCGAATCGCAACGTCGTCCAGGCATCCGGCACGTAATACCGCATCCAGCGACCGCGTGGCGCCGGATCAAGCGACGCGCCGCCCAGCTTCGCGGAAATCCAAGGCAGGCTCGGATAGGGCCCAGGCGACGGGAACGGCCAGTGTTGGCGCACAATCAAATCGTTGCCGCTGTCCAACCACGCCACGCCCCAGTTGTTCCGCGCAGCCTCATTGAACATGGCAGCAGGAGGGTGCGGATCCACGCCCACCGCGTTCCGAAAGGCTGTCTCGTGCTGCCGCGCCATCAGCGCCACGCACGGCAGGCGTTGCAACGCAGCGACCAACGCCCGATCCTTTTCCGGTTCAGCGCCAGGCTGCGCGAAGTACACATCGAACACCGCTAATCGGCATCCGTCGTCAGCCATCTTGCTGGCCAGTCGCGCAAGCGCACCGCGGTCCCACAGCATGCCGCCCGACAGCCCGAGCCGCGCCCGCGAGTCGTCGTCCATCAACACCACCACCAGATCGTTCGTCACGCGTCGCGCGCCAAAACGGAACAGGTAGTCATAGCTGGCGTGGATCAGAAACTCGCCCGGCGGTGTCGCCCAAGCCAGTAGCCCCGCCAGGGCGCACAGCAAGCCGCCCGCGACGGGCAAGAAACAACGGTGCTGGATGATGGCGCGAAACGTCATGACGGCAACGCGGCCCCGGCACGAGCGCCAGGCGCACGCAATTTGGGCTTTACCAACGCAAGCGACAATGGCAAACAACGCGCGAACTCAATGCGCGGCGGTTCCTACGTCAGGTGCGCAGGGAATCTCCGGGCGGGAAACAGTGGAATCCATACATCACAAACAAAACGGGCGGGGCTGAGGTTCACCAACTGAAAGCCGCCCAAGGAGAAAACCAATATGAGCTGGTTACAAGATTTACCAATGCCCGGTCCCAATCCGGGATCCAACGGCCCGTGCTCGAACTCTTACTGCAGTTATCTGGTCTTCAACAACAACGGCGCCGGCTACAATTCGGGGGCTTTTACCACTGGTGTGGCTCAGGTTCTCGCAAACGGCGTCGCGCTGGACCCGGCGAACTACCACTTGTTCTGGCGTTACAGCGCCACCAAGAAGGGGTGCGCCACCAACCTCGCGCCCTCGTCGAAGACCTTCGCCGCCGTGGCCAACAAGGTTTACGTCTTCACCATCTATTTCAACGTTGGCCAATGCCCGCCTCAGGGCACCACGATCACATTCAACCTGGATTTCCAGTAAGCCCAAGGGCCGGCTTGGTCAGAAGCTCATCCGCAGGCGGGTGTAGAAGTTGCGCTCCCGCGCCAGATAGGGATGCAGGTTGACCGGGTGGAGGCTGTAGCCTTGGTCCGTCACATTGAGGACGCCAACGGTCAGTTCCGCCCGGTGGTTCGGAAAGCGGTACCCCGCCGCCAAGTCGATCTGCCAGAATGTGTCCTCGCTGAGGTGTCCGAGATTCCCGCGTAAATCCTGTGACCACCACCGCGCGTTCGCGCCGGCGAAGAAACCGCACCGCAACCGGACCATCATGTCCATCGCGACCATGTGCAAAAGTCCGCCGCCGGTTCCGGCCATACCGCGGGTGAAGGCGGTATTGATTCCTGGATACCGCCGTTCCAGTTCCGCTTCCGATACGCGGTAACTCAGTCCCGCGGAAACTGCGTCACCGATGAGTTGACGACCCGAAAGCTCCACCGATCGCTCGTCGAAACGCAGCCGCTCGGTGGTTTGCACACCCGGTCCCGTGCCGGTCAACATGTCTCGCCGGTATGCGCCGACGTCGTGCTCCACGAGCCCACGAAGCCATTCACCGCCAAGGGCTAGATAAGTTCCGCACCGCAACCGGCGGTCGATCAGCGCATTAACCACATCCGAATGCGCGCCGGAAATCCCTCCCACCATCGAGTCCGGAAAGACCGTCCGGTATGTGCTGGCAAAGCCCGCGACCTGCGCCGGCTCCAAGCGAACGCTCTGATCCAGACTAATGCCGCCCAACGAACGGGCGTATCCGGCCCGAACGGTCGAACGCTCGTCCGGGGTCCAGACGAACCCACCCTTGGGAGACACCTGCGACTGCACCTGATCCCGGCCGCTCATCGGAGCAAACCGGATGTTGCGTGGCTGCTCCTGATAGTCGTAGGAAACTCCGCCAATCAAGACGAGCGACCTGGCCACCTGCCATTGCTCATGGAGATACGGGCTGACGCGGAAGCCATCAATTTCTGCCGATTGGTTCGTGATCAAAGTGCCGGGAGTGCCAAAATAACTCTCCAGGCCCGGCGAATTGTGCGCATAGATGATCTGCCGGTTCTGCAAGTCGTAGCGAACCGACTGGAATCGGATTCCGGCAATTGTCTGAAAATCCCCGTACTTGGCGAGATGCTGCGCTTCTGCTGAATCCACTGCGAGCCGCTCATGGAAACGCTGGCTCAGGTCAGCCAAGAAGAAACCATCCATTGATCCGGAAAACTCGGTCTCCAAAAGCGTCGGCCCGTGAGAGTTGGTGTGGGTGAACCGGTCAATGG
>CAYQWK010000223.1:4853-9675 GCA_964420805.1 uncultured Bifidobacteriaceae bacterium | reverse complement strand
ATCACCAGAGCGTTGTTCGCGCCCTGCACGCCGACCTGGAGATTGCCCAGATTGTTCCAAAACGAGCCGGCCCCGGACACCGTCAGGCGATTGTTATTTCCACCCACCGACTGGCCGATCACCGAGCCAATGCTCTCTACTCGCCCGCCGTTGCTGACCATCAAAGAGTTGCCCGCGCCAGCGTCGCCAATCGTAAGGCCGCCGAGATTGCGCCAGACCGAGCCGGGACCGGTGACGAGCGCCTGGTTGTTGTTCGCGCCGGAAAGCGAGCCAATGGAACCGCTGCCGCTGTTGACCACGCCGCCGGCTGAAACCGCAAGGCTGTTGCCGCTGCTGGCGAAACCGAACAGCAGGTCGCCGTGATTCTGCCAGACGGAGTTCGTGCCGGTGACCGTGACGCGGTTGTTGTTCGCGCCCGCGGCAAGGCCGGCGAGCGTCGTGCCGTTGGTGAACGCCGCGCCGTTGCTGATCATCAGCGAGTTTCCGCCGCCGCTTTCGCCCAGATACAAATCGCTGGCCGAGGACACAAAACTGTTGCTGCCGGCCACCAGCGCGCTGTTGTTCGCCGAGGACGCGTTCGCGCCGAAATGGACCGAGCCGCCCACGAAAACGCGCCCGGCGTTGGTGACGAAGAGCGAATTGCCTGAACCGCCGTTGCCGACGAAAAGCTCGAAGCGGTTCGTCCACGTCGCGTTCGCGCCGGCGACGGTCACGGAGTTGAAATTCGCGTTCGAGGCCCCGCCGAGTACGCCATTATCGTTGGCCATCGTCGCACCGTTGAGGATGGAGAGGCGGTTGTTCGCACCGAAGTAGCCGACATTCGCGTCCGCACCGACCGCGAGCGCGGAACCGACGCCATTAAGAATGATCTGGTTGTTCGTCGCGCCCGCCTGCGTGCCGATGAACGCGGACGCAGCGGACGCGCGCCCGCCGTTGGTGAGCATCAACGCATTGCCGAGGCCGTTGCTGCCCACAAACAGGCTCCCGGTGCTGGCCCAATACGATCCCGGCCCGCTGACAATGACGCGGCCCACGGTGGCGGCGGCGCTCTGGCCGATCACGCCGTTGATGTTCGTGACCGTGGCGGTGTTCGAGATGATGAGGACGGTGTTCGATGCGTTGGTGCCCACGGTCAGCGTGCCGCCAATGTTGGCCGGCACCGCACTGCGCACGGCGGTGGTTCCATCACTGACCAGTTGGGCCGTGACAGACACCACGCCCAGAAGCAGGGCGAGCGCAAGGAATCCAATCGTCGAGGTTTTCATCATGCAAAAGGTATGACTGCTTCGTTGAAACTATCAGACCGCGCGAAGTGAGGCCAGAAACAAACGTGCGGCGCGGCTTGTCCAACGCATCCCGCCTTCCTGAGCCATGCACTCTTCCGGGTGGCGAAACTCGCCGCGTACTGCGGCGCAACGGACGGCCGATGCAGTTGGTCCGGAGAAGAACGGGCCAGTGGCCCGTTCCAACCGGAGTTCCACCGCATCGTCCCGGCTCATACCCCGCTCCCGCGCATCTTGGTTCGACACACACGCCGTGGATGGCTGAAATGCCCACATGTCATTCGCACGCGCACTTCTTCTGCTGGCAGCCCTGTCGGTTCACGCGGCCGATGCCCCGCAATGGGGCCAGGCATGGTCCCGCAACATGGTCTCGCCCGAGCGCGGCCTGCCCGCCAGCTTCGATCCCGCCACCGGACACAACGTCAAATGGACCGCGCAACTCGGCAACGAAAGCCACGGCACACCCATCGTTGGCGGCGGACGCGTCTATGTCGGCACCAATAACCGCGAACCCCGCAACCCGCGCCACTCCGGCGACCGCGGCGTGTTGATGTGCTTCGATGAAAAGACCGGCGACTTCCTCTGGCAGTTGCTCGTGCCCAAGCGCGAGGAGGACAAATACCACGACTGGCCCAACTGCGGCTGGTCCTCCCCCGTCACCATCGAGGGCGACCGTGTTTATACCATCACCAGCCGCGGCGAGGTCGCCTGCCTCGATGTTCGCGGCATGACGAACGGCAACGACGGCCCGTTCCGCGACGAGGCCGCGCACATGGTGCAACAACCGTTGAGCTACGGAGACTCGAACCAGACCGCCTCGCCGCTCGTTCCTCCCGGCCCGCAGGACGCGGACATTCTCTGGCTGTTCAACATGACCCGCGACGCCGGCATCTGGTCCCACGACGGCGCACACAGCTCGGTCCTGATTTACGGGAACCACCTTTACCTCAACACCGGCACCGGCGTGGACAACACCCACCGCAAAGTTCGAACCCCCGACGCGCCGAGCCTCATCGTACTCGACAAGCAAACCGGCCGTTACCTCGCGCGCGACGAGGAACGGATCGCCCCGGAGATCTTTCACTGCACCTGGTCCGCACCGTCGCTGGGCGTGATTGGCGGGCGCCCGGTCATCTACTTCTGCGGCGGCAACGGAATGATTTACGGCTTTGAACCATTGCCCACCAACACTCCGCCTCGCGAAACCGCCGCTCCGCTCAAGTTGCGCAAACTATTCCAATTTGATCCCGACCCCACCGCGCCCAAGACCAACGTCCACCGCTACACCACCAACCGCCGTGAGGGCCCGAGCAACATCTTCGGCATGCCCGTCTGCTTGGATGGCCGCCTCTACGTCGCCGGCGGCGGCGACATCTTCTGGGGAAAGAACGAGGCGTGGTTGCAGTGCATTGACGCCTCGCGCCTCGCACCCGGCACCCAGACCAACGCGCTCTGGTCCTATGCCCTCGAGAAGCACGTCATGTCCACGCCAGCGGTGGTCGATGGGCTTGTCTTCATCGCCGATGTGGGCCGGCGGTTTCATTGCGTCGAGGCGAAGACCGGCCGGGCCTTGTGGACGCACGACATCAAGGGCGAAGTCTGGGCCTCGCCCTACGTGGCCGACGGTAAAGTCTATCTGGGCACGCGCAGTGGGAACTTCTACACCTTCGCCGCCGCCCGCGAGAAACAGGTGCTGGCCGAACTGAATCTCGGCGCGCCCATCAGCGGCACCGCCACCGCCGCCAACGGCGTCCTCTACATCGCCACCATGCAGAAGCTCATCGCCGTGGCGGAAGGCAAGGAGCGTTAAGCCCGGACTCCAACCTTGGCGCGGCGGATGGAATCCATCGCTGGAAGGACGAATTCCGTGAGTTCCCATCCCTCGTGCAAAGCTGTTTCTGTCCGAGGGTGCGGCTTCGGCAAATGACTCTTTCGTTGAGCCGTGGGTTTCGTCCTGCGCGCGGGTGTTGCGCGATGTTGTTTTACAAGTCGGGGATTCGTTGAGCTCGTCCCTCCACTTTGGAGCCCACCAACGCCGGTCGTCCGAACAACGGCAGGCCGGGCGCCCCGGATGTGTGTTCGCGGTTTCAGCCGCCCTCATCCTTCGCCATTGCTGGTTCACTCCCGATTTCGCGAATCGATGACGATGGTCACCGGCCCGTCATTGACCAGCGACACCTGCATGTCAGCCCCGAATTCGCCGGTCATCACCGGCCGCCCCAGCTCCGCCTCCACGCGACGCACAAACGAGTCGTAGAGAGGCACCGCGATCTCAGGTCGCGCGGCGCGAATGTAGGATGGGCGGTTCCCCTTCCTGGTGCTGGCGAACAGCGTGAACTGGCTGATGACAAGGATCCCGCCGCCCCTTTCCTGCACCGAACAATTCATCACACCGGCGTCGTCGTTGAAGACGCGCAGTCGGACGAGTTTGCCGGCCATCCACTCAATGTCCTCCGCCGTGTCCGCATCCTCAAAGCCCGACAGAACGAGGAGGCCGGCATCGATGCGCGACTTGAGCACGCCACCAATCGACACGGCGGCCGAGGTCACCCGTTGAATCAACAATCGCATGGCAGGAGTCTGGCGCGCCCGCCGCAAAGGCGTGAAGTGAAAAGCCGGGAACGTGGACCGCGGAGCCCATCTCACATTCTTGCCGGTGGTGGTTGTCGCGCTGTGACAACCGCGTCCGCGCAGAGCGGACGGAAAGGAGGGCGCGAGGCCGTCCGTTGCGCCGCTGAACGCGGCCCCACTCGTCGCAGCGCGATGAGATGCGCCCGCCGGCAACATGGGCCACAAATCGGTTGGAGCGGCAGCGCCCACGTGTCGTGGGGCAGGCGTACTCGCCTGGGCTCGAACTTCGGAGCGCGGGGCGAGCCGAGCGCTTTTCGGTTTGGGAAATCCGCGCCGGGTTTTAGGCTCGCCGCGTGGTCGCCCGTGTCACCCTCGAGATCGCCCTGCGCCGCGAGTTCGATTACGCCATCCCGCCCGAAATGGCGGGCCGCATCGACGTGGGCACGCGGGTCAAGGTGCCGTTTGGCCCGCGCAACGTGACCGGTTGCGTGACCGCGTTGATCGAGGAAAGCACGCATACGAATTTGCGCCCGATCCTCAAGATCATCGGCGCGCCCAGTCTCGTCACTCCGCGCGTGCTGCAACTGGCGCGCTGGATCGCGGATTATTACTGCTGCGCCCCGGAAATCGCCCTGAAGAGCGTGCTGCCCGAGGCGGTGCGCAAGGAGGATGCTGGCTGGCGCGAACGGCTTTTCGTCCGCCTTGCCGCGAAGATTCCCGGCACGGAACCGCCCAAGCTGACCAAGCGGCAGCAGGATATTCTCAGCATCATCGAGGAGTGGAAGGAGCTTTCGCTGCGGCGGCTCATCGAGCTTTCCGGGGCCACGTCGGAGACAATCCGCAAGCTCGAGGACAAGGGGTTGGTCCACGTTGCACCGCAAGTGGACGAGCGCGATCCGTACGCGAAGGAGGAGATCCTGCCGACGCAACCGTTGACGCTGAATCCCGAACAGCAGAAGGCCCTCGAC
>CAYQWK010000223.1:0-4843 GCA_964420805.1 uncultured Bifidobacteriaceae bacterium | reverse complement strand
CCCCTTAAGCCCCAACCGCATACGGCCCGCCACGCTGTCACCATGGCTATGGGCCCGCGTGCCCCCGGGGCCCCGCGGGGTTCCGACACTGCAACACCCGCGGAAACCCGGCGGGACGCCGGGGGCACGTTCCTCCTTCACGGCGTCACAGGCAGCGGCAAAACGGAGGTGTATCTCCAGGCCATCGCACATGCGCTGGAACAGGGCAAAGGCGCCATTGTGCTGGTGCCGGAGATTTCGCTGACGCCGCAGACGGTCGAACGGTTCAAGGCGCGGTTCAGCAGCGGCCCGTTGCGGACCCTGGTGGCCGTGCTGCATTCGCACTTGTCCAGCGGCGAACGGCACGATGAATGGCACAAGATTCGCCAGGGACGCGCGCGCATCGTCATCGGGGCGCGCTCGGCCATTTTTGCGCCGGTGGAACCGCTCGGCCTGATCATCGTCGATGAAGAGCACGAACATTCCTACAAGCAGGAAGAGTCGCCGCGTTATCACGCGCGCGACGTCGCCGTGGTCCGCGGGCAAATGGAAGGCGCGGTGGTAGTGCTCGGCAGCGCCACGCCGTCGATGGAATCCTTCTACAACGCGCAGCGAGGCAAATATCAACTGCTGGAGATGCCGACGCGCGTGGACGACCAACGGATGCCCGTGGTGCGCGTGGTGGACATGCGCAGCGAGGCGCGCAAGGCCAGGGGCGCGCCGATCTTCTCGGTGCAACTCAAGGAGGCGATGACGCAACGCCTGGAACGCCGCGAACAGACCATTCTCTTCCTGAACCGGCGCGGTTTCTCCACGTCGCTCCAGTGTCCGAAGTGCGGTTACGTGGCCTCGTGCCCGAACTGCTCGGTGTCGCTGACGTTTCACCGGCGGGCAGCGTTGCTGCTCTGCCACATCTGCGGGCACTCGGCGCAGGCCCCGGCGGTTTGTCCGGAAAAGGGCTGCCGCAATCCAGAAATCCGCTACTCCGGCCTCGGCACCGAGAAGGTCGAGGACACGCTGCACAAGCTGTTCCCGCACGCGCGCATCGAGCGCATGGATTCGGACACGCTCAAGCGCAAGGAAGACTACCGGCGCATCCTCGGCGATTTCCGGGCCGGTAAGATCGACATCCTCGTCGGCACCCAGATGATCGCCAAGGGCCTGCATTTCCCGAATGTGACACTGGTGGGAATCATCCATGCCGACCTCTCGTTGCACATCCCGGACTTCCGCGCGGGTGAACGCACGTTTCAGTTGCTTACCCAAGTGGCCGGTCGCGCGGGCCGCGGCGATGTCGAGGGCGAGGTGTTCGTGCAATCGTTCACGCCGTTTCATCCGGCCATTCAATACGCGCGGCGCCATGACTACGGCGGGTTCTACGAGCAGGAGATCGAATTCCGCGAGCAGCTCAAGTATCCGCCAGCCGGCCGCATCGCCCTGCTCACGCTCAAGGGGCGTAACGAGGACAAAGTGCGCCTGAGCGCGGAGCATGTGCGTTCGGAACTGGAAAAGGCGCTGTCACAACGCGCGCCGGATGCCGGGGTGGAAACGCAGACTCCCGCATTGCCAATGTCCTCGGCGCCCGCGGCGCGCCCGGCCCGGCAAGATGCCGGGGGCGCGGTGTTGCGAGACCTCGTCATCGCCGGACCGGCGCCGGCTCCACTGGCACGGGCGGAGACTTTCTATCGCTACCAACTCATGCTGCGCACGCGGGCGATGAGCCGGTTGAGCCGGGAAATCGCGCGCCTGCAGGAAACGCTGTCGCTGCCGGACGACGTGACAATGGCGGTGGACATTGATCCGGTGAACCTCGCCTGATCCGCCGCGCTTACTTCTCTTCCGCGAGTTCGCGGGCGCGTTTCAAGGTGCTTTCACTCTTGCGGTCGAGCTCGTTGCTGATGGTCCAGTGAAGATTCCAAACAAGGTTGTTGGAAGCTGGCGTGTAGGGATCAACCAGCAGCAACGTCCGCTGGAAGTCGTCGAGCAGTTCGCGGTTTTTGAGTTTCGGAATTTCGAGGAGCAGCTTCTGGTAAAGGCGCCAGGCCTCATTGGTATAGCCACGGGCCTGGAGAAGAATGAACGCCTCGCGCCGCTCGACGTGCTTGCTTTGCTTCAGATTGAACTGCCGCACGACCATCGCGCTGCAAAAAGCCAGCAGCGCGAAGAACAGCAACACGAACCGATACTGCCGGAGGAACTGCATGGCGCGTGTGTACGGCAAGCCCGCCGCGCGGCGCAATGGCGCAATTTTCTAACGCTCAGTTTCGGACGCATCTCGCCCGCCTGACGGATGCACACTTCGGTGTGTTGGAACACGTCGCGCTGCTGCGAACACCGTGCGTCCGGCGGCGCAACGGGCGCGTAATGGCGTTTTCACGCGGGTCGGAGCTTTTCTCAAGGACCACTTGAGGCGCGTCAAGGTTTCGGGGGTGTCTCCCCGTACGATTCAGGCGTAATGATCAGATCGCGAACATCGCGGCGCATGTCAGAAACCGCACAAACCGGAACTCGCACCCTCTTCCGGTGTGCTACGGCGGTGCTGTTATCCGGATTCGTGCTGGCCTGCTTCGGGGCGGATAGCCGCGTTCCGGCGACCAGCACGGATGTGCCGACGAACCTGCCGGTGGTCCCGAAAGTTCCCGCCGCGCAACCGCCCGTGGGCCTGGCTGCGGACACGCATCTGGACAAGACACCGCCCCGCAACACGGTCGGTCTCGACCTGGTGAAGAGCGGCTGGAGTTACAATTGCACCGAGTGCCACAAGCTCTTTCCCGCCCGCTGGCATTACGACCGGCCGTTCGTCGAGCACAAGGACATCAAGCTCCAGCACGGCGAGAACCGCTTCTGTCTGAATTGCCATCACCCGAAGAACCGTAGCGCGTTCGTCGATTACGACGGGGCGGAGATCCCGGAGGCCGACGTAGTGTTGCTGTGCGCGAAGTGTCATGGCACGACGTATCGCGACTGGAAAGCCGGCGTGCATGGCCGCCAGAACGGTTTCTGGAACGCCTCGCTCGGCGAGAAGACCAAGCTGCGCTGCATCCAGTGCCACGACCCGCACGCGCCAAAGTTCCAGCCGATGAAGCCGCTGGCGCCGTTGACCTATCCCGCGCGGGCCGCAAACCCACCGTCTTCGCCTGCGACCGCGAAGCACTGAAGGGCACAATGAACCACGATCCACAAAACGAAGTCAGCCCGAAGTCCATCGAACAGGTCTACCGGCCACTGAATCGGCGCACGTTTCTCAAGGGCGCGGCGGCGTCAATGGTCGGCGTGGCCGGCTTGATGGCGGCGCTCAAGCCTCTGCTGGAACTGGAAAGCGGCGCGATGTCGCTGGATGATTTGCTGCAGAGGCATTACCGCGAACTCAAGCCTGAGGACTTGCAGCGGATCATGGCATCGCTCGCCGCCAAGGCGGAGAAGGATTACGGTGTAAGGCCAAACCTGCGCGATGTGAAGCCGCTCGATGGCGTCGAGTTCGGTTACGCGCTCAACCTCACGCGCTGTGTCGGCTGTCGCAAATGCGCCCACGCCTGCCTCAAGGAGAACAACCAATCGCGCGCAAGCGCGGACGACATCGAGATGTCCTACATCCGCGTCCTCGAAATGAACAAAGGCGCGATCAACCTGGAAACCTCGAACGTCTATTACAACCCGGCGACCGTTCCGCAGAAGGACAAGTATTACATGCCCGTGCAGTGCCATCAGTGCCGGCAGTCGCCTTGCACCAAGGTGTGTCCCGTGCAGGCGACGTGGCAGGAAAAGGACGGGCTGGTGGTGGTGGATTACAACTGGTGCATCGGCTGCCGCTATTGCATGGCCGCCTGCCCGTACGATGCGCGGCGTTTCAATTACAAGAAGCCGGCCATCACGAAGGATGCGATCAATCCAAACCAGAGTTATCTCAGCAACCGCATCCGTCCCAAGGGCGTGGTCGAGAAATGCACCTTCTGCCTCCACCGCACGCGCGAAGGCAAATACCCCGCGTGCCTGGAGGTCTGCCCGACCGGCGCGCGCGTGTTCGGCAATCTGCTCGATCCGAACAGCGAGATTAACTACATCCTGAACAACAAGCGGGTGTACGTCCTCAAAGAGGACGTGGGCACGCAGCCGCGGTTCTACTACTTCTTCGACAAATGAGAGACTACCTCACGTTCCTCTTCCGCGCCTGGCGGCTGTCGTTCCAGGGCAGCGCGAAATATTACGCGTGGATGATCCTGCTCACGGTGCTGTCACTGGTTGGATTGTACGCCTGGTCGCGACAGTTCGTGGAAGGGCTCCAGACCACGGGCATGACCAACCAGGTGAGCTGGGGCGCCTACATCGCCAACTTCACTTTCCTCGTTGGCGTGGCAGCGGCGGCGGTGATGCTGGTCATCCCGGCCTACATCTACAAAAAGGAACACATGCACGAGGTGGTGCTGTTCGGCGAGTTGATGGCCATCGCGGTGATCGTGATGTGCCTGCTGTTCGTGACGGTGGACCTCGGCCGGCCGGATCGATTTCTGCACATGATTCCGCCCTTTGGCATCTTCAATTGGCCAGGATCGATACTTTCGTGGGACGTGATCGTGCTCAACGGCTACCTGCTGCTGAACCTGCACATCGCCGGCTACCTGCTTTACTGCCGCTACCGGCACCAGAAGCCGACGAAGAAATTCTACATCCCCTTCGTGTTCACCTCGATCGCGTGGGCGGTGAGCATCCACACGGTCACGGCTTTTCTCTACGTGGGCCTGGCCGGGCGCAGCTACTGGCATCATCCGCTCGTTCCATCGCGCTTCCTGGCGTCGGCATTCGTGGCCGGACCGGGCCTGATGATTCTCACGTTTCAGATCATCCGCCGCACCACGAAGTATTTCAT
>CAYQWK010000222.1:7387-9751 GCA_964420805.1 uncultured Bifidobacteriaceae bacterium | reverse complement strand
ACGACAAGTGCTTCGGGGTGCAGGTGACTTCGACGAGCACGCGCAACTGCCCCGGTACGAACAGCCCATCCCTCGTAGTGCGGAAGTTCTGCCCACCGACGGCAGTTCAACCCGGTGGAACACTGGTATTCACCGGTACGGTGACTAACACTGGCAACATCACGCTGACTAATGTTGTTGTGGTGAATGACAAGCCGGCTCCGAACACGTTAGTTTTTGGTCCGGTTACATTGGCGCCCGGAACTGGCGCGGTGTTCACGAACAGCTACGTGGTGCCGCTCGACTCTTGCGGGCCGTACACGGACACGCTGACGGCGCGCGGCAACGATAAGTGCTTTGGCGTACAAGTCAGTTCCACCAACAGCCAGAACTGCCCTGGTGCGACAACGCCGGCGATCGTGGTTCGTAAGTTCTGTCCGCCAACGGCGGTGCAGCCTGGCGGCACGCTAATATTCACAGGCAATGTGACGAACGCCGGTAACATCACCCTGACCAATGTTGTTGTGGTGAATGACAAGCCAGCCCCGAATACGGTGGTGTTTGGACCGGTGACCTTGGCGCCTGGCACAGGTGCGGCATTCACGAACAGCTACGTGGTGCCTGTGGATTCCTGCGGACCATATTTGGATGTGCTGACGGCGACTGGCACAAGTATTTGCGGAACCAGTGTGACAAATGCAGCACAGGCGTCGTGCCTTGGGACGAACATTCCTGTGATCTCGGTGGTTAAGACCTGTCCGGTGACGGCGGTGCAGCCCGGCGGGACGCTGGTGTTCACCGGCACGGTGACGAACACCGGTAACATCACGCTGACGAACGTGGTGGTGGTGAACGACCAACCGGCCCCGAACACGGTGGTGTTTGGCCCGGTGACCCTCGCGCCTGGGGCGGGCTCGGCGTTTAGCGGACAATACACGGTTCCTGCTGATTCGTGTGGGCCGTACACGGACACCTTGACCGCTCGTGGCAACGATAAGTGTTTTGGCGTTCAGGTGACCTCGGTGAGTACGCGCAACTGCGCGGGAACGAACAGCCCGTCGATCGTAGTGCGGAAGTTCTGTCCGCCGACGGCGGTGCAGCCCGGTGGCACGCTGGTATTCACCGGCACGGTGACAAACACCGGCAACATCACGCTGACTAATGTTGTTGTCGTGAATGACCAGCCGGCTCCGAACACGGTGGTGTATGGCCCGGTGACGCTGGCGCCTGGTGCGGGGGCAGCGTTCACGAACAGCTACGTGGTGCCGCTCGACTCTTGCGGGCCGTACATCGACACGCTGATCGCCCGCGGCAACGACAAGTGCTTTGGCGTGCAGGTGAGTTCAACCAACAGCCAGAGTTGCGCCTCCACCAACACACCGTCAATTGTGGTTCGGAAGTTCTGTCCCCCTGTCGCGGTGCAACCCGGTGGCACGCTGGTATTCACTGGCACTGTGACGAACACGGGCAATATCACCTTGACCAATGTGGTAGTGGTGAATGACAAGCCGGCTCCGAACACGGTGGTGTATGGCCCGGTGACGCTGGCGCCTGGCGCGGGCGCAGCGTTCACGAATAGCTATGTGGTGCCGCTCGATTCTTGCGGACCGTATACCGACACGTTGACCGCTCGCGGCAACGACAAGTGCTTCGGCGTGCAGGTGAGCTCGACCAACGTACAGAACTGCGCCTCAACGAATACCCCGTCGATTGTGGTACGGAAGTTCTGCCCGCCGACGGCGGTGCAGCCCGGTGGCACGCTGGTTTTCACTGGCACTGTGACGAATACCGGCAACATTACTCTGACCAATGTCGTCGTGGTGAATGATAAGCCCGCGCCAAACACGGTGGTGTTTGGCCCGGTGAACCTCGCGCCCGGTGCCGGTGCGGCATTCACGAACAGCTACGTTGTGCCGCTCGACTCGTGCGGGCCGTACACCGACACGTTGACCGCTCGCGGCAACGACAAGTGCTTCGGCGTGCAGGTAATCTCATCAGACACCCGCAACTGTGCCTCGACGAACACTCCGTCGATTGCCGTGGTCAAGATTTGTCCGGCCCAGCCGGTCAGTCCCGGCGGCACATTGGTGTTCACTGGCACGGTGACCAACACTGGCAACATCACCCTGACAAACGTCGTGGTGGTGAATGACAAGCCGGCCCCGAACACGGTGGTGTTTGGCCCGGTGACGTTGGCACCCGGTTCCGGCGCGCGGTTCACCAACAGCTATGTGGTTCCGCTCGACTCCTGTGGCCCGTGGATCGACACCCTGACCGCTCGCGGCAACGACAAGTGCTTCGGCGTGCAGGTGTCGGCAAGCAGCCAGCAATTCTGCCAATCGATCACGACTCCCCGGCTGTTCCTTCAGAAGGTTTGCCCGCCGA
>CAYQWK010000222.1:0-7377 GCA_964420805.1 uncultured Bifidobacteriaceae bacterium | reverse complement strand
GCCCCGGCCAGTTGCTCACCTTCACTGGCATCATCAGCAACTCTGGCGACATCTCGCTGACTAACGTGGTGGTGCTGAACGACAAACCCGCGCCTAACACGCCGGTGCTTGGCCCCGTCACACTTGCGCCTGGTGCCTTTGTGCGCTTCACCAACAGCTATACGACGCCGCTCAACAATTGCGGCCCGTGGATCGACACTTTGTCCGCAACCGCCCGCAGCATCTGCGGCGCGAATGTAGCCACCAACGCTACCGCAACCTGCGCCTCGTTCACAACGCCGCGCATTGTCGTCACCAAGGCGTGCCCGGCCAGCCCGACTGCGCCTGGTGGCCTGTTGGTCTTCAGCGGCACCGTAAGTAACTCCGGTGACACCACGCTCACCAACGTTATCGTGGTGAACGACAAGCCGACCAACAACACGCCGGTCTTCGGCCCAGTCATCCTGTTGCCCGGTGAAGTGCGCAGCTTCAGTGGTAGCTATGTTACGCCACAGGATTCCTGCGGACCGTTCGTGGACACCCTCACCGCCACCGCCCGGAGCATCTGCGGCAGCAATGTCAGCCATCAGGCCACCGCCAGTTGTCAGGCCGATCCGCGGCCGCGCCTTGTGGTTGAGAAGTTCTGCCCGACCAATCCGATTCCGTTCAAAGGTCTGCTCGTCTACAGTGGTTATGTATCCAACGCCGGTAACATCACCCTAAGCAATGTCTGGGTGTACGATGACGAACCTGTGAGCAACACCTACGTCCTTGGCCCGATCACCCTCGCGCCAAATCAATGGGCGCCGTTCACCGGCAGCTACAACATCGGCGATGATTGCTGCGGTCCGTATGCCGACATGGTTACTGCCATCGCGACGACCAAGTGCTTTGGAACGAACATCGTCCGCACCCGCACTGCGGTCTGTCTGGGTATCACGTTCCCTGGACTCCAGGTTACTCGCACATGTCCGACTGGCCCGGCTGTTGTTGGGCAGCCCGTTTATTTCTCCGGCATCTACACCAACACCGGCAACGTCGTGTTGAGCAATGTGGTGCTGGTGGGCAACGACGGCCAGGTGATTGGTGGGTGCCCGGGACTCAGCCCTGGCGAGTATCAGGAATACACTGGCTCGTTCCTCGTCACCAACTGTGTGAACGGCTTTGTGACCAACATCGTCACCATCACTGGCTACGACATTTGCAATGGAGCCAAGGTCTCGGGCACGGCCACATGCATCATCAATTGCAGCAACGGCACCAGTACCTTGGTAATCTCGCCGCTGCTCATCGAGAACAAGTTCGGCATCGGATTCCCGAGCGTTCAGGGCAAGACCTACACGGTCCAGTACCTGAACCTCCTCGGCTTAACCCATCCGTACACCTGGCTAAACCTGACCAACGTTCCCGGCACAGGCGGACCAATAGTCATCCAGGATGTCCGCACGAACCAGCATCGGTTCTACCGGGTCATTCAGAACCCGTGATTGGCTGAATAATACGGCCCTTCTGTCCGCAAGGACGGAAGGGCCTTTTTCTTTTCCATGCGTACCTCGCTTCCTTCGGTCGTTGTGGTTTTGGTTATCGTTGCATTCTTCGGGCTTGGTTCGGTTCCCGCCGGGTCCGCCGAATCTCCGCGATACGAGACACGCGCAGAGCATGACCGCGACGGGATTGGTAAATTCTACATGGGCCGCGAGATTGCCCATGTCATGGGGCATCAGGCCGCGGACTGGCTGGAACGCCCGGAGCGCGATGCCGAGGAGCATACCACCAGGCTGGTCGAGGCTTTAAAGTTCCAACCCGGCGAGATTGTAGCCGACATTGGCGCGGGCACGGGATACTTCACCCGCCGCATCGCCAAGCGCGTCCTTCCCGGTGGACGTGTGCTGGCTGTCGAGATACAGCAAGAGATGCTCAATGCCCTTTCGTTGCGGCTCAAATCCGAGGGTGTTACCAACGTCCAGAACGTCCCCGGCACCACCACCGACCCCAAACTGCCACATGCCTCTGTGGACACCGTTCTCATGGTCGATGTCTATCACGAGTTTGATTTCCCGTTTGAGATGATGGAGGCGATATGCACCGCGTTGAAGCCGGGTGGCCGTATCGTGTTCGTCGAGTTCCGGGGGGAAGATCCCAACGTCCCAATCAAACGCTTGCACCGCATGACCGAGGCTCAGGTCCGTCGCGAGATGGCGCCGCACCCATTGCGTTGGAAGGAAACGATCTCTGTGCTCCCACGCCAGCACATCATCATCTTCGAACGCGTCGCCGGCGCCCGGAAATGAACCCATGAACCGCGCCCTGTAGCTGCCGCTTTCAAGCTGCGGGCAGTCCCTTCGACTAGAGATGGCCGCGCGTTCACGGGTGCGGCCACGGTTCAAAGTGCGAACCTCGATTGGGTGAAGTCTACTTCCGGGGCGTTGAAGTGCTGTCGTGGCGAAACCTCGCCAGTGAACAGGCGAGCAAGCCCGGAGCAAGGTTTTGATTTGGGGGGAACGACCAACCTTGTCGTTTCCGGCGGCTCGCAAGATCCCAGCCTCGCGTTGTGCGCTCCGCTGTTTGGTGCGTTGCCCGGCAGAACAGGCTGGCAGCCAGTCCACCGCGCGCCTTGCCACCTTGGACCCGACGGCGGCAAATAGCCACACTCCAGACAAGGCTGGTCAGAGCCTTTGGCATTCTCGTTCCTTCGCGTGCATTCACGGTTCCCATTCTGGATTTCGGCTTGAACCGTAAACCGTGTTTTCACCTGCACGTTCGCGCTTCGGATGTCAACGGCTTATTTGTTGCGGAACAAATCGCTCTGCACGAGTTCGTGAACGAGGGTGCGGACGCCGTAACCGGACGTCTCGCTGCGGGCGAGAATCCGCTCGATTTGGGTGCGGTCGGCAAAACCGACCGGCGCTCCGGTGGCGTACACGGCCAACAGCCGGGCGACGTTGCGGGCGAGTTGCTTCTCATCGCCGGCGAGCAGTTTTTTGAACTCGCGGATGTTTTGGAATTTCCGGCCGTCGGGCAGTTCACCTGCGGCGTCCACGGGCAGCGCGTAGTGAAAGGCAAATTTCTGTCCGCTCTTGCCGATGCCTTTCTCCGGGGCGCCCTCGCCCTCGGCGCGGTAGCGCTCCCGCCAACCGCCCATGACGTCGAAGTTTTCGAGCGCGAAGCCCGGCGGATCGATCTTCACATGGCAGGTGTTGCAGGTTTCGAGGGTGCGGTGTTTCTCGAGTTGGAGGCGCAACGTGGTCGCGCCGCGGATGTCTGGCTCGACGGCAGGCACGTTTGGAGGCGGCGGTGGTGGTTTCTGGCCGAGGATGCGCTCCATAACCCAAGCACCGCGCAGGACGGGCGAGGTGGTCGTTCCATTGGCCGTGACCTTGAGTACCGCGGCTTGCGTCATCAATCCGCCGCGCACGCTATCGCGCGGCAGGGCAACGCGCTTGAGGGCGATGCCATGGACGGGCGGCAGGCCGTAATGCGCCGCAAGCCGTTCGTTCAGCATGGCGAAATCAGAAGCGACGACATTGCGCGCCGGAAGGTTGCCGCGCAGCAGTTCGGCAAAGAACAACTGAGTTTCCTCGAGTGCGGATTCCTGCAACAGGTCATCAAGGTAATAGTCGGGATAGAGGCTCGAGTCCGGCGCGGTGTTCACAATCTTCCGCAGGTCAAGCCAGTAGTCGAGGAAGGCGTCCACAAAGCGGCGCGAGCGTGGATCGGCCAGCAGCCGCTCGGTTTGGGCACGCAGGACGGCGGGTTGGCCCAGTTCGCCGCGGTCGGCGCAGCGGCGGAGTTGCGCGTCGGGAATGGAATTCCACAGGAACAACGAGAGGCGCGCCGCCAGGGCGTGGTCGTTGAGGCGTCCAGGCTTTTCGTCGAGACAGATGAACTCCGGTGAGCAAAGTACCGCGGTGTAAGCGCCAATCATGGCATCGGTGAAATGGTTTCCCTGCTTCAACGCAGCCTGGGTCACAGGCAGGAAACGCTTCGCGTCGGCGTCGCCGATCGGGCGGCGGTAGGCGGCGTGGATAAAATCGCGGAGCAGTGTCTCTGCATCGGCGAGCGGATCGCGCGGAACGACTTGCACGCCGTTGGCCGGAACGAACTTGCGTCCGGCCTTTCGCTCGATGCGTTCGGCTTCCTCATCGGCGGCGGCAACGGCTCCCTTGGCCGGCGTCGACACGGCCCGTTTGGCCTCAATCGGGAGGTTTCCAAAAAGCAGCGCGTGACCGGCGGGCGGCCACTGGTCGTTGAGTGGTCCTTCCACTTCCATCCAGCGAAACACGGAGCCGGGCTGGCCGTCCTTTTCCGCCAGGGGATTCTGCCAGCGTCCGGCACCGGGGCGGGAGCGGAAGAGCCGCCCGGCATCGGGCCGGATGGTTTCGCCCGCGAGCAGGAACACGTCGAGTTCGTGGATTGCGGGCTCGGGGGTGATGTCGAACTTGCCGAGCCAGCGCAGAAGGCGCGGCGGGGTTTCGGAATATATCACGACCGGTTCATCACGGCGGCCGCGTGAGATGTCGTCGAGGTTGGGGATGAACCACTTGTTGCTGGCACCTGGGCCGACCCAGACGGAATGGGCATTGAAGCGCAGTTTGTAACGCCCCGAGACCGGGGCTTTGAAATTGGCGAACTTCGGCTCGATTGGTTCGTAGGCGCTGGCAACGACGCCCACTCCTTCAAGTTCACGGATCGCGGGGTTGGTGCTGGTGATCGGGGCCTTGCCGGCGCGCACATCGGGCTGGCCCTGAAAGCCGAGCACCGGAAACGTGGCGCGTTCGGGCGCGGTGTTGAAGACGCTGAACTTCATCGGCCCGGTGAAGCTCCGCTGGTCGCGCGCGTAATAACGGGTGATGTTGGCGGGCGGTTTCGCGGCCTGCGTGGCCATCACCTCGCGCAATGTGCGGTCGGCCGTGGCGAGATAGCGCGCCATCTGCACATGGGAGATGTCCAGCGCCTCGCCAATCTTGTTGAACCGGTGCGCCTCGCCGTCCTCGGGAAGGGAGTCGCGGACTTGCAGCCACGGGGCGTGCAGCAAATCGCGCAGGGCGTTCTCATACTCGAAGCGGTTGAGGCGCCGGCGGGTTGCCCGGCCCTCGCTGTCAATTCGCGCCTGGTCGGCTGCGGAAAGGGATGACGCAAGAGGGCTGAGGAATGAGGAGAGTTCCGCGGCGGACGGACGCGCCTTCTTCTTCGGCGGCATTTCGCCGTCGGCCACGCGGTCATGGATGGTGACCCATTGGCTGAAGTTGGTGGCGTTGGCGGGCGAGAAGGCCAGCGAACTGAGGTCGAGGTTTCCCTTCTTCACGTCAGCATCGTGGCATTCAAGGCAATGCTGTTCAATGAAGGCGCGGAATGGAGCACCGGGCGCGGCGACACTCGCAGCGGGCGCGGCTAGGAACGCGAGGCAGACGGCGTGGAAACGGGACTTCAATTGGGCTTTCACTTTGGTCACGGAGTTGTCTGGTGGAACTGGACGCGCCGGTCTTGGGGGAGCTTCAGCCAAATGATGCGTTCTACGCTGAATCGCGGGTGGAACATCGAACCCTGGCGGAACACTGCGGCATGCGCCAAGTCCGTCGCTTGCAGTTCGTTCAAGTTGAGCCACAATGTGGCCGCATAGGAATCAGATGCATGGATCAATACCAATTCATGGCTGGATTCGCGGCCTCATCTTTGCCGCATTGATCGCGTCTCTTGCCCCGATTTCCACACCCGCCGCGGCTTGGCCCCGGTTTCGCGGCTCCACCGGTGACGGCATTTCTACCGACCGTCTCAACAAGCAATGGACCGGTTCAGTGACCAATCCGCTTTGGCGCATCGTGCTGGCCAACGGCCTCGGCAGCCTGGCGGTGGTGGACGGACGTGTGTTCACCCTGGCGCGCCGGTTGGTGGGCGGGCAGGACGTGGAGATTTGCGTGGCGCTGAACGCAACCAATGGAGCGCAACTTTGGTCCACCGTGATCGGGGCGGCGGATTATCCCCACGGCGGAGTGGGCTACGACGACGGCCCGCGCTCGACGCCCGCGGTGCATGACGGCTCGGTGTTCGTCATCTCCTCACAGCTCAATGTCCTGCGGCTTGATGCGACAAACGGCTCGGTGACATGGTCGAACAACATGGTCACGGCCTTTGGCAGCGCGCTCATTCCGTGGCAGAGCGCGGCGTCGCCGGTCATTGAGAGCAATTTGCTGTTCATAAACATCAATGTCCCGTCGCAGTCCTTGCTGGCCTTGCGACCCGCCGACGGCACGGTCGCGTGGCGGTCCCAGAATGAATACAGCACCCACGCCACACCAACCCTGGCCACGATTCACGGCGTCCGGCAGGCGGTGTTCGCGACGCAGTACGGGCTTGTTTCCGTCAACACATCGAACGGCGCGCTCCTTTGGCGGACCAACTACGCTCTGGCCTTCAGCACCTCGCTGGGGTCCTCGCCGGTGGTCGATCAGGACGTGGTTTTTATCACCGGAGCGCATTCCTACGGTATGGGATCGATGGCTGTGCGGATTGGCTTGTCGAATGGGACGTGGAGCGTGACGCGGCTCTGGGCAACCAACAATCCGGCGGCGCATTGGATGACGCCCGTGGTGCGCGGTGGATTTCTCTACGGCCATTTCGGCATCCAATCGTTCGACAGCGTGAACGCGCAGTTCAAGTGTGTGGACATCCGGCCCGGCACCGTGAAGTGGACCGTGAACAATTTTGGTCGATGCAGTCCGATGCTGGTGGATGACCACATCGTCACGCTCACCGAGCGCGGCGCGCTGGTGTTGATCCGGCCGGACACGAATGCGTTGGTGGAACTGGCGCGGTTCACCGCGGTTCCAGGTTACTCAGATCCGACCAACAAATGTTGGAACATGCCGGTGGTGGCAGACGGACGCGTGTACGTGCGCAGCACGGCCTACGTGGCGGCGTTCGACCTGTCGGTTCCGTCGTTGCGGCTGGATCGGCCGGAATTGACCGCATCGAACCAGGTGCAACTGACGATCCGCTCGACGACCGGCGTGCCGGTAGTCTCGAACCAGTTCACAAACCTCGAAGTGCGGGTGACGACGAACCTCTCCCTCGCCGTGACGCAATGGACGAAGCTGACCAACAGCATGACCTTCACCGGCGGAGTGGCGCGAATCACGGCCGGCAGCATGGTCACCAACGCACCGCGCTACTTCATCGTCAACGAGCCGAAATAGGAGTGCCCATGAAAGCGATCCGCCCATGTTTGTCCGCAAGCCTTCGGCGCGCGTTCACGTTGATCGAACTGCTGGTGGTGATTGCGATCATCGCCATTCTTGCCTCGCTGCTGCTGCCCGCGCTGGCCGGGGCCAAGGAGCAGGCGCGCCTGACCAGTTGCAAGAGCAGCATGCGGCAGTTGATCCTCGGCCTGCTCATGTACGC
>CAYQWK010000221.1:0-9776 GCA_964420805.1 uncultured Bifidobacteriaceae bacterium | reverse complement strand
ACATCGAGTCCGTTCTGCCGCTTGAACCATTCTCCGACGAGCTGCGGCGCGGTGGCGCCGTGGGCAGACCGGCTGTGGTTCGTCACCTATCCCCCGCACGTCGCCGGCGCGGGCACGGACAAGCTGTGGACCTTGGACACCAACCTCACGCTGGTCGCGCGCCCGGAGAGCGTGGGCGGCACACACGCGAACCGGATGATTCACCGCGAGTCGCAGCAGTTGAACATCGGCCCGTACTTTGTGGACACGAACGGCGCGGTGCGCGTGGTGCCGCCGGCCACGATGCGCGGCCGGCTCACCGGTTCGGCCCGCCATATGACGGATCCCACGAACAAGATCTACATCGCGACCATGGAGGAGGGGCTTTACGAGGTGGACGTGAACACGCTCGCGCCCGCGGAGCTTTATCACGACATGAACACCGCACCCGGCGTGGGCCAGCAGGCGGCGGCGTTGCCGGGCGCGCATGGCAAGGGCCTCTACAGCTCGCAACAGCGGCTCTTCTTTTCCAACAACGGAACCGGCGGCGTGCTCGCCTCGTGGGACGGCACGAACTGGAGCACGGTCCACGCGGCGAAGTTCACCGAACTGACCGGGCCGGGCGGAATCTTCGGCAACACGCCGGAGGATGACCGGCTCTGGGCGCTGGGCTGGGACGCGCGGTCGGTGATGCTCAAACTGTTCGAGTCCGGCGCGTGGCGGACCTTCCGCCTGCCCAAGGGCAGTTACACCCACGACGCCGACCACGGCTGGTTCACTGAATGGCCGCGCATTCGCGAGATTCACGAGGGCCGGATGCTCATGCACATGCACGGGCTGTTTTATGATTTTCCAAGGACGTTTTCCGCCGCGAACACAGCGGGCCTCCGCCCGCATTGCACGCACCTGAAAATGCCGGTGGATTATTGCTGGTGGAACGGGCGGCTCGCCATGGGCCGCGACGACGCCTCGACCACCGGTGGCAACATCTGGGCCGGGCAGTCGCATTCCGCGCCGTGGTTCGGGCAACTCAGCGATCTGGAACAATGGGGCGCGTCCGCGGGCTTCGGCGGGCCATGGAAGAACGACGCGGTGACCAACGGCGTGCCCGGCGACCCCTTTCTCGTGGCCGGATTCCAACGCCGCGTGCTGCACCTGACCCATGGCGCAGCAGGCCCGGTGACGTTCACCCTTGAACACGACACCGGCAGCGGCGCGTGGCAGACGCTGACGAATATCTCCGTGCCCGCCGGCGGTTACGCGTGGCATTTGCTGCCAGCCTCGCTCCAAACGGAATGGATCCGACTGGTGCCTGACAGCTCTGCTCCGAATGTCACGGCTTACTGGCACCTTGGAAATCCCGCGCGCGCGCCATCGCCGGATTTGTTCGCCGGACTTGCGCCCGCGACCAATGGCGCGGCGTTGAGCGACGGCATCCTGCGCCCGCGCGGCGGCGAGGCGCGCGTGCTGCAGTTTGCCGCCAGCCGGATTGACGCCGGCGGGGCGCTCAACGGGACGGCCTACTACGAAATCGGCGGCGGCCTGCAACTGCGCCGGACGACCAACACCACGGCGGAGTCGACGCTTCGGTCCACCTACAGCCTGTCGAACGCGGCTTTCACCGTTGATGCCGCGTCGGTGATTTATGTCGAGGGCGGCAACCGGTTCCGGCTGCCAAAAGGTTCCGCGGCCTACGACGTTGCGTTCGCCTCCGGCTGGCCACGGGGCGCACGCGAGGTTGTGACCGAGCGCCAGATCTTCAATGCGCACGGCACGTTCTACGAACTGCCCTATGCCGCCTCCGGAGGCTTTCGCCGCGTGCGTCCGGTGGCGACCCACAACCGACACATCAGCGATTTCGCCTCGTGGCGCGGGCTGTTTGTCATCGCGGGTCTCGCTTCCAGCGCGACGAACGATGTTCACGTCATTCGCGGCGACGACGGCCAGGCGGCGCTGTGGTTCGGGGATGTCGATGATCTCTGGCGCATGGGCGTGCCCGCCGGCGCGGGCGGGCCGTGGAGCAATTCCGCCGTCATCGCCGGCACGCCGAGCGACCCGTATCTGATGTTCGGTTACGAACGGAAGGTGTTGGAGCTTTCCCACGCCGCCACACAACCGGTGACGTTTACAGTCGAGGTGGATTTTGCGGCGGACAATTCGTGGAGCGAATACGCGCGCTTCACCGTGCAGCCGGGCCAGACGGTGAAGCACATCTTCCCGGACGGCTACTCTGCGCATTGGGTGCGGTTGAAGACGGACGTGGATACGACCGCTGCTGCCACGTTCACCTACGGCCCGGCCGCGCCGCTCTTCGCGGAGATCACGCCGCTGCCGGATGGCAACCAGCGACTGCGCTTCACCGGCAGCCCCGGTCAGGGCTACACGCTGCGGGCCAGCGATGATGTGGCGCTTCCCCTGGCAAACTGGATGGCGCTGGCCAACGGCGTCTTTTCCACCAACGCCGTCACCTTTGACGACTTGATGGCGACCAACTCACCGCGACGGTTCTACGTTATTTCGATGCCGTGAGCGCATCGCTTTCAGGCGCAATTCGCAGGAAAAGAACCGCAAACTTCACTTGGCGTCGCGCGCGGAGCCCTGCTAAAAAATTGGGGCTTACCCAAGCGCAAGAATGAACCTGAACGTTGTTCGCTCCGTCCCGAGTGTCGCCACCTTGGCGGAGCGGTACTCGGGACCGCGCGGACAAATTCGCTAAGACCTCCAATTTCATGAACACCACAACCCTATTCCGTTGCATCGCCTTTGCCGCCTTCGCCGGGTGCGCCACCCTCCGCGTGAACGCGCAGGCGATCTACGCGTGGCGCGGTCTTTCCGACACGAACTGGCAGAACTCCGCCAACTGGAGCAACAGCTCCATCGCCCCGACCGGCACGGTCACCTTTGGGCGAATCAACGTGACCAATCACCCGACGACAGGCTTTCCGATGTCCTACATCGCGGACTATGGCACCACGGTGTTCACCAACGGCGCCACGCTGCGGGCGTTGGTGATGGCAAACGGGAGCGGCCAGTACAGCAGCATGATCATCGCGGGAGGAACGTGGGAAAGCCGGGCGGGCGCCGCGGACGTCGTTGCCAACGCGGGCGGTACGGGCGTTGTGACCATCACCGGCGGCAATTACGTGTTCACCAACTTCGGTGCGAAACGGATCGTGGCGCCGCTCGGCGGGGCGACCGCCACGTTGAACGTGAACGGCGGCAACTTCTCCGTGGACACACTCAATCTCGGGGATGCCGTGGGTTCCACAGGCAATGGAACCGTGAACCTGAACGGGGGCGTCCTTGCCGTGAAGGTGTTGTCCGACCTTGGTTCGCCGGTCAACTCCACCAACAACTTCAACGGCGGCACGCTTCTCGCACTGGCGTCCACGCCGGCGTTCGTTCTTGTGGACACGCTCAACGTGCAGGCGGGCGGCCTGAAACTTGATTCACAGGCCTTCAACGTCGGCATTGGCAAGCCCCTGTTCAACGGCGTGGGCGGTACCGACGGCGGCCTCTACAAGAGCGGCAGCGGCAGTTTGTTCCTTGCGGTGAGCAACAGCTACAACGGCGGCACCACTCTCAGCAACGGCACAATCATCTTCGTCACCAACGGCCTTTCCACCGCGGGCACGATCACGTTCGCGGGTACCTCCGGGTTGAAGTGGACGAACAACAACGAGGATTTGTCCGCGCGCTTTTCGGCGATTCCCTCCGGCGCCACGGTCACGTTCGATGACGGCGGAAACAACATCACCTTCAACACCGGCCTGGGCGGCGCGGGCGGCATCGCCAAGGCCGGCTCGGGCACGATGACTCTGAACGTGGCGAACACCTTCGCCGGAAACGCCACGGTGAGCGCCGGGGCGTTGCGCGTGAACAACAACGGCGCCTTTGGCAC
The DNA here is from genome assembly GCA_964420805.1 of uncultured Bifidobacteriaceae bacterium. Taxonomy (GTDB): domain Bacteria; phylum Verrucomicrobiota; class Verrucomicrobiia; order Limisphaerales; family SIBH01; genus JANNGC01. Next base: position 5,896 of record CAYQWK010000221.1, on the reverse strand, counting down.
CACGGCGGGCAGTTCGACCGTGAGCGCCGGCCGCATCGAACTGGCCAATGGCGTGACGGTCAGCGGCGAGACGCTCACAATCGCTGGTGACGGCGGCAACAACGTGGGCGGCTTGCAGTCCATGGCCGGCGGCACGGCAGTTTGGAATGGCCCAGTCTTTCCCACCGGCGTCAACACCCGTCTCGGCGCGCAGACCAACGGCACGCTTGAAATCGCCGGCCAGATTACGGGCAACACTTCGCTTATCATCCGCAACGGCAGCAGTTCGGTATCGGCCTCCGACTACGGCACGACCGTCTTCAGCGCGGCGAACAATTACACGGCCGATCTTCAACTTGCTGGCGGCACGCTGCGTCTGGCGGGCGGCAATGACCGGCTGACCGCCGGGTATCGCGTCATCATGGGCAGCAATGCCCTCAACGCCACCCTCGACCTTAATGGCACCAGCCCGGACATCGCGGGCGTCCATGTCGCCACAACCACCTCCGTCGGCGTCCAGACGATCGGCAGCAGCAGCACCACCGCCGACTCGATCCTCATGGTTGGCTCCGGCGGTGGAGCGAATACCACCAACACATTCTCCGGAGTCATCAGAGACACGCTCGGCTTGGGCACGCGCAAGGTGGGCGTCACCGTGGCGGGCGGTCAAATGACCCTGAGCGGCACGAACACCTACTCCGGACCAACGCTCGTCAGCGCCGGACGTTTGATTGTGACGCCAAACTATCTCGGCGGCGGCACGCTTACCGTGAATGACAACGCCACCTTTGTGTTGAACCTCCCGGCGACCAGCGGCACCTATACCAGCTCGGACCTCACGTTCTCCGGATCGAATCCGAAGGCGTTGGAGATTTCCCTGATTTCAGGCAATCCCGCCGGGCCGGTTCTGCGTGCGACCAATCTCGTTCTTGGCGGCACGGTTTCCCTGAATCTCTCCGGCTTCGGCCTGTCGGTCGGCAGCATCCAGCTCATTGATTATGACTCGATCAGCGGCACGGGTGACTTCGTGACCAACTCGCTGCCCTCTGGCGTGTCGGCGCACATTGAGACCAACCTGCTGACCAGTTCCATCGACCTCGTGATTGACTCCGTGCCGTCTCTCGTCTGGCTCGGCCAGACCAACGGGGTTCCGGCCGAGGGCTGGGACATCGGACAGACCACGAACTGGTTCGACCGCGCCCTTTCCCAGCCCGGCGTGTTCCTCAACGGCCTCAATGTGGTTTTTGACGACTCCGTCACAAACAACAACGGCACCAACTGGGTGACGCTTGCCACCAACGTGCAGCCGTTCGTTCTCGCCGTGTCCAACAACGCGGTGGACTACACCTTCGGCAACAGCGGTGGAACGAACACGATTCGCGGCTCGGCGCGATTGATCAAGGACGGCGCGGCCACCCTGACCCTCGCGGTCTCGAACAATGCCTTCGCCGGCTATACGCATGTGAAGTCCGGCGCGCTCAAGCTGGCCGCCCTCGCCGCGTTGCCGGCCGCCCCGTTGACCAACGAGGCCCTGCTGGATCTCAACGGATTCAGCGCCTCGCCCGGGGCACTCAGCGGCGGCGGCGTCATCACCAACTCGACCGGCAGCAGCACGACCAACACGTTGAGCGTCGGCAATGGCGGCAGCTCCGGTGATTTCTCGGGCCGGATTGATGACGGCCCAAGCGGCAAAGTGGCGCTCCTGAAGACGGGGGCCGGGACGCAAGTCCTGCGCAACAACGCCAGCACCTACTCGGGCGGCACGACCATCACCAACGCCACGCTCCAACTTGGGGCGGACAACGCGCTCGGCTCGGGCCCGGTGACGCTGGCTTCGAGCACACTGGCCTCCGATGGCGCGACACCGCGCACCGTCACCAACGCGGTCAGCATCGCCGTCAGTTCCGGGTTCGGCGTGACGGGCGGCGGCGCGATCAAGCTGGCCGGCCCGCTGGATTTCGCGGCCGGCAACCGGAACCTGACGAACAACGTGCCCCTCACGATCACCGGCCCGTCGGTTGTTTCCCTCGGCGGCGTGGCCGCAAAACTCGGCCCGGAGACACTGGTCATTCAAAGCAACCTGGTGAACTGGATTTCACCCATTGAGGTGCAGGCCGGCACCATGATCGTTGACGGCGTCACATGGACGAACGGCGGGTCGATCCGCACGGTGGCGGTGAACAACAACGGCATCACCCGGCTCGTGCTGACAAACAACTCCCTCGTTGTCGTCACCAACGCGGTGGGTGTGCTGCGGGCGGGCAACGCGAACAATTCCACGGGCACGAACATCTTCGACATTGCAGCCACATTGATGTTCCCGACGCCCGGCGTCGCCTCGACCGACGGCAAGGTGCTGCTCGGCAACACCTGCAACCGTGGCACGGTGAATCTCCTCGCTGGCGGACTGCTCGTGGTCCGCGCCATCCAGCGCGACACCACTGGTTCCGGCAATCATGACGCGGAATTCAACTTCGACGGCGGCACGCTCAAGCCCAGCGCCAGCGATGCCGCGGCCGCGTTCATGCAGGGACTCACCGAGGCGAGGATTCGCGCCGGTGGCGCCGTCATCGACACCACGAATATCAACGTTACTGTAGGCCAGGCCTTCACCGAAGATCCCGCCTCCACGGGTGGCGGCCTGACCAAGCAGGGGACGGGCGCGTTGCTGCTCAACGGCGTCAACACCTTTGCCGGCCCGACGCTCGTCACCGCCGGCACGCTCGGCGGAACGGGCGTCATCTCCGGCCCCGTGACCATCCAAGCCGGCGCCTTCCTCGCGCCTGGCACGGCGAACATTGGCACGTTCGTTGTCAGCAACACGCTCAGCCTCGGCGGGACGGCGCGCATTGAAGTGAATCGTGCTGCGGCGCAAACGAGCGACCAGGTGACGGGCCTCACCACGTTGACGATGGGCGGGGCGCTGGAGGTTTCCAACCTCGGTGCGGCCCTGGCAGCCGGGGACAGTTTCGATGTCTTCAGCGCGACGGCTTACAGCGGACAGTTTGCTTCTGTCACGCCGGCCAGTCCGAACGGCGCCCCGGCACTGGCTTGGGACACCAACCAGCTCGCCACGCTTGGACGGCTCGTGGTCCATCGCGTGCCGCTGGTCAACAACCACACCGCCGGCTGCATCAACGGCGCCACCATGGTCATGGACATCAGCAAGCTGCTGCGCAACGACACTGACGCCGATGGAGACACGCTCTCGATTGTCTCCGTGACTTCGCCCACCAACGGTGGCACGGCCAGCCTGACCGGGACCAACACGCTGGTTTACACCGGGCCTGTGACCGGCTCGAACGACTTCTTTACTTATGTGGTCAGCGACGGTCGCGGAGGCACTGCCGTGGCCACGGTCAGCATGTCGCTGTTCCCGGAGACATCGAATTTCAACCGGGTGAGCATTGAAACCCTCGGCAACGGCGATGTGCGCCTTACTTATCAGGGCATTCCTGGTTACACCTACGCGCTCGACTGGACCCATTATTTGACGAATCCGATCCCATGGATCCCGATTCTCACCAACACGGCAGGTGGCACTGGAACCTTGATCTTCACGAACACGCCTTCCGGCAGCGACGACTTCTACCGGACGCGTGACTTGCCGTGAGGCCGCGACCGACCAACCGGCGAAGCACGGGACGGAGCGCGAACATTCTGTCCGCGCCCCAACCTGGCCAGAATGTTCAACCCTGATTTCACCACGCGGATGACCAACAGACAGCAGACCATTATGAAACAAAGCAACACATTGTTCCCGTCCATCACCGTGCCCATCGCGCCGCGCGTCGCGGTCTTCGTTCTGGTCCTGACCTGCGCCATGCCTGCGTGGTCCGCCACGTTTGTGAGCTTTCAGGAAGGCGACCTGCGTATGGGCAGCGACACGAACGTGGGCGTGACTGGGACCCTGATCGATGCCGGCTATACCATGGGCGCCACTTACGTGCGGAGCGATAGTCAGAGCAACACGATCAAGGACGGCAGCGAGATGATCCTGGGCACCCAGGTCTCAGGCACACGGCATCACCCGCTGCTCTCCTTCAACCTGAGCTATCTAACGAACATCGTCGGCACGAATTTCTCTCGGATCGACAGTGTGCAACTGATTCTCACCCACAACACCGGCGCGGGTTCCGGGTCCGCCTTCGGATCGTCCGTCCATCTCACCCGCCCGTTCACCGAGAGCGCCGCGATCTGGCACAACCCGCACGGCGACTCGACGAACTCCGGCGGACTCGTCGGCACGGAATTGCGGCAGCGGGCTCTCGTCCCCTCGCGGCTTTCGCCCACGAACGAGGCGTGGGGCAGCCCCGGCTGGTTCTGGTCGGACGGCAGCAGCGGCCCGGACTTGCTCGTGCAGGCGGTGCGGGATGCGTTCACCAACGCCACACCCAACCTCAACCTGCTTCTCAAGCGCACGGCCGAGAGCAGTTCGGACAATTTTTGCCGCATCAAGGACGACGCCAACGCCACCGTGAACCACCGCCCCGAGTTGATCATCGGCATCGACGCCGCGACCAATCCGCCCGTGCTCATTACGGTCACCGCCCCCGACGCCACGGCCAGCGAGCCGGGCACGGACACCGGCACGTTCACCATCACGCGCAGCGGCGACACGAACTCGGAGGTGTACGCCTTCTTTTACTTCACCGGCACGGCGAACAACGAGGTGGACTACTACGACAACGATCTTGGCTACGTGGTCATTCCAGCGGGAGTCACCGCCGTGAACACCACCATCGTGCCGTTGGATGACAGCGCCGCCGAGGGCACCGAGACCGTCACGTTGAACATCCTCCAGTTCGCCGGCTCCGGGTACTCGCTCGCCGCCCCCACGAATGCGACTGTCAACCTGCTCGACGATTTGGACGGCATCCCAGCCAACACGCTCGCCGCTTATTTCTTCAACGAGAATAACAATTCAGCCGCATCGCTTTCCGCTGTCGCTGCCGCCACGAATTTGAATCCGAATGTCACCGGCCAGAACGCTGCCGCCGGCGCGGGCTTCGCGCCGTTCGGGGCGAACAACGGCACCAACCTGCACGGCTATGGCACCTCGCAGTTCATCTCCGCGCCCTCGTGCATTTATCTGCGCGCCGTGGCGACCAGCAACAGCCTCAGCGAAGCGATGGCCGCCAGCGATTACTTCAGTTTCACGCTCGCGCCGAACCTTGGCTATTACCTGAACCTCAGCGGCGTTTCCGCGAAGGTGCGCTCGCAGACCAGCACCAACCTCACCAACCTGGTCACCTGGACCGTTCGCTCCAGCCTCGACGGCTTTAGCGCGGACCTCGCGGCCTTCACCGTCGTTGGCAACTCGACGAATTGGGACACGCTCTCCAATTCGTTGACCGTCGCCGCCTTCACCAACCAGACCGCGCCGGTCGAGTTCCGTGTTTACGTGCATGGCGACACCCAGTCCGGCTCCGATTTCCTGCGCATCGAGGACGTGATGTTCTTCGGCACCACGACTCCGCTCCCCGGCGGCCTCCAGCAAGTCTTCGTCACAGTCCCGGATGCGGCCGCCGCTGAGCCGGCGGACACCGGCGACTTCCTTCTCTCGCGCGTCGGCGACCTGACGAATCCGCTCACCGTTTATTACGCGCTCACCGGCACGGCCTCGAACGGCGTGGATTACAGCTCCCTTGGCGGCGTCACCAACTTCGCGGCCGGCTCCAGCAACGTCACCGTCCGCATTACGCCGATTGACGATGCGCTGCTGGAACCCGCCGAAAGCGTCACGCTCACGCTGCTCACCAATGTGGACTATATCGTCTCGGCGCCGAACTCCGGCACGGTGAACCTTGCTGACGACGATGCTCAGTTCGTCACCGCCATCGCGACCGACGCGACCGGCAGCGAGACCGGCCCGGACAACGCCGAGTTCACCATCACCCGCGCCGGCAACACCAAC
>CAYQWK010000220.1:4756-9806 GCA_964420805.1 uncultured Bifidobacteriaceae bacterium | reverse complement strand
GCCCACAGCGGTGAGCATGTTCTGAAGCGAAGGCGCAGCCGGATCCACCTTCACGCCGCTGCCGTTGTCATTGTAGCGGTAGCTGACGATGGCGTGGGCGTTGGTGAAGGCGCTGCCCGAGATGACCGGCGGGACGGCCAACGAGTTGTAGTTGTAGGTCCAGACGTTGGGATCGGTTTCGTGAAAAAGCGCGGCGAGGTTCAGCTCCCACGAGCCGGCGCCCTGGTTACGCCAGAACCGCGGGCGGTTCGCGGCGAGCGCCACGGGGGCGTTGGTGTTGTGAATCGAGTTGATGTCCAGCGCCTTGCCCGCGGGCATCACGATGTAGGCAAAGCGAGCGATGAACTTGTTGTTCGGGCCGTAGGGCTGGCCAAGTTTGTCCGGAATGAAAATCCACTCCGGATCACCGGCCACGCGGTTGAAATGGATGGTGCCCGCGCCGCCGGAGGTGTTGGTGGTGATCTCCGTGAAGCTCGGCTGATAGAGGCCGTCGCGGTTCAGATCGAGATAGAAGCGCGGGTCCGGCGGGCCGGTGAACACGCCGCGATTGGTGTTCACCACCACGGGACCATTGGTGTCGCCACGCGGGTCGCGCATCGGGTTGTTGCTGAACGGCGGACGATCGTAGCCCTGCGAAACGGTGAGATCGAAGCCCATCAGGTTTCCGCTGGCGATGATCTGCGCAACCACGTCGTCCTTGGCGCGCTCGAAACCGGCGGCGGCGGCGAGTTCGGCGTCGGTCTGGCTGGCGCGCAGCGAAACGCCCGCGCGGTTCCGCCGGGCGATGCCAAGGAAGAGGATCGCCACCACGGTGACCAGGGCGAGCATGATCAGCGTGATGACCAGGGCGACACCGCGTTGGGACGAGCGACGATTCATCAGTTGAAGGCCGGGGGTTGGGAGTGGTTGCGCACCGGAATGCGCTGGCGGAACAGGTGGACGCGCCCGATCTGCTGCGAAAGAAACGCCTGCGCCCCGGCGGAATTACCCGCCGCGATGGCGTTGAACTTGCGCGTGGTCTCCGGCTCGAGGATGCCAAGCTCCAGTTCAATGTAGGCCGGCAGACACTGGCCCTTGAACACGTAACCGTCCGGGCCGTAGCCCACGTTGTCCGCGTAGAAGGAGTTGGTGGCGTGCTCGGGCGAGTATGGCAGCTCGTAGATCGCGCCGCGCTCGTCAAAGATCCGCGTCTGGAAATGCACCACGCCGTCCGTCACGCGATGCGCCTCCTTGACCACGGCATTTGAGAAGGACAGGAACCAGTCGTAGAACAGCGGGCCAAAGTTGGTGTTGCCCAGGTAGCCGTTGGTCGAGAACCTGTAGAGCGTCCCCACGCCCGCGCCACGCACGTCGATGAAATAGCCGGTTGCCGTCCAGATGTCGTTCTCGCGGGAAAGCACGTAGAGATCCTGAAGGACGTTGGTCTGATTACCGCCGGAGGGAAGCGGGAACTTGAGGACGGTGATGTTGGTGCAGTGGAGGTTGATGGTGTTGGTGTCGCCGGAGGCGGACAGCGCGGAAATGTCGCGGCTGACGAGATCCACTGTGGCGCGCGCGCCCTCGAGGACATCCGTCTGGTTGTGGGCGCCGCGCAGGGCCTTTTGGGTGTGGCTGAAAACGGAGATGAGCCCGATGACGATGAGCGCGAGGAGCGTCACCGCGACCATGATCTCAACGAGCGAAAAGGCGGACTGGCGGCGGGTCTTCATGGCTGGAACTCCGAGAGGTTGAAGACGCGCGCGGTGGAATCCCACTTGCCGGCAATGACGGTGCGAACCACCTGCTTTTGAAAAATATCCGGGAGCGCGGTTCCGTTGGCGTTCATCGGCCAGAGAAAGGAAAGGCGCACTTCGTAAAGGTGCGCGGCCATCTCATTGGTGTAGGAAAGCCCGTTATACGTGAGGTCAGGATTCACTGTGGCGGAGGGCACCGGGCGCACTTCGGAAAAAACCATGTAACGGAACGTCGGCACACCCGGCCCGCGCAAGGCGGCCGAGCCGCTGATGGACCGGAAGACGTTCGAGTGCGTGCCGTTGGGTTCGGACATGCGGGCAATGACCTCGGCCGTGGTCAGTCCGCCCACCTGCCCGCCATCGACGACCTCAGCGAAATCGCGCAGGTCGGGAATGTTCTCGGCGCTGCCGCGAATGGCCTCGATGAGATAGGCCGCGTCCTGGTTGATGATGGTGTCCTGCCGGTTGTCTCGCTGGACCTGAAGGCCGGCGGGCAGCACACCAATGATCGCCACCAGCGCCACCGCGATGACACCCAGGGCGATGGCCACCTCGATGAGCGAGAAGGCGCGTTGGCGGTTTTGGAGGCGCGGTTTCATTGCTTGGTCACGTCAGGCCGGATGAGTTGCGCGCGGCCGGTCAGCCAGTCGATGTGGATGATGTTGTTGGTGCCGTTGCCCACCGGAACTTCCTGCGCCATCCAACTGGCGAGCGAGCCATTCGGATTGCGCGTGTAAAGCACCACGCCACTGGCGATTGGGATGTCCACATCGCGACCACCGCCGGGCCTGGGATTCCAGTTGCCGTCGAGATAGACGAGCTGCCCGCTGGGACCAAAGGCGATGTATGGCAGATCCTCCGAAATCGCGGTCGTGAGGTCGGGATACGGGAACCGGTTGGTGTAAAATCCCGTGGTCATGGAGCCGTTGAACGGACGCGCGGAGATGAAGCATTTCTCCGGCAGCGAACGCCATTCGCCAATGAAACGCCGGGTGTATTGCCCCGGCTGGTCCCCCGCGGAACGGGCGGAGAAGAGCGTGTAGCTGGTCTGTGCCCCGGCGGCGAGGCGGTAAAGATTGGTTTGCGCGGTGGCAGGATAAATCGACCAGTCGTATGTGGCGAAACCCGGCGGGATGAACATCACCACCACGGTGCTGCGGTGAGCGATGGCCTGCTGCCGCGCGAGCGCCAGGTCGTCCATCAACTGCCGCGTGGCGCCCTCGATGACGCGGCCCTCGCTCATGCTCCGGATGTTCGGCAGGCTGAGGGCGAGGATGAGTCCGATGATGGCCAGCACCACGAGCAATTCGATGAGCGTGAACGCCACCGCGCGGCGCACGGCGCCACGTATCGAGGCTGGTGATGTTTGCGGGAGGCGCACGGCGGTTTCCCCTATTTCCAACTGCGGACGTTGTCCTTGTTCTCCGGCAACCCTTCGGCGGCCGGCCCCGGCGTTCCAGGCACGGCGAACTTTCCGTCCGGGCCGCGCGACCAGATCAACACCGGCGCGGTGACCGGCCCATAAACCGAGTCGAAGGTGATGTTGTCGTAATTCAGGTCGAACGAGATGATGTAAGGATTGCCCCACGGATCGCGGAAGTTGAAGTCCGGCCCGAGCCCCGCCGACGTGTTGTTTGGCGCACGATGGACGGCGCTGGCGTAAGCGTGCTTCTGCGGGTTGCGCAGATGGTTCGGGTTATAGGAGTAGGCGCTGGTCGCGTCGTCCTGATCGAGCAGGATGATCATCACCTCCGCGTTGCCGTTGGTGAAGCTGGCATCGGCATTGGCCGAGGCCAGGTTCGTGCCGGTCGGCGCGATGGTGTAATCACTCTGGTACGAGGCGACCCAACTGGCGATGTTCTGCGTGTCGAGCTTGGCCATCTTGATCTTCGCCTTGCTCTTGGCAATGGCGACGGTGGGGATAAGCAGGCCGGCCAGCACCGCAATGATGGCAATCACCACCAGCAGTTCGATCAACGTGAAGCCCGCGCGCAAACGCGCCCGCGAGGACGTGCGCGGAACCACAAGACGGCGGCGTCCGGCACCGCAACAAGTCGCACGCGGCCTGGCGGCGCGAGGACGGCGCACCGTCACCGCCTTGGCCCAGCCTTCATTCATCCACGCCACCGGGAGATGGAGCGCAGCCGGCATTTCCTTGAGAGTCTTCATAAATCAATCTTTCCAGTTTCCAATGATCTTGGTGCCGGAGCGCACTTTGACCTCGGCCCAAATGTCGTAGGTCGTGGGGTTGTGCGCGCCGTTGGTTCCGACACGGTAAAAGATGGGGTTTATCCTGCCTCCGTTCGGACCTTCTGATGCCGCCACGAACACCACCACGCTCGCGCCCCCGACGGTGATCGTGTTCGTCTCATCGGGAGCGATCTTCGGCAGCAGCCGCAAAATGCCAGCCTTGTCCTCGGGATTGCCCGAGGCGGAATTGACGAGACCGCCGACACCGCACGCCGCGGTCAACGCGGCGGGAGTAACCGTCGCAAACTTCGTCTCAAACTCCCCGCCCGGCAGAATGACCGCCCCAGCCAGTTCGTAGAACAACGACGTGTTGCTCGGGTTGATGAAATTGTTCGGGTTCCCGGGCGGATAAACCCCCAAGCGCGCCTTGTAAGTGTCAATCAGCGTGACGAGTTGGTTGATCTGGGTCTGCGTGCGGGTCACGACCTTCTTGTCCTGGACCGGGCCGGCCAGTCCAACCACCAGCGCCGCAAGAATAACCATGATCGCGATCACCACCAGAATCTCCACGATGGTGAATGCGCTCCGCCCGAAGGCCGGACGACCGACTGGATGGGTCTTAACCATTATTCGCGCGGTGTTCGTGGCTCCGGAACTGGCTGCCGCGGAACTCCTCCTCCAGCCGTTCGCTTAACCATTGTTTGATCATGCTCTGGTAATTCAGATACCGCGACCGGGCCAGGCGTTTGATCCGCGCCAGCATCCGCGGGTCGATCCGCAGCGTCATGTTGACCGACTCGGAAAGCTCGCTCCCCGCCACCACCGCCGAATCGATCAGGCGCAAATCCGGCCGGTTCTCCGCCCAAAAATCCGCTTCCGCCTGCTCATTGTCGAATAGCGGCACCTCGTCCCAAGTGGAAAATGTATTCATGTTTGTCCCAAGGTTTGATCGATCTTCTTCTGGTAAAAAAACCTCTCCTCCGGTTCGAACGGCCGCGCATGGATGACCCGGAAGGTCTTCCCATTGGTCCGATACACGCTGAACACCCCCCCGGCCGATGACATCCCCAAATTGATATAGCGCGCCTGAACCGAGAACCGAGACGACGACGGCAACAGCCGGACGG
>CAYQWK010000220.1:0-4746 GCA_964420805.1 uncultured Bifidobacteriaceae bacterium | reverse complement strand
GTTTCTTCTAACTTATCCAAAAACGACTCCTCAATATCCCGCAGCGTCTGCGCGGAACTGAGGTTGAACGGAGGATTGTTCCAGTCAAAGTCCATACTCTGTATCGCAATAGGCCATGCAATGTATGTGCAATGTATTTACACCACCTCATCAACCTGTCAAGTCGCCACGGGAGATTGAACCAATTTGCAGCAATTCGCCCTGATTATACCGTTCTTTACCGTCTTTGACCATTCTGACCGCTCTTGTCCTCCGCGGCATCCCAACAGCCGGGTTCAGCTTGATTGCCCGCGGTTCACGCGGCTTCCAGCGTGCCCGCCTCGATGCGCCAGCGGCGCAGGTCGCGGCCCAGTTCGCGCGGCCAGTTCTCTTCAGTGCAGGTCATGAAGACCTGGCCCTGCGCGTGGTGCGCCCTTTCGAGCAGGGGCAGCAACCCGCCCCGGCGTTGCGCATCCAACTCACCCATCACGTCGTCGATGAGCAGCACCGGCGGGGTGCCATGCAGGCCGGTCAGGTATTCCGCCTGGGCCATCTTCAACGCCACGGCCAGGGTGCGCTTCTGGCCTTCGCTGCCGTATTGTGCGGCGGACTTGTCGTTAAGCAGCAGTTGCAGGTCGTCACGATGCGGACCGACCAGGGTCATGCGCTGCGCGCGTTCGCGTTCGCGGGATTGCGCAAGTTCAATGGCGAAGTCCCGCTTCACCGAGGGCTGGTATTCCATGCGCAATTCCTCCGCGTCGTTCGACACGCGCCGGTAGGCCAGCCGGGCGAGGGCGGAAAGTTTCGGCACCAACTCCTGGCGCGCGCGAATGATTTCGCCGCCAGCGTGGACCAACTCTCGGGAAAAGCTCTCCAACGCGACGACGTCTGGCATCCGCGACCGGAGCAGCGCATTACGGGCGCGGACGGCGCGGGCGTAGCGCTGGAGCATGGGAAGATACGCGGGCGCAGTGTGAGCCAGGAGAAGGTCAAGGAAGCGCCGGCGTCCGCGCGATGTGCCTTTGATGAGCTGCAAATCCTCCGTGCAAAAGACGACGGCGCGCAGCACGCCGAGGTAATCAGTGAGCTTGCGCACGGGCTGGCCATCGAGCGAGAGCTTCCGTTCGGCGGCGGACCAGTAGATTTTCACCTCATGATCGCCGCGGCTGGCGAGCTTCGCGCCCACGAAATAGCCCTTCTGCCCGTGGCGGATCATCTGCGCGCCGCCCACGCCGCGAAACGAGCGCAGGGTGGCGAGGAGATACACGGCCTCAAGGATGTTGGTCTTGCCCTGGGCGTTGTTGCCCAGCAAAACATGGAAGCCGGGCGTGAAATTCACATCCAGCCGCTCGTAGTTGCGGAAATCGCGAAGACGCAAATGGGCCAGATGCACGGGCCGTGCTTAACCGACGAAAGAACGGGAAGCAAACGGTTGCGAGCGGAAAGGAGGGCACGCGGCCGTTCGTTGCGCCGATGAATGCAGCACCACTCGTCGCAGCGCGACGAGTTCCACCAACAACTTCGGGATGCACCGCGCCGGGGGCACGCGCGGATCACTTCTTGAGGAAGCGGCGCTTCTCGGCTTTCTCGGCCTCGATGCGCTCCTTCTCGAGCTGGATTTGCTGCACCTCTTCCTCCTCGCGCTCGGCGCGCCGGATGTTCGGGCTGAGGTCACGTTCGCGGGCGGCGTTCAACGCGGCGGCTTCCGGCGTGGGCAGCACGGTCGGGCGGATGAGCACCATCAGTTCGACGCGGCTGATTTCGTCGCTGTGACTCTTGAACAGCAGGCCAAGGCCGGGGATGTCCTTGAGGTACGGCACGCCGGCGGTGCTCTTCTTCTTGTCGGTGCTGATGAAACCGCCGAGGACGATGGTGTCGCGATCGTGGACGGAGACGTAGGCGTTGGCGGAGCGGCGGATGGTGATGGGCACTTCGTTGTTATCCACCTTGGTGGTGCCGCCGACCTGCGAAATTTCCTGTGCGATGGTCATGGTGACAAGGCCCTCCTGATTCACAATCGGTTGGACCTGAAGGCTGATGCCAATGTCCTGAAGCGCGTATTGCGAGCGCGAGCCGACGCCGCCGTAGTCGGAGTAATAGCTGCCGGTGATGAAGGGCCGTTGTTCGCCGATGAAGATCGTGGCGGCCTGCGCGGTGGAAGTCTGGATGCGCGGGCGGGAAAGCACGTTGAAACGGCGGTCCGTGGCCGCGGCGGTCACGGCGAAATCAAAGTCAGCGCCATACTTGCCGAAGTAGCTGAAGCCGTTGGCGGCGGAGGCGGCGTTGGTACCGACGCCGAGGAGGCTGCCTAGGGAGGAAATGTTGTTGGGGTCGATGTAGCCGCCATTCACGGAGCCGCCGCCGGTCGTGAGCTTGCCGTTCTGCTGTTTGTTCTGTGACATGCTGACGCCGAGTTCCTTGGTGTTGCCGAGGTTCACTTCAAGGATGAGCGCCTCGATCATCACCTGCGGCAGCACCACATCGAGCTTCGAGATGATGTTGGTGATGGTAGGCAGGTCGCGCTTGTCGGCAAAGACCAGCAGGGCGTTGGAGCGTTCGTCGGCAATGATCTTGGCCTGGCCGATGAGCTGAATGTCGCCCGCGCCAGCACCGCTGCCGGTGGCCGAGGTGGCCCGGCGGATCGCGCCATCAAGGCGGCTATTGAAGCCGCTGCGGGAGGTTCCCATGCTGCCGGCGCTGCCCACGCCGGCAGAACCGAACTGCCGGTTGGCCCCGTAGGAACTGCCGTACTGCGAACCGTAAGCGCCCGCGCCCACGCGGCCACCATAGGCGCCGCCCATGGTGCCCATGCTGCCGCCCATGCTGCCCATGGTGCCCATTCCCATTCCCATGCCCGTGCCCATGCCCATGCCCGTGCCCATCGCGCCCGCGCCGGAACCGGAGCCGAAGCTCATGGTGCTGCCGCCTGCGGTCAGGCCGCTGAGGACGCTGGCGACGTCGTTGGCCAGCGCGTATTTGATCGGGATGACCACGGATTCGATAGAGGTCTCGTAGGCCACGTCCACCTTCTCGATGATCTCCATCATGCGTTTCACGTTTTCGGCGTAGTCGCGAAGGATGAGCACGGGGCTGCCCTTCACGGCGATGATGCTGTTGGCGAGGTTGGCGAAAGGCTGGATGATGCCGGTGACCTCCTCGGGCGTGATGGTCTTTAACTGCACGATCTGGGCGACAATCTTCTTCGAATCGGGCAGATCGGCATAGATGTTGGTGCTGAAGGCGACAGCCTCTGGGCCGGCGCTGGCGGAGGGCACGGCCTTCACGAACTTCTCACCCTCCTCGACCATGGTGATGCCGTTGAGGCCGAGGATGGTGTTGATGGCGTCAATACCCTCCTTGAGCGTGAGCGCGGTCTCGTTGCGGACGTTGATCTTGACGTTGAGCGGAACCTGCGGCGAGCGGAGCACGGTGCGCTTGGTGAGCTTGCCGTAGAAATCGAAGAGCTGCGACACGTCCAACTCCTTGAAATCCATCATGCCCGCCGGAATCTCGTTTGAAGAAATCAATCCCTTGGGAATCACGTTGGTGGCGGTCGAAGTGCGGTTGGTGTCAAACAACGCGGCCACGCCGGTTTTAGGCGCGGTGGCAGCGGCACCAAGGCCGGCAGCACCGGGAACTCCGGGCGCAGTGGCGGCGCCGGGCGCGGCCGGAACCGCGCCGCCGGGAACGCCCGGCCGGGGAATGCCGCCGCCGGGAAACACCGGCGCGTTTTGCAGGTTGGTGCGGGCGCGGTTGGTCATGAACGACGAGGCGGTGCCGGGCGCGGAGAAGAAGGACGGACGATTCGTGGAGGCGGCCGCGGCCGGAACTGGGGCGGCGGGTGCCGCAGGCGCGACAGGCGAAGGAGCGCGGGGCGCGGGAATAGCCGGGGCCTGAGCGCGCGTCGGGGCCGGAAGCAGGCCGGCGATTGAAAGCGCGGCGAGCAATGGGACAAACAATGTTTTCACGGGACCTTTCATTTCTTGGGCGGCGCGTTGGTGGTCTTGGCCGGGGCGTTAGTGGAAGCCGGAGCAGAGGAACTCTTGCCAAACGGCCAAAGGCGCGAGATCCAGCTTTCCTTGGCGGCCGGAGCGTTGGTGGCGGGTTTCAAAGTGGTGTTGATCGACTGCTTCGGCGCGCCGGAAGCCGCGGCCACAGCGCGCGGGGCGGTGGCGGCAGGCGCGGTCTTGGCGGCGGCGCGCTGGTAACTGGCCACGAGCGTCATGCTGCCTTGGAGCCGCTGGCGGGCCGGATCAGGATTCAACGTCATGCTGCGCACGCGGATCATCGAGCCGCCGGAGCCGAGGTTGTAGAGGAAATCCACCAGCGCCTTTTCCTCGCCGATGATCTGGATGGTGCCGCTTTGTTCGTCGAAGAACTGGTTGGTCTTGCCGCCGCCGATGGTCTTGAGCACGGGCGTGTAGGTGTTGACCTGGATGCCGGAGAGGGCGGCCTGGGAATAGACCGTGGATGAGAGCTTCAGCGCCTGGTCCTCGGACCCAATAGAAGCGCCGGCCTTTTGCAATTCGGCCATCCGCCTTTGGTAGGCGGACGTCTTGTCCACCTCGCGCTTGAACTGGTCGAGCGAACGCTCGGCGGCCACCTTGCGCTGCTGGACCTTGCCCCATTGCATGAACTCGGGCCAGACGAAGATCGCGTTGAGCACCACGAACACGACCAATCCCGCAATGACGACGAACCGACGCTCGCCGGGTTTGAGATTCAGCTTGTCGAAGATTGAGCTCATTCGCTCTCCCCCCGCTTGAG
>CAYQWK010000219.1:0-9850 GCA_964420805.1 uncultured Bifidobacteriaceae bacterium | reverse complement strand
CTTGTGCAGCGCGGGCACCGTCTCCGCGCCTTGCAGGAACGGATTCCGCCCCGCGTGCAGAACTTGCTGCGACTGTGCGATGAACTCGATTTCGCGAATGCCGCCGCGCCCGAGCTTCACGTTGCGATCCAGTTCGCCGTCCCGCACCACCTGTGTTTCGATGCGCTCCTTCATCTCCGCCACCTCGTCGAGCACACGCTGGTTGACCGAGCGCGGATACCGGAACGGTTGCACCATTTCGATGAACTCCCCGGCCAGCACCGCGTCGCCGGCCACGCCCCGTGCCTTGATCAGCATCATCCGCTCCCAAGTCCGGCCCCATTGCGCGTAATAATTCTCGTGCGCTGCCAGCGACCGCACCAACGGCCCCGCCGCCCCCTCCGGCCGCAACCGCAGATCGATGCGGAACAATGTCCCGTCCTCCGTCATCCGTCCGACTTCCGCCACGAATGCCTCCGCCACGCGCGTGAAGAACTGGTGATTGCTCAATGCCGGACGCGTTGCCTTTCCCCGGCGCGGCGCTTCGTGAAACGTCCCGCCCTCATCCGAATAGACCACCAACACGTCCACATCCGAGCTGTAGTTCAACTCCCGCCCGCCCAGTTTCCCCAACCCGATCACTCCGGCCCGCGACGGAATCCAACGTCCCGGCCCATCCTCCTCGAAGGGGCGTCCGAACCTTGCCGTCAACCGCGCCATCACCACGCGCCACACCGCGTTCAGGCATACATCTGCCACCTCCGACAATTCACTCACGATCTCCCGCGTCGGGGCCAGGCGGGCCAGATCCCGCGCCGCGATGCGAATCATCTCCTTGTGTTTGAACTGCCGCACCCGCGCCAGCGCACCATCGAAATCCCCCGCCGTCATCCCCGAAGCGAGCCAGCCTTCGACCTCGCGCGTCAGTCCGGCGCTTCGACGCGCGTGCGCCAGGGCCGGCGCGTCCATTCCCTCCAGCCATTCGGGATGCCGAGCCAACACCTCCGCGGCCCATTCCGAACCGCTCCACAACGCGCACCACGCCCGCGCCGTGGCCGCGTCTGCCGCCGCGAACGCGTCCGGGGCCAGCGGAAGCAACCGCGCCAACGCGGCCCGCGCGCGCTCCGGCACGGGCGCGCCCGCGACTGCCTGATCCCAAACCGTTCGGGCCATGCCCGACGCTACACCGGGAAACCATCGCCGGGGAAGAACGGGAAGCTGCCAGGGTGCATCTCATTTCCGAAGCGATGGTAGCGAGCAATCCTGAGGGGTTGCGCGGCGGGGCCGACCGCAGAAACGGTTCGTTTCACCCAGCGCAGCGAGAAATCCGCTTTGCCTTCAACCCGGAAACGGCCCGCCAGCCGTGGCGATGGCAATCAACTCGTCACGAGAGTTCCCACTTCCTCGCCGAGAATGACGCGGCGGAGGTTGCCGGGTTTGAAGAGGTCGAAAACAATGATCGGCATCTTGTTGTCCATGCAAAGGCTGAAGGCGGTGCTGTCCATGACCTTGAGCTGCTTTTGCAGGGCTTCGATGTAGCTGATGCGAGAGAAGCGCTTCGCCTTGGAATTCTTCTTGGGGTCGCTGTCGTAGATGCCATCGACCTTGGTCGCCTTGAGGATGACCTCGGCGCCGATCTCGTTGGCGCGGAGGGCCGCGGCAGTGTCCGTGGAGAAGTAAGGATTGCCGGTGCCGCCGGCAAAGATGACCACGCGGTTCTTTTCCAGATGGCGCACCGCACGGCGGCGGATGAACGGCTCGGCGATCTGGGCCAGCACAATCGCGCTTTGCATGCGCGTGGGAATCCCGGACCGCTCCAGCGTGTCTTGCAGGGCCAGCGCATTGATGATGGTGGCCAGCATGCCCATGTAATCGGCCGTGGCGCGCTCGATGCCCTTTTCACTGCCGTGAATGCCACGGAAGATATTGCCACCGCCAACGACAATGACGACCTCGACGCCGAGTTTGCGGACCTCGCCGATTTGCTGGGCCATGTCCGCGATGCGGGCAGGATTCACGCCGTTGCCCTTTTCATCTCCCAAGGCCTCGCCGCTCAGTTTGATGAGGACTCGACGGTATTTCGGCGCGGCGGCTTTTTTCATGGCGCGAGGTTTGTACCAGCGCGGCGCGGATGGCGTCAACCGATGGCCGCAAGCGGGAGGAACCGAGAAACGCCTCCGCGCCAATCTCGTGACCCGGCCCTCCCAACCGGCCGGAGCCAAGGCAGATTGATCCCGAAGAGGAATCCGTCGTCACTCTTGACACCAGTTCAGTTCATTTCGGTTCGGTTTGGTTGACCGATTCCGGCGGTTGCGCCAGCAGGTTGCTCACGTTCGCCCATGCTCACATGTGTTCCCATTCGCCGGCCCGGTTGTTCGGCTGGCGGGCGCAAACAGGCCGGCCACGTGATCCATGGGCACCTTCCACTTTCAGCCTGAGCCACGGTCAATCGCGAGGCCCCCTCTGGAAGCGCCGTCCCCAGCATGGCGGGCGACGGAACTGTTCACCAACTAGGGCGTGGCGGTCTTCCTCGACCGCTTCCCTCGCTGGTGAACAACTCCGGGAATCGTATCAATCCCAGGGGGCGGGAGCGGCCTTATCGGGCGCGTTCAGATTCCAGGCGAACATGTTCGTGTCAGGCGCGGACACGTTCGGGATGCGGAGAAACAGGTTCCTGTCCAGCCGGATGTCGATTGGCGGGCGGTTTCGGTGGGCCGCCTGCCCTCACTCGGCGCTCCGCGCCGGAAAAATGGCCACCTCCGAGGGAGAAAAGGTCGCTTCCGCGCAAAAACAGGGGCCTTCCGCGCCCGAAATGCCCATTTCCGCGCGAAAAATCGCGCCTTCCGCAGCGGAAGTGGGGTGTATTCCTGCGGAAGACCCTATTCCGAGCGCGGAAGAGGTGATTTTTCCTGCGGAAGAGGGGTGTTTTTGCGCGGAATGGCCGATTTCGAGCACGGAAGAGGCCATTTCTCGTGCGGAAGACCCCATTCCGGGTGCGGAAGCGGGGTGTTTTTGCGCGGAAGGGCCGATTTCGAGCGCGGAAGAGACCATTTCTCGTGCGGAAGCCCCCTTTCCGAGCGCGGAAGCGAGGTAAATTCCAGCGTTGAGGCCGTTTGCCGCTATTCTGCTCGCGAGAATGTCCAGGAATCAATCGGGGGCAGGCGGCGCGAACGGGTCATCAGCGCCGTATTATCGGCATTGACCCGCTGGCCGTCCGCCGTCTGAAAGGTGTAATCATCCAGTAACCCCGTCTGATGCAAGGCGGCGATAACCGGCGGCCATACGCAATACCTGCTGAGCCGTAACGATGCAGTTGGTCCGGGGGAACGGCCAACCTGGCCGTTCCCGGCGGCAACTTGTCGCCGAGCCGAACGCACAATGCGCGTTCACCATTCAAAGCGTGCGTGGTGCGCACGACTGTCGGGCGAGTCGCCCGACAGAACGGGCCAGTGGCCCGTTCCACCCGGATTCCACCACGCGCCTTGCCGCCTTGGATTCGATGACGGCGTTCTGCCGAGATGCCGTCACATGGGCTTGAATCCGGCCGGCGCAGGTGGATTTCATGGAGCCGGAAGGTGAATTCATGGTGGCGGGAGTTGAAATCGGGACGCCGGGAGCTGATTTCTTGAAGACGGGAGAAGATTTTCGCACTGCGGGAGCTGATTTTTCGGTTCCGGGAGGCGGTTTCAAAACTCCGTTGGCACCGGATTCCGAAGTTGAAACCGCTATTCGGCGCTAATCGACGCTGATGGGTTGGAATTCGACATCAGTCCGGCATTGGAACTGGCAGGGCACGAAGTGGGGAAACATTTGGAAAACACCCGCCCGGGCGTCTGTAATAAACCCACGCCAGATGGATCAAATCAGCGTTTCCCTAAGCATCAAGACAGCTTCGAACCGCCTCCAGCAGTTGCTTCGGTGTGTATGGCTTCATCAGGAAATTCTGCCCGTCGCGCAACGCAACCTCGCGCCCGGCGAGTTCCGCGCTGTAGCCGCTGGTGAATAGCACCCGCAAACCGGGCGTGATTCCGGTCAGCCGGGCCGCCAATTCCTGGCCGCCCAATCCCTCCGGCATTACGAGGTCCGTGAGCAGCAAATCCACCGGCCGGTCTTGCCGCCCGAACATCGCCAGAGCAGCCACGCCGTCCGGAGCCTCGATGACCCGATAGCCCACCTTCTCCAGCACCAACCGCGTCACGGCGCGCACCGCGGATTCGTCCTCCACCAGCAGAATTGTCTCCGTCCCACCCCGAGGCGGCGCGGAAACATGTTCGAGCGGAAGACCCGATGCCGGGATCGACTCGGGCAGGAGAATCTCGAATGTCGTTCCCTGCCCCGGCGCGCTGGAAACCTCAACCCAGCCCCGGTGCTGCTTCACAATTCCGAAAACCGTTGCCAGCCCAAGCCCGGTGCCCTTGCCCGGCTCCTTGGTGGTGAAGAACGGTTCGAAGATGTGCGGCAGAATCTCCGGCGAGATGCCCGTCCCATTGTCCGTGACCGAAATCCAGGCGTAACGGCCAGGTTGCAGATCAGGCCGGACCTGCGCGAACGCCGCGTCCGCCACCCGCTCCGCGGTCGTGATCCGCAGAACGCCACCAACCGGCATGGCATCGCGCGCATTGACCGCCAGGTTCAACAGCACTTGCTCCAGCATCCCGGCGTCCGCGCGAACCAGGAGCGACGCGGAATGCAGTTCAAGGTCCAACCGCACATCCTTGCCAATGATCCGGCGCAGCATCTTGGTCATACCGGTCACGACGTCGTTCAAGTCCAGGTCGACGGGCTGCAACACCTCTTTGCGGCCGAAGAGAAGCATCTGCCGCGTCAGACTCGCCGCCCGTTCCGCGCACGCGCGAATCTGGTCCAACCCCTCGGCCACCTCGTCAGGCAGGGCATCCGTCATCCGGATCAATTCCGTCTGCATCATTAGCGCCGCCAGGATGTTGTTTAAGTCGTGCGCAACGCCGCCGGCGAGCCGGCCGATGGCCTCCATCTTCTGCGAATGACGCAATTGCTCCTCCAGAAGATGCTGGTCGGTGACATCCCGCGCCACCCCCACCACTCTCTTGATCTGCCCGTCCGATCCGCAAACCGGGAACGACCGGTCGCGAATCCATCGCACGCGGCCGTCCGGCCGAACAATCCGGTACTCCTCGTCGCCTCCTGCCGCCAGCATCCGTCCCGCAAAAATTTCGCTGACCCGATCACGATCCTCCGGATGAACCGACGCCAGCCATTGGCCGCCCGTCTCCGCAAGGCCGGGCGCAGGACGACCCCATATCTTCGCAAACGCCGGGCTGACGTGGAGAAACGTCTTTCTCCCCGGGGCCGAAACCCAGAAGACATCTTCAATCGTGTCCGCGATCTCACGCAACCGCTCCTCCGCCTCGGTCTGCGACGTGATGTCCTCGCTAAAGATGACGATCCCTCCTACCGAGCCATCCGGCGCGAACCAAGGCCGCACCTCCCAACGCAGCCAGTTGGTCGAATGATCCTGCCGCTCGAACCGTTCCTTGTCCGCCCGCAAAGTCTCGCCCGCAAGCCCGCGCCGATGCACTTCCTTCCAAGCTTCCGGAATTTCCGGAAAAACCTCGTAGTGGGAACGTCCGATCAGGTTCTGACTGCACAATTTGAAATCGCTGATCCAACGCCGACTCACGGCTACATAACGCATTTCCCGGTCAAACATCGCCAATGCCGCCGGCGCGTGATCAATGAACAGGCGCAGTCGCTCCTCGCTTTCGCGCAACGCCAGTTCTGCCAGCTTGCGTTCCGTGATGTCCTGCACCATCCCCACCAGCCGCAATGGCCTTCCGGCTCCGTCGAATTCCAGTTCCGCCTGCTGCGCCAGCCACCGAGTCTGGCCATCCCGCCGGACGATCCGGTACTCAAAACGGTGTGCCTCACCCGTCGCGATCGCTGACTGGCTATGGTGCAAAACCGCCATTCGATCGTCCGGGTGGACGAAACCGAAAAAGGTCGCCGCCGTGCCGTCAAACGTGCCGGGTTCAAGCCCGAAAATCCGGCACGTCTCCGCCGTCCAGACAATCTCCGCCTCTTTGTCCAATCCGCTGGTCCAACTGCCCACATGCCCGGCCGCCTGCGACATCTCGAAGATCCGCTTCATCTCCAGCAACGACGCCTCGTTCTGCTTGAACCGCGTGATGTCCCGCGTCACCGCCAGCAACGCCGTGACCGCGCCTGCATCGTCGCGCAGCGGCGTGGCATGTGTCTCCATCCAGCGCCGCCCTCCCTTGAGGCCCTGCAATTCGAACTCCAACACGCCGGATTCGCCACGGAAGACCCGCTCCGTCAAATCCTGGAACGCAGCACGATGCTCCTCCGCCACCAGCGGATAAACACATCTCCCGCGCATCTCCTCGAACGACTCCGCCTCAATCATCACCAGGCCGGCCGGGTTCATTTCCAGGAGGTTCCCCCGCCCATCCAGCAACTTCACGCATTCCGGCTCCATGCTGACGATGGCCCGCAACCGCGCTTCGCGATCCGCCAAGTCGCGATGAACCTTCTCCAGCTTGCCAGCCAATGCCTTGGCCAGTCCGCCGGCTGGAACCGGAATGAAGCTCCGCGCTGGAGCCTGGAGTTTGCTCATGTTGCGATTTGTCAATTTGGCGGAAGGCCCGCCGTCGGACCTTCCGAGCGTCAACGCGGTAAATCCAACTCCCGTTCCGCGACCGCCACAATGCCTCAGATCAAACCTTTGGCTCCCAACCCGCCCGATATTCCCTCCCCCAAAACGCCTCAGCCTCCGGACAACCCACCACCCGACCGGTCGCGGAATTCACGTCCAATGTCCGGCCGGTGCGATACGCGATGTTTCCAAAATGACAAAGCAACGCTGCCACCTGACCAGTCGCAATCTCCGAGTTCGCCTTCGCCTCGCCGCGAATGGCCCCGAGGAAATTTTCGATGTGTCCCTTCTCGCCGCCCGTGCCCGGATTCTCCGCCAGCACCTTGCCCTTGGGATCGTAAACCTTGTAGCCATTCCCCACGTTGGCCAGCGACCCCTTCTCGCCGTACCACGCCACGAACGGGTGATCGTCGGCCCCGCGCGGATTACAACTGCTCGCGTCGAAGAAGATCGCCCGGTCACCGAAATGAAACGCCGCCATCGTCGTGTCCGGCGTCTCCTGATCGTCGGCGAAATGATACCGCCCGCCGTTGCAGGCCACGCGCGACGGCAGTTCCGCTCCCAATCCCCAGCGGGCCAGGTCGAGTCCGTGGACGCCGTTGTTCGCCAGTTCGCCGCCGCCCCAATGCCAGCGCCAGTGCCAGTTGTAATGCACCAGATTGTCCACGTAAGCCCGTTCCGGCGCCGGCCCCTGCCAGAGCGAATAGTCCAGCCCAGGAGGCACCGCCGCCGCCTTCCCGCGGCCGATGGTACCGCGCGAGTTGTTGTACCAGCACCGCGCCGAAAACACTTTTCCAATGACGCCGCCCCGCAGCTTCTCAACTGCCTCGATCAACGCGGGCCAACTTCGCCGCTGATTGCCCATCTGCACCACACGCTGATGCTTTCGCGCCGCCGCCACGATCAACTCACTCTCGCGCGCGTTGTGCGATCCCGGCTTCTCCACATAAACGTGCTTGCCCGCCGCGCACGCCAGAATTGTGGCCGGCGCGTGCCAGTGATTTGGCGCGGCCACGAACAACGCGTCCACCGCCTTGTCGTCCAGAATTCGGCGGAAATCCTTCACCACTTTCGGCGACCGCGCAGCCGCGGCGAACTGCTTCGCCACTTTGGGAACCCGCGCGTCGTCCACCTCCGCCAGATACGCCACCTCCACATTGGGAATCTGAAGCAACGCCGCGACGTGCGCCCCGCCGCGCCCCAACCCCATCACCCCCACGACCAATCTCCTTCCCGCGCCCTGCGCGCGCAGCGACGGCGCGAAGGCCAGCCCCGCAGCCAGCGTGGTGGAAGTGGCGAGAAAACTCCGGCGCGCAACGCCGCGAACGGTTGAAGTCGTGGGATTCATGATGCTGCGTGGTCAGACGAACAGGCGGAGCAGACCAATTCACTCGGCTGCAATCACGTTTCTCGATGCCAAGGGCCAGCGCACCGTGGCCAGTCGTGCCGAGGTAAGGGAAATGAACGATTCATCCACCTCACTTTTGCCGGAGCCCCCTCATCGAAGCCGTGTGCGACCAGACCCGCATCGCGGACCTCAAACACGTCAACCGCGTCCCCCTCCAACCCCACTGGCGTAAAGACTATGACAACCCGCTCCCCTGACGGTGGCCGTCCGCAAGAACCCCGATGGTCGCGCGAGCAAATCCGCGCCGCCCGGCTGGCCCCGCTCGTGCCCTTGCCCCAAAAGCGCGGTCTCCAACTGATTGAACGCCTGGCGAACAACTTCACCATGCCCGGCTATCCCGGCCTCATCTTCAAGGACAGCTACTGGCGCTGGCCCAAGCGCATTCATTCGTCCCTAGTACGTTAACCACAACGTCGAGATGCACGATGGGCGCTCGCTGACCTGACTCGTCGCGGAGCAGAGTGACAAGGCCCTCACGCTATTCGACGCGCAAAATCAGCGTACGGTCTTGAACCGTAACGAAGTTTAGGAAGTCAGCGCCTCGTCGACATCCCTGATGCCCGAGGGCCTGCTCGAATCCCTCACCCAGCAAGTGCGCGACCTCTTCGCCTGGCTGCAAGCGATCCCGTGACAGTGGTCGCATGAAACAAAAGGCGCGGGGGCGAATCCCCGCGCCTACTGGTGGCTGCGCGGATTGCTATTTGATGTACACCTTCACGTAGGCCTTGTTGTTGGCCTCGATGGTTTCCGTGATGTCGTCGGGGTAATCCACGAAGGCGATGATGTAGTAGATATTGCCCGTGGTTACTCCGCTCGAAGGCACGACCATCTCGGTGGAGAAGGTGAAGGGAGTGTTCCGCTTCAAGGAGGGCTCAATGGTGGCAAGCACATCGTCGCCTGCGTCGAGTTCCGCATCCGCCGAGAAGTAAAACCTGACCTTGGGGCTGACGGTTTCCGCGTAGCCATTGTTCTCAAAAGTCATCTCCACTTTGATCGTGTGACCCTTTGAGACCTTGAAGACTGGGTCAAAGTAGGAGTCCCAGCGTTCGATCTCGTCATCTTGAAGGGTTTCCACTTGTGTGTCATCTGCACGATAGATGCGGCATCGGTTGTGGGCGCTGTAGCCCTCCAGAGTGGCGGTGGCGTATTTCCAATGCGACACGCCTACGTCTTCCTTTGGGTAGCTGTGATTGCGGCCGTACATGGCCACTGCACCGTTGCACGCATCCTCGCCCACCACGAAATAGACCGAGCCATTGTAGGTGGCGATGTGGTCCCAATCCTGGCCCATGATGTTGTAGTAACGGTCCTCGTGATTGAGTCCGAGAACGTGGCCTAGCTCGTGCAAGAGGACGGTCTGGAGGGAGCGAGAGTTGTCGCCGCCGATGCCGTAAGCCAGGGCGTCGCTTTGATCGTTCGAGATTTCCCAAGAGCGTGTTTTGTCAATCAACACGTCCGCCTCGAACATGTTCCAGACGCCACCGGAAAAGTGTCCCCAGCCGTAGGTGATGGCCGGTGCCCCGCACAGCCACTCATCGTCGATGCTGAACCAAACATCGCTGCTCGTGTCACTGAAACCCACCGAGGTTCGTGGCCAGTAATTGAAGGAGAACTGGCTTGGGTTTCTATTCCAATACGAAATCACCTGGTAGAGAGTGCTACTGCCACCGGGCTCAGTTGGTCGGAATTCGTCATTGATGTAGTGCATGGTGAGCGATTCGCCGAAGATCGTCGAGAGCACTGATCCCGCGTAAACGTCGTAGCTGTACGCGCGGCTGTTCGAGGGTAGCACGGCCAGTTGGAGGCCGAAG
>CAYQWK010000218.1:9432-9885 GCA_964420805.1 uncultured Bifidobacteriaceae bacterium | reverse complement strand
CGAAAGAATCCCTGAGGGTGATTGCTGGCCCCAGAGTCACTGAACGAGGCGGCGCCGCCGGCGTTGGTGATGATGGCGACCGTGGTCCAGTTGGTGTGGTTCAGGTTGGTGTTGAACTGAATTTCATACCGTGCCCCTTCCGAGCCCGTCAGCGACAGCAGGAACGTCCCGTTCGTGCCCCGGCCTATGCTGCGCAAGTCCGCCGGCCCGGCTGCATCCACGCGAATCGTGCCGTTCGAGGCCAGGGCGGTGGTGTTCCAGAACAGGCCGGCTCCCAGTGGCGGCAGGTTCAAGGCGGCAAAGTCATTGGTGCAGGAACCGGCGGAGAAGAGTTGAAAAGAGTCTCCGGCGGTGAGCGCGTCGCCCGTTGCAATGACCGTCAGCAAACCACCAAGCGACAGGAGGGTGACGCCGTCGATGTGGTCGTTGGTCAAGACAACGCCTGACTTGCCC
>CAYQWK010000218.1:9014-9422 GCA_964420805.1 uncultured Bifidobacteriaceae bacterium | reverse complement strand
CTTCCATCACAGTGGTGCCGGAGAGAGTCAATGGCCCGCCAATGGTGAGCGTGCCGATGCTGTTGCCGGGGGCGAGCGAGCCATTGGCCGCGATGGTCACCGCGCCGTTGATGGTACCGTTGCCGCGCAGGCTTCCGCCCCAAACATTCACCAAGCCGCCGCCGGTTAGCGCGCCATTCACGATGAAGGCGCCATTGCTGACCACGGTGCTCTCGCTCACGGAGGCGATGCCGCTCAGGGTCACGTCGCCGTTGCCGCCGGGGAAGGTGAGCGTGGTGTTGGTGACGGTGGCGTCCTTCCAAGTCGTGGCGATGCGCGTGCCGCCGTTGATGAACAGTTTCGTGAGGTTGGAAATCGTGTTCGTCACGGTCAGGCCGGCGGTGGTGCTGATGCGCAGGATGTTGGTGG
>CAYQWK010000218.1:0-9004 GCA_964420805.1 uncultured Bifidobacteriaceae bacterium | reverse complement strand
CGCCGATGATGGTCGAGTCGTCGCGCAGGAAGAGGTTGAAGGTGTTGCTCGGGGCGGCCAGGCCGTTCGAGAGCGAGCCGTTGGCCCAGTTCACGGTGTTAGCCGCGAAGAGCGCGCTATTCGTGTAGTCTCGGAGCAGGCGGCCATACTGGTCGCGATAGACCTCGGATTTCGCGAGGGCGATGCCGTTGGCCACCGCGGCGAAAAAGCTCAAGGGCGCGGCTGTCACGCTGGCGTCCCCGTTGGGCGAACCAAACGGTGAACCGGAGAGCGAATTGTCCCAAGTGATGCGGTTGCGCAGGAAGTCGGCCCAGTAGAACTCGACGAAGTTGATGTCCACGGACGAGCCGGGGGCCGACTTCTTGTAGCCCGCGATCTTGGCGCCGGCGCGGTCGAAGGCGGACTTGAGGATGCCATCAGCCAGGCCCCAGGTCAGGCTGCGCTCGACGCTGTTCAACATTGCCCCGGCACCGACCGTCGAGGGAGTGTTCGGCATCGTCATCGCGCTGGGCGGAACGGGTTGCAGGGCAGCGTAGCCAGGATCAGCGGGCAGCGCGAGGGCGTTGCCGTTGACACCGTAGAGATAGGCGTTGTTCTCCGCCGCGCGAGCCAGCCACCAGGTGTCGTCGGGCGCCTGCGGGTTGGTCGGGTTGTAGTAGTTCGCCACGATGTGGCCGAGGATCACGCGGTTGAGGCCGGGCACGATCTGCCGCACGGGGGCGTTGCTCGCGAGGTAACCAGCGGTCGTGTGGTGACCGTCGGTGATGTAGGCGTTTCCATCCGGCCCGATGATGATGGGCACGTCCTTGTCCACCCAGAAGCCGACCTGATTGGTCTTGGCGGCCTGTGCGGAGTAGTCGTAGGTGACGACGCCGGAGTTGGTGGCTGGCGCGACCTGGTTGAAGTAGAGCGTGCCCGGCACCCGCGATTTGTAGTCCACCTCGCGGTAGCCGAGCGCGCGTTGTGTGGCGCGCACCGGACTCCCGGCCGCGACATCCGCATCTACATACACGTAGGTTCCCGCCGACAAATCAGTGCTGTAGGCGGAGTAGATGCGGTTGGTGACGTCGATGACGATCGCCTGCGCCGGAGCCACTGGATCGGTGCCGGGCGTGATCGTCACACGGTAGGCCAGGATGCGGGTGTCGCTTTCATTGTTCGCCGAATCGAGCGGCACCGGCACGCGGCTGGCCGCATAACCGTCGAAGGCGTTGTAGCTCACGTTGGTTCCATCCGGTCCGCGCATCCGTCCGGCGGAGGTGACGAAGTCGTTGTCGTTGCCGACGAAGAGAAAGTAGTCATTCGGATTGGCCGGATCGTTCGCTGAGACAAGGGCCATGCCTTCCCATTTCTCGCCCATCGTCAGCTAGGTCACCTGGTTGGAACCGGAATCCCAACTCACGTTGAACTTCGCGAGCTGGTTCGTGTTGAGCAGATTGACCGCCTCGACCCAGCTCAACGGCGTGATGGCCGGGTCGAGCAAACCCGACGCCGTGGTGATTCGTCCGCCCTCGGCATTGCGCGCCGCATCGCCGGCGAAGTTCAAAGGCGAGCCGACGGTGGTGTCCACGAGAAGAATGGTCTTATAGACGTTCGGGTTGGTGACCGAGTTGCCCAGGCCGTTGCCGTCGCGGGAGAGCACAAGGAATCGGGCGTTGTCGAGCGCCACGATTTCGCTCTGCGCGCAAGTCCGGTCCGCGGCGGCGCCGTTGCCGTTCTGCCTGTAGATCGGCAGCGAGAGCGCGTAGGCGGCCATCGGTGATGCGGGCGTGGGATTGGTGCTCACGTCGTAGATGTAGAGGCGCGTGTGCCGGGCGCGCTGATTGTTCGCCGCGTCGCTGTCCTGCACGGAAGCGGACTGCTGCAAGGCGAAGATGCGCGTGCCGTCGGGGCTGAGGGAAACGCCCTCGAAGCCCTGGTTGTTGCGGCGGCCGTTCACGGGCGTGATGGCGGAGCTGAAGTTGATGACGTTCGAGGGCGAGTGCGCCAGCGAGGCCTGGGGCGGGAGAATGGCACCGATGATCTGTTTGGCGGGATTGAAGTAGTAGATGCTCTCGCCGTATTCGTCGCCCACGTAGCCGGAGCCGTCGGGCCGGAGCACGAGGGCCTCGGAATCGAGCGGCAATTTGTTGATGCCCGTGTAGGTGTTGGTCGAGGTCGAGCCGGGAAACGGCACGCCGACGTGGGACTTCACATAAGGCATGGTCTTGCCGAAGAGCGTGGCGCTGTTCGTGCCCGGATCCAGTCCGGTGGTAAAGGAATTCGAGCCGGTAACCGGATCGAAGTAGGTCAACCGCACGCCGCTGATGGGTCCGAAGATGAACTGGTTGGTCTGCGCATCAAGTTTCTCCAGATCCGTCACGCCGCCGATGTTCGTCGCTCCGTAGTAAGGACGGAAGGTGAAGCCGACCTGGTTGATGCGCGCGGCAAAGTCGGCGTAGAACGAGCCGGAGTTGTAGCCGCGATCCGGCAGCACGTTCAGCGTGCCGGTGTAGGAACCGTCGGCGTTCGTCGTGAAGCCGGTGATCTGCATGCCGGACATGGAACCGAAGGACTCGCCGAACGCATCGAGGGTCGAGGCCGAAATGTGACCGACGCCAACGAGTCCGTGGTTAATGAAAGTGGTGGCGCCGAGGACGTTTGTGACATCACCCGGCGTGCTGTCGAGGTGCGGCGTGACGGCCTCGATCACCGTGACAGTGAAGGTGCCGGTGTTCGTGTTGCCACTGGCGTCGTTGGCCGAGCAGTTCACCGCGGTCGCCCCCAGCGGGAAGGTGCTGCCGGAGGCCGGCACGCATGTGATGGCCACGCCGCCCGCGCACGCGTCGTTGGCGGACGCCGAGTAGCTGACCGGTGCACCGCCGCTGCTCAAGCGCGAGACCGTGATGTTGGATGGCAGCGACAGCACGGGTCCAACCGAGTCGATGACGGTCAGCACGGCGACGCTGCTGGTCACGCTGCCGCCACTGTTGCTCGCCACGACGGAATAGTTTCCGGCGGCGGCGGCGGTAGCGGGATCGATGGTGATCGAGATGTTTGTGGCGCCTGGAATGTCCACGCCGTTGAACCGCCATTGCAAGGATGGCGCCGGGATGCCGCCGGCAAGCACGCTGAAGTTGGTCACGCCACCACATTCAACGCCCGCATCCGCCGGTTGCGTTGTGATGTCCGGGGCCGCGACGGAGACCGCCGGGGTGAACGCGATGCCGCGCAACGCCGTGGCCGTCGCGCCGCGGGCCAGCAAGGTCACGGGGGAGGTGGCGCCGGTGTCCGTGATGGCGAGGAGGCTGTTTGTCACTGTGGTGGCATAGAGCACCGGGTTTGCACCGCTCCAATCCACCACGAGTCCGCGTGATGAGTTGGTCGCCACCGTATAGGCCAGCACCCAGGCGGTTCCAGAGTTCGTCCAGCGTTGAATGCCGCCGGTGCTTGTCGGCGCATTGTCATCCGCTGTGTAGGCGACGGTGCCCGCAGGGTTGAATGAAAAGCCGTAGACGCTCGATGACGCGCCGGCGTTGAGCACGAAGTTCGTGGTGGCGGCGGAAGCCGGCAGGCCCGGCAGGCCGTAGATACCGCGCGCCGTTCCAGAGGCGGTGGAGAAATAGAGGTTGCCGTTGAGGATGTTCACCACGCGCGTGTTCGCCACGCCGCTTTGCACGGTGGCCGCGGTGTTGGAAGTGCCGAAGTAATACGTGCCGCTGTTGCCGCCCGCGCCCCAGAAGTTGTTCGTGCCGTCGGTCGCACCGCCGCGGATGTTGTTGGCGCTGTACTGGCTGGTGGAAACCGCCCCGAGCGAGTACGTGCCCGAAGGATCAACCGTGGCCACGCCGCGCGGAACCTGCGCCGAGGTGAGCGTGCTGAGGGAGGCGGGCGCCGGGCGGTTGGTGTTGTAGCCGGCAAATGCCAGCCGCAATCCGTCCGGCGAGCGCATCAGCGCGCCTTCTGAGGTGGCGCTGCCGCTGATGATGAGGGCGTTGGTGCCGCTGTCCGGCATGGAAATGCTCTGCACCAGCGTGCCGTTGGTCGAATACTCGTCGAGGAAGACCGAGTTGCCGGTGTTGGCGAGCACTTGCACGCCGTCGCCGACGCGAAGCACAACGAGGTTGCCGGCGGTGAACGCGGCCGGAAATAAATGCGATGCCGAGGCGATGGCGACACACAGGGCGGCCAGACGTTTGAACAGGGGCGCGGGCCGCCGGGTCCGGCACGGGCGGAAGGAGACCGAGCGGGATTGAGAATTCATGGAACGGAATGGTTGAACCGTGAGCGGCCGGGCGGCGGCGCCAGGCACAGCCTGGTTTTGGATTCTTGACGCATGTCTTCGAGTTGCCCTCTCGATTAGCAGATGGTCGCGCGAATCCCCAAGTGACGTTCGGAAAACTCGAGGAGTCGAACCTGCGACATGGCCGCCGAACATCACGTTTCCCAACCGCGGTGTGCCTTTCCGGTGCCGGAGATGGCGTAACGGTCGTTCCTCCGTCCCCTTCGAAACCGCGCGGGATGGAAGGGACGCCCGGTGTCTGGAGCCTGCAGCACGACCCGACGCCGCGACCGCCGGCCAAAGCGCCTCAAGGGCGCCGTCCGTCACAGCAACGTCACCACACGCCCATTCGCCCGTGACCTCCTTCCGTCAACAAAGGGGAAAACATGAACTCCTTTGGTCCGGCGCATTTTCTCAACCGCGAACTGAGCTGGCTCGCGTTCAACGGGCGCGTGCTTGCCGAGGCGTGCGATCCCTCGGTGCCGTTGCTGGAGCGCGTGAAGTTTTTCAGCATCTTCAGCTCGAACCTCGACGAGTTCTTCGAGGTGCGCGTGGCCGGCATCAAGCAGCAGATCGAGAGCGGCGCCGTCGAGCGCAGCGTTGATGGCCGCACGCCGGCGGACAAGCTGAAGGCCATCCATCTTCGTGTGCGCGAGATGGTGGAAGATCACAGCCGCTGCTGGCGCGAACATCTCGTGCCCGCGCTGGCGGCGCGCGGCATCCGCTTCCTGGAGGTGGCCGCGCTGCAGGAGCCGGACCAGACCTGGCTGCATGATTACTACGTCTCGCAAGTGCGACCGGTGCTCACGCCGCTGGCCATCGACCCGGCGCATCCGTTTCCGCAACTGTTGAACAAGTCGCTCAACATGGTTGTGCAACTCGGGATTGAGAAGGGCGGGCAGCGCCTTCAACACCTCGCGGTTGTGCAGGTGCCGCGCGTCCTGCCGCGGCTCGTCCGCCTGCCGCGCGAAGATGGCCGCCGGGACTTCGTGTTCATGGGCCACCTGATCGGCCACTTCCTCGCGGACATCTTTCCCGGCACGCGCATCGCCGGCTATTCGCACTTCCGGGTGACCCGCAACAGCGAGCTGTACATCGACGAGGAGGACATCGAGAACATGCTCAAGGCCGTCGAGAACGAACTGCACAACCGGCGCAAGGGCGACGCGGTACGGCTCGAGGTGGAGGCGAACTGCCCGCCCGAGGTCCGGAAGGCGCTGCTGGGCACGCTGCGCCTGGACGAGGAGGACATGTATGTCATCGACGGTCCGTTGAACCCGGCCCGGTTGATGGCGGTGTACCAGGGCGACCATCTGCCCGAATTGCGCGACCCCTTGTTCATCGCGCCGACGGCCCTGCCCTTGCGCGGCCAGCCGGACATCTTTGCCGCCATCGCGGAGCATGACATCCTGCTGCATCACCCGTTTGAGAGCTTCAACAGCGTGGTCGAGTTTCTCGAACAGGCCGCCGAGGATCCAAAGGTGCTCGCCATCAAACAGACACTCTACCGCACCGGCGGCGACCAGCGCATCATCGGCGCCCTGATGAACGCGGTGCGCAACGGCAAGCAGGTCACCGCCGTGGTCGAGTTGCGCGCGCGGTTTGACGAGGCGAACAACATCCAGTGGTCGCGCCAGCTCGAGGAGGCCGGCGTGCATGTCGTGTACGGCCTGGTCGGGTACAAGATTCACGGCAAGATCGCGCTGGTCGTGCGCAACGAGGATGGCCGCATCCGCCGCTACGTTCATCTGTCCACCGGGAACTACAACCCCAACTCGGCGAAACTCTACACGGACCTCAGCTTCCTGACCTGCCGGCCGGATTTCGGCGAGGACGCGACGAACCTCTTCAACCTCCTCACCGGCATCTGCCAGTTCCAGCCGATGCGCAAGTTCATCGTCGCGCCGTTCGAGCAGCACGACCGGCTGGTGGCGCTGATTGAGCGAGAGACCGCGAACGCGAAGAAGAAGCTCCCCGCGCGCATCATCGCCAAGATGAACTCGCTGGTGGATTCCGAGAGCATCCGCGCGCTTTACCAGGCATCACAGGCCGGTGTGCAGATCGATCTCATCATCCGCGGCATCTGCTGCCTGCGCCCTGGAATCAAGGGCGTGAGCGCCAACATCCGCGTGCGCAGCATAGTGGACCGCTTCCTCGAACACAGCCGCATCCTCTACTTCGAGAACGCCGGGAACCCTGAGGTGTTCCTGACCAGCGGGGACTGGATGCCGCGCAACTTCTTCCGCCGCCTGGAAATCTGCTTCCCGGTCGAGGATCCGCGGCTTCGCCAGCGCATCGCCACCGAGATTTTCCCAACACTCCTCGCGGACAACGCGAAGGCCTGGACGCTAAAATCCACCGGCGAATACTCCCGCGTCACCCGCCCCAAGGACGTCGAAGCCCTGCGCAGCCAGGAGCGGTTCATCGAACTGTCCGAATCCGCCGCGCGCAGCCAGAGGAAGAAGGCCCGTCACCGACCCCGTTTCCCGGTGGTGGCACTGGTGCCCGGCCCGTTCAAATGACCCCGGCTTCCCGCCACGACGAAAGCGCGCCACACACAACATGACATGAACCTGTATCTACTCAGGCACGGCGTCGCCGTGGACCGCGCGGATTTCAAGGATGGCGATGACCGGCTGCGTCCGTTGACGTCCGAGGGCCGCCGCAAGACAACGCGCGCGGCAAAAGGCATGAAACACCTCGGCCTCTCGATCGGCTTGATTGTCTCCAGCCCGCTGGTCCGAGCGCGGGAAACGGCCGGGATCGTGGCGAAGGAACTCGGCGTGCGGCGGCCGAGGGTGTCGGAACTTCTCGCCCCTTCAGCCGATGAGGAGGAAATGCTGAACTACCTCGCCAGCCTTCGGACGACCCGGTCCGTCTTGCTGGTCGGGCACGAACCGGCCTTGGGAATTCTCGCGGCGCGGTTGACCGGCGCCGGCACGCCACGATTCATACGGTTCAAGAAAGGCGCGCTCTGCCTGGTGTCGCTCGAAAGGCGCCGGCCCCGTCCCCGCGGGTGTCTGGAATGGCTGCTGACGTCAAAGCAACTCGGGCGGATTTAGAGCCGGTGCGCTTCAACGCGTGGTCTTTTCGCGCGCCAGCACGGCCGAGCCGGTGATTCCCGCGTCGTCACCCAGCTTCGACGCGATGATCTGCACGTTGCGGAAGGTGCCGGGCAGGACGTGCTCCTTGGCCGCTTTGACGATGGAGGGCATCATCTCGTCTGCCAGCGCCTCGATGACCCCGCCGCCGAGAACCACGACCTCCGGGTTCAACACGTTGACCAGATTGGCGACGGCCACGCCCGCGTATTCCGCGGCGTCCTCGACGATCTTCGCGACGAGCTTGTCCCCGCGGTTGATGGCCTTGCGCAGATGACCGCTGCGCATGTCCTTGAGTTCCTTGCCGAGCATTTCGGTCAGGAGCGTCTCCTTTCCGTCCTTCACCGCAGCCTCGACGCAGCGGAAGAGAGCCGTGCGGCTGGCCAGAGCCTCGAAGCAACCGCGGTTGCCGCAGGCGCACTTCGGGCCGTTCACGTCGATGACCATGTGGCCGACCTCGCCCGCCGTGTGGGCGCCGCCGTAGTAGGGGTCGCCGTTGACGATCAACCCGCCGCCGATCCCGGTGCCGATGAACACGCCGAGCACGTGGCGCGGCTTGCGCTTCAACTCCTGCTCGAAGATTCCAAGCATCGAGACGTGGCAGTCGTTCTCCAGAAACACCGGCATGTCGAGGCGCTTGCCCAGTTCCTTCACCACGTTCACGTCCTTCCAGCCCAGGTTCGGCGCAAAGATCACCTCGCCCTGTTCCGGTTCCACCGCGCCAGGGACGCCGATCCCCACTCCACGCACCTGCTTGGGGGCGAGGTCGGACTCGTCAATCGCATCCAGCACGCAACGGGCGACGCGATCAATCACGGCCGCCGCGCCGCGCTGGGACTTGGTGCTGAACTTCATCGAGCCGACCTGCTGGAGTTTTTGATCGAACACGCCGGCGAGAATCTTCGTTCCGCCGAGGTCAACCCCGATGTAGTACGCGGTTCCGTTTGTTTCAGCCATGGTGGTGGGCGCGACGATTCACGGGTGCGCGATGGCGTCGCATCAGGGGTTTCATTCAGTTTGGGTTGGCCGCCGGGTCAGGCGTCCAGATGATCTTCCCCTGCGGGAGGATGGCCTTGCCCCGGTTCGGGCCGGGAGTGGTCTCCACGACTTCCGTTCCGCGGAATGACTCCGCATGGCCGTCGAGGAAAACGAGTTGCCCCATCTTCTCATGCCGCGCCACGAAGCGGCTGGCGTAACTGCTCGGCTGGCCGAGGTCGGTGGTGGGTTGGGCGGGATCCACGGCGGCTTCTGGCGGCAGCCGGTTCTCGAGGAAGATCGCGGTGGAGGCAGGTTGTTGGACACCTTCGAGGCGGATGGTGGTGGCGGGCGCGTCAATGAGCTTCGAGTTCATCGACATGGAGAAGTAGGCGTTGATGGACGCGGCCACGTTGTTTGGAAACTTCGCGGCGGGGCAATGGAAGAAGCTGTCCGGTTCGTAGAATGAAGCCTTGTTCGTGGAGTGGTCGGCAGCACGGCGGCGGTCGACATAGGTCGGCACGGCGTTGTACCAAATGTCGTTGTTGAGGGGGTCCTTCACCTGCGCCCAGTTGTTGAGCGTGGTGCCGGCGCCAAAACTCTCGCGGGGCAGGTTCCCCTCGTTGTCATCACAGAACATGGTGATGCCGAGGCCTTCCGCCAGGGT
>CAYQWK010000217.1:0-10002 GCA_964420805.1 uncultured Bifidobacteriaceae bacterium | reverse complement strand
TCGACTTGCATGTCTTATCCACGCCGCCAGCGTTCGTTCTGAGCCAGAATCAAACTCTCCGTATAAAAACGTTAGCTTGATCCTCGGCCGGTGTTGAAACCGGCCGGGTTGCAAATGTTAAAACCTTCAGTGTTTCAGCCAAACTAACCAGCTGAAACGTGAAGGGGCTCTTCACTCATCGCACAATTCAATTTTCAATGAGCAGTGACCGTTTCCGGTCAAAAAATTTCAACTCCATTTTTGGAGGGACGCGGAGCTTAATTACTTTTTTACTCGCGTCAAATTATTTCTCGAAGTTTTTTTATCAAACCCGTTTCCGGGGACAAAAAACCCCAGTGCCGAACTTTTCGTTTCAACTTCGGCAACTGAGTTACTTCGTTAAGTTGCGGTGACTTTACCGTTTGTTCCGGCTTTGTCAAAAACTTTTTTAAGGTTTCGCAACTTTCCGATCGCGAACCCCTTTCGGGTTCCGCTCCGAACGCCAGCAGCTTAGCCGGAAGTGACTGCACCGCAATGATTTTGATGCACGAGTTATTCACAGCTTATTCTCATGCCTCCAGGGCCGTTTTGCAGCGTTGCGTGCGTAGCGGCCCCCACGTGGGGCATTCTCAACGGCTCAGGCAGCATCGAGCGCAGCCCATGCAAAGCTCCCGACCACACGGTTTTCGCGGTTTTGCCGGAAACCTCACCTGCAGGGGGCACTGCCCCAAAGCCGCATTCCTCACCAAGTAATTTGGAGTCAGCCGTCCTACCTGACGCAGCCCGCGCTTCCAACTGGCGGGCGCTGGCGGTGAAGGACGGTGCGTCGAGAATGTTGCCGCCTGAAGCCGCCGGGCCGTAAGCACCAGCTTTGCGACCGGCATGGATGCCCGCCACTGCGAGTCGTTGCCACCCACGCCTGCGGTGGGAAATGCAGGAAAGCCCGGAAATGAACCGGCGAGTTATTCTCCTTTGCAGAGCCGGCGCCGGCGGCCATTCAATCGGGAACAGCAAGGACGGCCAGGCCGCGAACAATCTCTGTGATGGCGCGGGCGGGATGATGGTCAAAAGCCCCTGAGTTTCACCATTTCCAAGGTGCGGAGCTTGGTGGCGACCAGGTAGCGCAGAGCATCCGCGGGATCATCGCCGCCGCTCCCCTCCTCATCCACATTGGTCTTGAGCAGGTCGCCGGGACGATCTGGATCATGCTGAAGACGGGGCAGGCATTCGAGAAGGCGCTGGCAGCGCCGGTGGATGAAGAGGCTGGGCATGATGCCGGCCGCCACATCACCAAGGCGTTCCGCGATGACAGACCATCCCGAAATCCGATCCATGTTAGCGGGCTGAAAGCGCAAACCGAGCTTCAGGTATTGCCCCGCCACCGATTCGCCCCCGCTCTCGCTGCCGAAGATATCGGCCCCGGCAAAAAGATGCCGGAGGCGGCGCCTTTGGAGGACGTACCAAAGCCGGCCGGCTTCCGGGCAGGGGTTGGGAAACCGGGCGAGCAGCGATTGCCGCAGATGATCCTCGCTGGCGTAGATGTTGTGCCGGGCCAGCATGTCTTTGATCGCCTGCGCGTGACGGCCGACGATCCACTGCCTTTCGGCATGCTCATCGACGATAAACAAGTTTTCGCCGGAGAAATCGGAGCAACCGAGCAGAGCGACCGTGGGGTGCGTGTAGCCGAAATCGAGGGCCAGAAACCAATCCACGGCGTCGCATTCCTTGAAGCGGCGCAAGCCAGTCAGCTTCTGCGCGAACTGGCTCCAGCCACCATGCGGGAACGGAGGCGGATCCCGGCGGGAAGATCCGCCGTTGGAAGCCGGCGTACGCAAACCGCCGGGAGAAACCGAACCGGTGGCCACGGAGGCCCGGGATTCCGGATTCCCGCCCGAAATGGCGGAGGTCGGACCAGCAGCTTCCGGTGGCAGCAGCGGCAGGAAGCCGTCGGCCGGAAAGCCCTCGCCGATGACGTGGACCTCGGCTTGGAAATTGCGAAAGTACTGCCCGGCCGCGAAGTCCCAACGCCCCATGAACCACGCAGCGTGCTGCCAACCGGTTCGAGCGGCCAGCTCCTCGCGATAACCCGGGTTGATGAAGGCGTTATCATCCACGCGAGCGGGAATGAAACGGGTCGAGGATTCGAGGCCAAGTTCCTGCGGGCCGATGAATTTCTCGCGGTACCACTGGTGGCCAATACCACCCGGATTGGTGGTGGAATAGGCACGCGGTCGCCAGCCCGGTTTCGAGGTGCGACAACAGGTGAGAATGTCCTCGTATTTTCGCAGGGTGAGCTGCGTGGCTTCCTCGATGCCGATGACGTCGTATTCAAGGCCAAGGTAGGAATCGATATCCTTCTCGCACTGGTAATGGCCGAGCACGATGCGCGAGCCGTTCGGGAAGATGAGAAGGCCACGCGAGGCGTTGAACTCGTGGGGAAGGGCATGGAAAAGGCGCTGCCGGAGATCCTCCAAGTTTTCGAGGTTGGATTTGCCGACCTTGCGGAGCAGGAGGCATTTGAGACCGGGGACGCGCTGGCAATCATCGGCGCCCATCTGGGCAAGGAGCCAGTGAGTCTTGCCGCCGCCACGGGCGCCGCCATAGCCGATGGCCTTGGGACCGTCGGGCAGGTCACAGAGCCGGGCGGCGGCGCTGGCGGCGAGCTGGCGGGGTTGAAGAACGATTCCGGCCTGGGAAAAGTTGAGGAGCTGATCCCTGGGACACCCCTGCTGCAAGCCGAGCTGGAAGATCTGCTTGAGCCGGGACTGCGAGAGTTCGTCCAGGGTCGAGGATGGAACGGGGACCGGGTTCTGTTTTTGCCCGATATGGCCCTTTTCGGCACCATTTGACACCGGTGTTGAGCGCGTGCGCCGCGGTGACATGGAGTTCATAGGCAGTTGAAAGTGGAGGGTTGAGGGTTGATCGAGGCGGCAACCGGAGGGGGCGGTGGCACGGCTGGAAGCAACGGCTCCAGCGAGAGTTGTGGCTGAATGTTCATAGAGCGGGTCTTTCCGAAATCAGGGATATTGGGGATTGAGCGCGGGCTGTCTGGTTTGGAACAGATGCCGTCGCGACGGGACTCGATGGCTCAGGATGGTATCCGCTCGTCGCCGGCATGGGCTGGGGTGAAGGCGCGGGCGGGGATTCGCGGCAGGCCTGATCGAGCAAGGCGGCGAGCTGGTCACGAAGACTGCGTGCCGGGCCACCGGATTCATCGCCCGCCTGATCGGCGGCCTGCTGGCCGATGCGAGAGGCGACCTCCAGCGCCTTGCAGGCGTCGGCGAAGCTCATCTGATCGAGATCCTCCGCGGTCATGCGGTCCAAGTACCGGCTGGCAGCGTCGAGAATGTCCTCGGCCAGGGCATAACGGCGGGCGCGGAAGGCGCGGGCGCGTGCGGCGGCATCGAGCAGCTCGTCGCGCTGGACGGCCCGCTCGGTTTCGGCGAACTGCGCGGCGCAGGCGGCACTGTGGGTCCTGACGCGGCCGCGCCAGTCGAAATCCGCGGCCCAGCGTTTGACGGTGCGGAGCGAGGCGCCGACCTGGCGGGCCACGGCGGGGTAACGGCGCCGGGGTCCGAGTTCGAGATAGACGCGAAGGGCCTCGAAGGCGCGGTCGGACTCACCCTGGAACTGCGAGAGGACGGGAGGAGACGACGGGATTGAGACCGTTGCCCGCCCACCCGACTGGCGGGTTGGGGAGGAAATCTGCGATGCCGGCACAACAACATCAGGCCCGGCGACAGCCGGGAAGGAGGCGGTTTTGTTTTCCATAATCATTTCTTTTCACCACTGATCCGTCCGCTTCCGGGACGGGCCGCATTTTTTCGGCACCCGCAGTCATAGCATGGTGTTGGGACGAAAAACCGAGGGCGGGTGCCGGGCCGGGAAACGTCAGCGCAGGAAAGCGCAGGAAAGCGCAACCAGGCGAAAGTAGTCACATCTCGGAGCGGGAATTTTCGGAAGAAAAGGCTTGGCAGGTATTTTGTGGGGAGCGGAAGCGATGAACGCGCAGGCGCCAGCGGCCCGCTCGATCTGGTACTCATGACTGCGAGCGTGAAGGCAAAATCGCAACCATGGTTTGCGGGCAGTGGGCAATTGCTGGAAGGACCATGGAGGGACGTTGGGCAAACGGAGTTGGAAGGCTGGAGAATGGACGGGCGCGCGAGCCGCAGACAACCGCTGATGAACGCGGATCAAACGTGCCGACCTAGAACGTGTTGACCCACTTCCAAGCGCCAGCGGCGGCCAATTTGTTTGCTTACGCGCTGGCGTTGCTGTGGATGACCAGTTGCAGGGCCTAACCGAATCGCAATCCATGGCGGCACCTGGCCCACTGTGCGGATGCGCTGAGGCTGCTGTTCCGGGCTGCGGCGCGGCCGGCGGGAGGACGGGAGGACAAAGGATTTGTCGATCATGTGAATTGACCGTTTTGCACGTGGACTGCGCGGACGTGTCCGTGGTCTGGACCAGCGCGACATGTCGCGCCGGGGGGAAAGAGGCGACATGTCGCCGCAACTGCCTGTTCGAGGGCAAGGCCGGCGAAGTCTTCGAGATACTCATGCAGGACTGCAACCTGCACACCGTCCTGCGCCTTCCGCACGGCACGTTCACGCCCTACAGCCAAGGCGTGAAAGCCAATGTCATCTTCCTGCAAAAAGGGCGAACCCACCGAGTTGGACGCCCTGCTGCCCGCGATCCGCGACTGCGCGTTCAAAGGAGAATTGTGATCACATGCTTTCCAGAATCCCAACGGGATTCCATCACTCAGCCCAGGGTTGACTGCGCCGCGGGCTACCCTGGGTCACCGCGCAAAGGCATGATCAACCCTGAAAGGGTTGCATCCTTGGACGCACGGGCCGATGCAACCCCTTTGGGGTTGAAAGTCATTTTGGGGCAAGCACCCAGGGTAGTCGCTTCGCTCCAACCCTGGGCTAATAGCCGTTGCCCCGTTGGGGCAATTCCGTTCCAGCCGCTGACCGACTTGAAGCAACGCGGATTGCTCAAAGACACGATTGTCGTTTACGCCGTGTTGCACGCGGCGCGCCATGACCGGCATTGGAAGAAACGCGTATGAGCGGCGAACTGCCGCAAGGGTGGGCAAGCCCCAACGGGGCTGCGGCCGCCTCCAGCCCAAGGTTGCCGCAACGCGGCTAGATCGGTGGGTTCTTCCAGGGCTTCGTCTTTCAGCCAGATGTGGTCGAGGTTCTCACGCCGCCGTGAGCGCGGCGCGGGCGTCGTCCGCGGTGCCGGTTTTCTCCAGGAAGTAGTCGTAATCGCCCGTGTACGGCGTCACCACGCCCGCGTTGACGTGCAGCACCTTCGTCGCGAGGTGGCGGATGAAATGCACATCATGGGAGATGAACACCAGGGTGCCCTCGTAGCGTTCCAGCGCCAGTGTGAGCGATTCCACGGTGTGGATGTCCAGGTGGGTGGTCGGCTCGTCCATCAGCAGAAGGTTCGGCGGATCGACGA
Organism: uncultured Bifidobacteriaceae bacterium; assembly: GCA_964420805.1. Lineage (GTDB taxonomy): Bacteria > Verrucomicrobiota > Verrucomicrobiia > Limisphaerales > SIBH01 > JANNGC01. The sequence goes on along the minus strand of CAYQWK010000217.1, from coordinate 4,551 downwards.
GGAACTTCACCAGGTTCAGACGGCTCTTCTCGCCGCCGCTGAGCACCGCCGTCTTCTTGAAGATGTCGTCCTTGCGGAACATGAACGAGCCGAGCACGCCGCGCGCCTCGTCCTCGCGCATGACGGGCGCGCTGGCCAGCACCTCGTCGAGCACCGTCTTGTCCGGGTCGAGTGTATCGGCGCGATGCTGGCTGAAGTAACCGATCCTGGCGTTGTGGCCGAGGTCGCGTTCGCCCGCCTGGAACTTCACCACGCCCGCCAGGATTTTCAGCAGCGTGGACTTGCCCGCGCCGTTCGGGCCGACAAGCACGGTGCGTTCGCCGCGCTCGATGGTGAGGTCGAGGCCGGAGTAAACCTTGTTCGCCCCGTAGGCCATGTGAATGCCTTCCAACGACACGGCGCGCTGTCCGCCTCGCGGAGGCGGCGGAATCTGGAAACGGAAGGGCTTGCGCGGAGCCATCGGCTTCTCGATGAGTTCCAGCCGCTCGATCTGCTTGAGCTTGCTCATGGCCTGCGAGGCCTTGGAGGGCACGGCGCGGAAGCGGTCAGCGAACTGTTGGAGCGCGGCGATCTCCTTCTGCTGATTGTTGTAAGCGGCGAGCTGCTGCTCGTAACGCTCCTCCCGCTGGCGCAGGTAGTCCGAGTAGTTGCCGGTGTAGTCGATGACCTTGCGCTCGGAGATTTCATGCACCTGCGTGACCACCTCGTCCATGAACTGGCGGTCATGCGAGATCATGAGCAGCGCCCCCGAGTAGTTCTTCAGGTACTCCTGCAGCCAGAGCAGCGAAAGCAGGTCGAGATGGTTGGTCGGTTCGTCCAGCAGCAGGATGTCAGGCTCCATCACCAGCAGGCGCGCCAGCCGCGCGCGCATGATCCAGCCGCCGCTCATCTCGCGGGCCTTGCGGTTGAAGTCCGTCTCGCGGTAACCCAGCCCGCGCAACATCCTCTTCGCCTTCGTCTCGACTTGCGGATCGTTCAACGCGTCGTGCTTCGCGTGCGCTTCGAGGTACTCGGGGCCGGAGACGTCGCCGGCTTTCTCCAGTTCATGCAACCGTTGCTCCAGGCGCGGGAGTTCGTCCACGCGGCCCGTGGCCACGTCGAGGATGGTTTCATCTCCGTGCGCCTCGGCCTCCTGCGGAAGATGGCCAACCATTGTCCATTCGTCGCGCGTGATGGTGCCGGAGTCCGGCTCCCTTTGTTTCAGGATGACGGAAAACAACGTGGTCTTGCCGGCACCGTTCGGACCGACCAGCGCGACACGGTCGCCGTAATTCACCGCAAACGAGGCGTTCTCGAACAGCACGCGCCCGCCCACGGACATCTTCAAATCTCGGATAGCAAGCATGGGATCAACTGGTCGCCGACGAATGAACGCCGCTGCGCGGGGAAGGGAACACGCCTGCACTCCGCGGAAGCCGGAGCGTTGGTGTTGTCTGCGGCGACGAGCGGCAGAGCCTAAGCGAGAAACCCCTGCCGTCAACGAACCATTTGGGGAGGCAACTCAACCGCCGGCGATGGCGCCCACGATCAGGAGCGGTTCCGCGCCTGTTGCGACCGCGTCCGGAAGTTGGATTCCGGGCGGCTCGTTGGACAGATCCTCCTTGCACGCGAAGAAGCGAATGAACGGACGGCGCTTGAGCGTGACGTGATCACGGATGGTTCCGCGCAGGACGGGATGGAGCGCCTCGACCGCATCGAGCACGGAACGGAGCGTGACCGGGCCTGCCAGTTCCAGCAGCAACTCGCCGTCAATGCGGGCGAGGTTGCGGAGGTGATAGGGCAGCACCACCCGGATCATGGCAGCGTCTGGACCTCGACCGAGAGCACCGCCGGCAGATCGCGGACGATCGGGTTCCAGGAGTCGCCACTGTCGGCGGAGGCATAGACCTGGCCGCCGGTGGTTCCGAAATAGACGCCGCAAGGATCAAGCTGGTCCACGGCCATCGCGTCGCGCAGGACGTTCACGTAGCAGTCCTTTTGCGGCAGCCCTTTCGTGAGTGGTTCCCATTCGTTGCCGCCCGTGCGGCTGCGGTACACGCGGAGCTTTCCATCCGGCGGGAAATGCTCGGAGTCGCTCTTGATGGGCACAACATAAATGGTCTCCGGTTCGTGCGCATGGACGTCGATCGGAAAGCCGAAGTCGGAAGGAAGGTTGCCGCTGACTTCGCTCCACTGCTCACCGGCGTTGTCCGTGCGCATGATGTCCCAGTGCTTCTGCATGTAGAGTACGCCCGGCCGCGACCGGTGCATGGCGAGGCGGTGGACGCAATGGCCGACTTCCGCATCCGGGTCGGGCAACTCGTATTGGGATTTCAGCCCTCGATTGATGGGCCGCCAGGTTTTGCCGCCGTCATCGGTACGGAACGCGCCCGCCGCCGAGATGGCGATGTAGATCCGATTTGGATTGGCGGGATCGAGGATGATCGTGTGCAGGCCCATGCCGCCGGCGCCGGGCTGCCAGAGATAGCCCTTGGCAGCACGCAGACCTGGAAGCTCCTTCCAAGTCCTGCCGCCGTCCGTAGTCTTGAAAAGCGCGGCGTCCTCCGCGCCGGCATACACCGTGTCGGGATCGGTGAGGGACGGCTCAAGGTGCCAGATGCGCTTGAACTCCCACGGATGCTGCGAACCGTCGTAAAACTTGTGCGTGCCGACCTCGCCCTCGTAGAGAAACATGTTGCTCTGGCCTTTGGGCATGCCGTCGGCGCCCATCAGGTCCTCGGGTTTGGTGCCGGGCGGCTGCCACGTTTTGCCGCCATCATCCGAGCGCTGGATGATCTGCCCGAACCACCCGCTCGTCTGCGACGCGTAAATGCGGTTTGGATCCACGGGCGATCCCTTGAGGTGGTACATTTCCCAGCCCGCGAAATGGGGGCCGCTGACGTCCCAATTTTTGCGCGCGCCATCCGCCGTGAGAATGAACGCGCCTTTCTTCGTGCCGACGAGGACCCGGATGCTGCTCATGATTCTCTCCTGTCAAGAATTTGGATTTCTGGTGTTGTGCCAGTATTGTTTCGCGAGTGTTCGCCGGCAAAGGCCCTACCGGCAAACAGAATCCTCGCGCTGTGGTCCGCCTTCCGGAGCATCCCGAAGTTGTCGGTGAGTTTTGCCGCGCTGCCCACGTTCAGCGGACGGTCCGTGTTGCGCCAAACGTGGCGAACGAGTCCCGATTTCCCGTTGCGCCCCTGAACGCGGCGCTACTGGTCGCAGCGCGACCAGTCCCACCTCTCGGGCATTCCAGAGCGTGTCGATGGCTGCCCGCCACTTTCGATCTCACCCGGGAGCAAGCGGGGGCTTGACGGCGGGGACCACAGGCAGATGCTCTCCATGAAATGAACCTGACGCAAAAGCCTTCCTTGATGGGATCGTTGAACGTCATCAACCCAGTCCTTCCTCGAATCACCAACAACATGCACAGATTTTCTCTCCATCATGGGGTTGCGCGGCATTTCGCCGTGGCAGCCGTCGTCATCGCGGCTTTTGTCCAGGCTTCGTCCGCGGAGATCGCGGTGAAGAGCGGCGAGAAGGTGGCCTTTCTTGGCGATTCGATCACGGCCGGCGGTTGGGGCAATCCCCTGGGATATGTGCGGCTGGTGATGGCCGGGCTCGAGGCGAACGGCGTCAAGGCCGAGGCAGTGCCGGCGGGCATCAGCGGTCACAAGTCAGACAACATGCTGGTCAGGCTGGATCGCGATGTGATTGCGAAGAAGCCGCAATGGATGACGCTGAGCTGCGGGGTGAACGACGTGTGGCACGGGAAGAAGGGCGTGGCGCTCGATGAAGCCGGGCTGGCCGCTGGCGGCTATGACACCAACGCCGCGGCGCGTGGGACATACAAGAAGAACATCGCCCAGATCGTGGAGAAGGCGGAGGCGGCCGGCATCAAGGTGGTGCTGCTAACCGCAACGGTGATTCACGAGAAGCTGGACAACGCGGAGAACGCGAAGCTGGCCCCCTACAATGAGTATCTGCGGACGCTGGCCCGGGAGAAGAAGCTGCGCCTGGCGGACCTGAACGCAATGTTCCAGGAACGCATCAAGGCCGAGAACAAGCCGGATCAAAAGGTGCTGACCAACGACGGCGTCCACATGGCAAAGGAAGGCGACAAACTGATGGCGAAGGGGGTATTGCAGGCACTGGGATTGGATGGGGCGCAAATGAAGAACGCGGAAGTGGCGTGGGCCACGCTGGAAGAAACCGTGAAGAAAGCCAGGGAAGAGGCCGCGGCCAAGAAGGCAGCGGCGAAGGCCGCCGCGGAGAAGAACGCGCCGGCTGCGAAGTAACGCGCAGGTGACGGCGAGCAGTAACCAGTGATCAAAAGTCAGTAATCAGTGGAGCGGTGATTTGCGACGCAAGCGGCTCAAACATTTTTCCACAAAAACAGAACCAGCACGCGACGGCACCGTAACACCGATTTCATTCGCGTGATTTCGTGTTTATTCGCAGTTCCACTGCGGCGTCCATGCTCAACCCAAATGCCGGAACAGGCGAAGAAATTGGGAATCGGGTAGGAGGTGAGGGATAGAACCTCACCGTCCTCCCACACCACCGGAC
>CAYQWK010000216.1:0-10006 GCA_964420805.1 uncultured Bifidobacteriaceae bacterium | reverse complement strand
CTCTCTCTTATCACAACCCCTTCCTCTTATCTGTTCAAAAGTTGAGATGCGCCCGAAGGCATTCAGGGCCGAAATCTTTACTTCCCCTGCGCCCGCGTGATTTCTAATCTCCGCGGCTTTGAATTGAACCTGAACCGCTGAATTTATGGCTGCTGACACATCTGTCGTCCAAAAGCTCGAAGCTCCGCCGCTGACCGCGCAAGCCCTCAAACCCAGGCTCGCGCCAACGCCCGCCAACGCGCCGAAATACTCCGTCACCGTCAAGAACGCCGCGGGGCAGGATGTTGTTGTGGCCGACCCGCGCGCAACCCGCGCCCTGGTGGCGCTGATGAACGTCCACGCCGTCAACGGTGGCGCGGCCTGCCATTGGGGCGGTCCAGCCGCTTTTGCGGACATGCTTGCCGCCATTCACGCAATCATGTTCGGGGTGAAGGGACGCCCGTGGTTCGACGCCTACAACTTCGTCAACGACGCCGGCCATGCCGAGAACGGCGTTTATGCGCTGCGCGCGAATTACGGCTTCGACGGCCTGACCTTCACGGACCTGGAAGGCTTCCGCTCGATCAAGAGCAAACTTACCGGCCACGGGGAATCCCACCTGAATCCCGAAGGCGTGCTTTTGAGCAACGGGCCCCTCGGTTCCTCGCTGCCGCAGGCGCAGGGCCTCGCCATCGCGGATAAAGTGGCTGGACGCGACCGCGTTACCATTTGCGTGGTCAGCGACGGCGCGTCGATGGAGGGCGAGGCGAAGGAAGCATTCGCCGCCATTCCCGGTCTCGCCGCCAAGGACCGCGTGAATCCATTCCTGCTGATCATTTCGGACAACGACACCAAGCTGTCCGGGCGCATCACCAAGGACTCGTTCTCCATGCAACGAAGTTTCCAGGCGATGGGCGCGCTCGGCTGGAATGTCATTACGGTTCCCAACGGGCACGATCTCCAGGCGGTTTATCTTTCCATCGAGAAGGGCATCGAGCAGGCGAAGGCCAATCCGAATGTTCCCGTGTGTCTGTGGGTGAAGACAATCAAGGGCTACGGCGTGAAATCCACGATGGAGAACGCCGCCGGCGGCCACGGCTTTCCATTGAACAACGGCGAGAAGATCGTCGAGTTCGTCAACGAAATCTACGGCGGCCAGACACCGGAAGAGCTGGCAAACTGGGCGAAATCTCTGCGCGCCGGATGGGAGGAGAAGGAAGCCGCGAAGAAGGCCAAGGCCGCCGCGAACCCGGCTCCCGCTCCAGCAGTGAAAACGGACAAGGTGCAGGCGGGCCTCGCGCGCGGAGCCATCCGTGCCGCGCAGGAAGGGCTGCCCGTGTATTCCATTTCGTCGGACGTGCAAGGTTCGACCGGCATCAGCACGTTCCAGAAGAGTTTTCCGGATCGCTACATCGAAGTCGGCATCGCCGAGGCGAACATGATCAGCGTGGGCGCGGGTTTCTCGAAGGCCGGGTTCATTCCGGTGGTGGACACTTTCGGGCAATTCGGTGTCACCAAGGGCAACCTTCCGCTCACCATGGCCGCGTTGTCGCAGGCGCCGGTGATTGCCATGTTTTCGCACATCGGCTTCCAGGACGCCGCGGACGGCGCATCGCACCAGGCCACTACCTATTATGCGGCGGTCAGCGCGATTCCGCACACCGTCGTCATCACGCCATCGTGCCCGGATGAAGCCGAGGCGTTGATGTACGAGGCGATCAAACGGCTCGCCGCCGACCGCGCGGCGGGCAAAGACGGCGAGAGTTACATCTTCTTCGTGGGCCGCGAGAATTATCCGCTCCGCTGGATCGAGGGAGCGACTTATCCGTGGGGCAAGGCGCAGGTCTTGCAGCAAGGTACGGACGTGGTGCTCATCGCTTGCGGCGTGTTGGTCAACAAGGCCATTGACGCCGGGAAGAAGCTGGCTGCGCAGGGCATCAAGGCCACCGTGATCAACAACCCGTTCACCAACCGCGTGGATATCGACACCATCGGTGCGGCGGTGAAGGCCGCAAACGGCCGTGTTGTGACCATCGAGGACCATCAGGTCATCGGCGGCATGGGCGCGCAGGTTTCGCACGCGCTGTCGCAGGCCGGCATCGCGCATCGGGTGACGACGCTCGGCATTCCCGGCGAGTTCGGCCAGAGCGCCTACCTCGCCGAACATCTCTACCAGCACCATGGACTGACGGCGGAGAAATTGATTGAGGCCGCGCAGGCGCTGGTGAAGCAGGGCTGAGTTTCCGCCGCGGTTTCTGGCCTCATTCGCTTGTTTCGGTGCGTCCCTTGACACACCCCGGACCCCTCATATAGTTCGCGCACAATGGTGAGCTACAACGCAGCGAACGAGGCAGATGGCGGGGTTCCCGGTTCTTTCGCGGGCTTGAAACAGTTCCGTTCCGCCGGACGCGGCTTCTGGGCCGATGTGCCGGACACGGAATGGAATGACCATCGCTGGCAGCTCAAGAACCGCATCACCTCGCTTGGGCAACTGCGCAAGCTGTTGCCTACGCTTACGCCGGAGGAGGAGGCTGGTGCTCAACTCGCCGACCACAAACTCGCGCTCGGCATCACGCCTTACTTCTTCAATCTCATCGACCCCGCGGACGAGTTCTGTCCCATCCGCCGCCAGGTCGTTCCGCGCATCGAGGAGACCCGCACCGCCCCTTGGGAGACCAGCGACCCTTGCGCCGAGGACGCGCATTCGCCGGTGCCCGGACTAGTGCATCGCTATCCCGACCGCGTGCTGTTCCTGGTGACGGATCGTTGCGCGAGCTACTGCCGCTATTGCACCCGCTCGCGGCTGGTCAGCAATGCCTCGGGCTACGACTTCCATCCGGAGTTCGAGAAGCAGATCGATTACATCCGGCGGACGCCGCAAATTCGTGACGTGCTGTTGAGCGGCGGCGACCCGCTGTTGTTGAGCGACGAGAAGCTGGAGTTCCTGCTCGGGCGGTTGCGCGAAATTCCGCATCTGGAGTTCCTGCGCATCGGCACGCGGATTCCCGTGTTCCTGCCGCAGCGCATCACGCCCGCGCTTTGCGCGATGCTGCGGAATTTCCATCCGCTGTTCATCAGCGTTCATGTGAACCACCCGCGCGAACTCACCATTGAGACATGCGATGCTCTCGGCCGGCTCGCCGACGCCGGCATTCCGCTCGGCAACCAATCCGTGTTGCTCAAACATGTGAACGACGACGCGGAGGTGTTGAAGGCGCTGACGCAGAAACTGCTCATGTGCCGCGTCCGGCCGTATTACCTCTATCAATGCGACCTCATCGCCGGCTCGTGGCACCTGCGCGCGAGCGTGCGGCGGGGTGTGGAACTGATCGAGAAACTGCGCGGCCACACGACCGGCTACGCGGTGCCGCAATACGTCATCGACGCGCCCGGCGGCGGGGGCAAGGTGCCGGTAAACCCCGCCTACGTCCTGAGCCACGCCGCCGACCGCGTGGTCATCCGCAACTTCGAGGGCAAGGTTTTCGAGTATTTCGAAGATCCAAGCGGCAAGCCGCTGGTCAAGGCCACGGAGAATTTTTCCGTGCCGGATTTCCGCTGAGTTCAAGTGCCCCGCGAATTGCTTCAGCAGAAGGCGGCTCGCACGGAAAAAGTCATTTCCGTTCTGCAAGCCACGTATCCCGACGCGCATTGCGAACTGAACTTTTCCAACCCGCTCGAACTACTCGTCGCGACCATTCTCTCCGCGCAATGCACGGACAAGCAGGTGAACCTCGTCACCGCGGAGCTGTTCCGGAGATACAAATCCGCCGCCGACTACGCTGCTGCGCCGCCCGCGGAGTTCGAGAATGACATTCGCCGCATCGGGCTCTTCCGCAACAAAGCGAAGAACATCCAGGCCTGCTGCCGAGCGCTCGTCGAGCAGCACAGCGGCGAAGTCCCGCGCTCAATGGAGGAACTCACCGCGCTCGACGGCGTCGGGCGCAAGACGGCCAATGTCGTGCTCGGTAATGCCTTCGACATCAATGCCGGCATTGTCGTGGACACGCACGTCGGCCGTCTGGCCAATCGGCTTGGACTCACCAAGGAGGCGAACGCGGAGAAGGTGGAGGCGGATCTTCAGAAGCTCGTACCGCGTGAACAGTGGTGCTTGTTCAGCCATTTGCTCATCTGGCACGGACGACGCCGTTGCGCGGCGCGCTCGCCGGATTGCGCTGGCTGCGAAATCGCGGCCTTGTGCCCGCGCGTCGGTGTTTCAACAAAATGACGCCACCGGCTCCAGAAGCCGCGGAATGGACCTGGCTCGATTCAGGCGCGGGAGACCACGCTTTCAACATGGCGTTCGATGAAGCCTTGCTTGATCTCGCGCCTGACCTTGGTTCGCCGGTGTTGCGCTTCTACGGGTGGAATTCACCGGCTGCGTCATTCGGCTATTTCCAGAGCATCGCGGAAATCGAACACGCGACGCCGCTTCGGCCTTTGGTGCGACGCCCCACCGGCGGAGGTCTTGTTCCTCACGACGCGGACTGGACCTACAGCGTGGTGATTCCCCCGGCACACGCGTGGTACGACCTGCGCGCCACGGAGAGTTACCAGCGCGTCCACGAATGGATTCGCGACTCATTCGCGCTGCTCGGTGCCGCCACCGAACTCGCCCCATGCTGCCGCAAGGAGATTCCCGGGCAGTGTTTCGCCGGATACGAACAATTCGACGTGTTGTGGCTCGGCAGAAAAATCGCCGGCGCCGCGCAACGCCGCTCCAGGAACGGCTTGCTGGTCCAAGGCTCGATCCAGCCGCAGCCGCGCAATGTCACCCGCGCGCAATGGCAGTCCGCCATGCTGGATGTGGCGCGGAATCAATGGGGCGTGCGATGGAATCCACTCACGTTGAAGATCGGGCTGCTTCAACGCGCCGAGTCACTGCGTGCCGTGAAATTCTCGCAGGACCCGCACAACCGGCGGCGCTGACAGCCGCAACGCCTCACTTGCCGATGCAAAACTGGCTGAAGATCGAGTCGAGCAGATCTTCGGTGGTCGTCTTGCCGACAATCTCCCCCACCGCGCTGACCGCGATGCGCAATTCCAGCGCGGCGACCTCGAGTCCTTCGCCCGCCTCCAGCGCCGTGAGCGTCTTCTGCACCGCCTCGCGCGCGCGCCGCAGCGCGCCCTCGTGACGCGAATTGATCATCACCTCGATCATGTCGGCGCCTAGGTCGCCGGACCAGACGAGTTGCTTGATGGCGTCCTTGAGCGCCTCGATTCCTCCACCGGTGACGCAAGACACATTGATGGCACGCGCAGAAACTTCCGGCGGCAAACTGAGCCGGCATGGCAGGTCTGTTTTGTTCCGCACGATCAAGTGTTTCCTCGTTGCGAGTTCACGCAGGAGCGCCATGTCTGCCTCGGTCAGTGTTTCTGATTGGTCGAGGACATGGATGACGAGGTCGGCGCGGGCCAGCGACGCGCGACTGCGACGAATGCCTTCGATCTCGATTTCATCTCCCGCGTCGCGCAGGCCCGCCGTGTCGATGAACACAACGGGTATTCCGCGGATGTCGGCCGTTTCCTCGATCGTGTCGCGCGTGGTGCCGGGAATGGCGGAGACAATCGCGCGATCATGGCCCAGCAATTCATTGAGCAGGCTCGATTTCCCCGCATTGGTTCTACCGACAATGGCCGCGCGCACGCCGCGCCGCAGCGCTTGCCCCTCGCCCGCATGACGCAGCAACAAGTCAAGGTAGGCAGTTCCGTCGCGAAGGCGTTGCACCAGTTGGGCATGCGTGTCTGGCGCGATGTCCTCGTCGGGAAAATCCAGATGCGCCTCGATGTGCGCCAGCGTGCGCATCAGGTCATCGCGCAATTCGTTGATTCGCGCGGAAAGCTTTCCGGCGAGTTGCTCATTCGCGGCATTCACCCCGAGTCGCGTGCGCGCCGCGATGAGGTCCGCCACCGCCTCCGCCTGCGTGAGATCGATGCGCCCGTTCAGGAATGCCCGCTTGGTGAACTCCCCCGGCTCGGCCAACCGCGCGCCGCCATTCAACACGGCATCAAGCACGAGCTTCGTCGTGAGAATCCCGCCGTGGCAGGAGATCTCCACCACGTCCTCGCGCGTGAACGTCCGCGGCGCGCGCATTACCGCGAGCATGACTTCGTCCACGACCGCTCCGTCGCGGCGGATTTCTCCGTAATGCAGCGTGTGCGTTGGCGCGGCCGATGGCTTCGTCGCCGTCTTGCCGCGCGCGAGGAATACACGATCCGCAATCGCCAACGCGTCCCGGCCTGAAAGGCGAATCACCGCCAATCCGCCTTCACCCAATGGCGTCGCGATCGCCGCGATCGTGTCATCGGGCAGACCAATCAAATGGCCCAGCTCGCTCATCGCTCAACCGACATGCCGGCAGTTGCCCGCCTGATTTTCGGCGTCGCGCCCTTGCAAATACAGCCGCGCCTTTTCGTAGCTCTTCTTGCGCAGGTAATGCAGCAGCGTGGGATCGGTGCTTTCAGGAAGTCGAGAGGCCAGCGTGTCGATGCGGGCGAACAACAGCAGCAGGTCCGGCTTCGGATTCGCCGTTCGCATGGACGCCACGGCGGCCTCAAGTTCCAGCAATGCGTTCAGAATATCGGTCTCAGTCTGGGTCATGATTCAAAGTTTCACCGGCGGTTCGCGGTGATGGAACGAACGGTACATTCGCGCCGCGTTGGCGCACACGGCTTTCCACAACGCGCTCTCCTCCGCGAGCACGGTACGCCACGCTCGTCCCCGGTACATTTCCAAAAACCGCAGCCAGTCGCGCCGCGTCAGTCCCGCGTCCAGCGCGGAGAAAAGCAGGCCCCCCAGGTCCTTCACCAGCCAGCGCCTCGGCACGGCTTTCCGCCGCTGCACGCGATGCAGGTCGATCAAGACCAGCTCCAGCTTCTCGCCCTCGCACCATTCCGACCAGTCGCGATCTCGCACCAAAAAATGGCACAAATAAAAGTCCCGGTGATTCAAACCCGCGCCATGAAATCTCCGCGCCGCCTCTGCCACTTCACGCAGCAAGGCCCTGTTCACCCTCGCGCGTTGTGGACGCGGCAGTTTTGCCAGTGTCACCGCCAGTTCTTCCAGCGACACCATTCCCTCGAGCGCCTCCGTGATCACGAAGGACTCCAGCCGCGCCGGATTTCCTCCCCGCAGTCCGCGCCCCGCCACCGTCAACGTCGTCACACCGGCGCGATGCGCCGCCTTGATCGCCAGCCACTCGCTGCGCGCGCTAACGATCGGCAGACGGAACGACAGCAAATTCTTCGCGATCTCACCCCAGCCGCATCCCCGCTGGAACTTCACAAAGTATCTTCTCCCGCCAGCCTCGAACTCCACCGTGCGCCGGTTCCGCACTTCACGATGTACCTTGCCTTCGACCCGGCCAAAGAAATCGAACGCGCCTTCCGACGCCGGAAGGCTCGCTGTCAAATGCCGGTTTAGTTCGATCACCTCACCAGTGGAGCCGCGCCCCTCCGCCTTGGCAAGCACGACGCCGGGAGTTTCCAGTTGCACACACTGCCTGTTTCCCTACTTTTCGCCGTTCATGAATGATTCAAAGGTCAATTGGCAGCATTTCAAAAACTGGTTCTTCGACTTTCCATCCATCGGCCTCGGCATCGACCTCAGCCGCTCTGGTCTTGATGACGCGTTCTTGAAATCCATGCAGCCCCGCATCGCCGCCGCGCGCGAAGCCATGGCCGCGCTTGAGAAGGGCGCCATCGCCAACCCCGATGAAAACCGCATGGTCGGACATTACTGGCTCCGCAATTCCTCCCTGGCTCCCACCCCGGAGATTCGCCACGAAATTGAAACCACCGTCGCGTCCGTGCGAGCTTTCGCTGCCGCCGTTCACGCCGGCTCCATCAAGGGTGCCGCTGGTCCCTTCCGAAACCTCCTCCTTATTGGCATCGGCGGCTCCGCCCTCGGTCCCCAATTCGTTTCCCACGCCTTGGGCCAGCCCGCCCACGACCGCATGAAGCTTTTTTGCTTCGATAATACCGACCCCGACGGCATGGACAAAACCCTCGCCCAGCTTCAGGGCTCGCTCGGCCAGACCCTCTGCCTTGTCATCTCCAAATCCGGAGGCACCAAGGAAACCCGCAATGGCATGATGGAGGCCCAGGCCGCCTACGCTGCGGCCGGCCTCAATTTCCCGGCCCACGCCGTGGCGGTGACCGGCGTCGGCAGCGCCCTCGATCAGCAAGCCACCCGCGACGGCTGGATACGCCGCTTCCCCATGTGGGATTGGGTCGGCGGTCGCACTAGCGAAACTTCCGCCGTCGGCCTCTTGCCCGCCGCGTTGCAAGGCATCGATATTGACCAAATCCTCGCCGGCGCAGCCGCTTGTGACGCAGAAACACGCAAATCTGAAGCAAATCCAGCTGAATTGCTCGCAATTTCTATATTCAACATCGTTAAAGGAGTCGGAAATAGGGATATGGTTGTTCTTCCTTACAAGGACCGCCTCGAACTCTTTTCTAAATACCTCCAGCAGTTGATCATGGAATCCCTCGGCAAGGAACTCGACCTCCAAGGCCGCGTCGTCAATCAAGGCCTCGCCGTCTATGGCAACAAAGGTTCCACCGACCAACATGCCTACGTCCAACAACTCCGCGAAGGCCTCCATAACTTCTTCGCCCTCTTCATCGAGGTCCAACGCGACCGCACGGGCCACTCGATCTTTGTCGAACCCGATGCCACCGCCGGAGACTACCTCTTCGGCTACTTCATGGGCACCCGCCAGGCACTTGCTGAGAAGGGCCGCAGCTCCATCACTCTGACCATCCCGGAAGTCACGCCCTATTCCGTTGGAGTCCTGGTTGCACTCTTCGAGCGCTTCGTCGGCATCTACGCCCAACTCATTGGCATCAATGCTTATCATCAGCCCGGCGTTGAAGCCGGCAAGAAGGCTGCCGACGCTGTGGTTAATGTTCAGAGGTCGATTCTGTCCCACTTGCGATCCAACAAAGGAAGAGCCTCTACCGTCGAGGAAATCGCCGCCGCCATTCAAGCCGACCCGGAAGTTGTATTCAAAGTCTGCCAACACCTGGCCGCCAACAAATCCAGCGGCCTCATCAAGACTTCCTCCACCGACCCATTCTCCGCCCGCTACACCATAGCCTGATGTTCGCCTACCCCAAACATTACGACGTCATTGTCGTCGGGGCGGGGCATGCGGGAGTTGAGGCCGCCCTGGCTGCGGCTCGGATGGGCTGCCAGACTCTCCTTCTCACCATCAACCTCGACACCATCGGCCAGATGTCCTGCAACCCCGCCATTGGCGGCTTGGCCAAAGGACACCTCGCCCGCGAGATCGACGCCCTCGGTGGTGAAATGGGCCGCGCCACCGACATGACCGGCCTCCAGTTCCGCATGCTCAACCGCAAGCGCGGCCCCTCCGTTTGGGGCCCGCGCGCTCAATGCGACAAGAAGGCCTACCAGTTTCGACTCAAATGGGTCTGCGAACGCCAACCCAACCTCGATTGCAAGCAAGGCCAATCCGCCCGCCTCATCTTCAAAGACAACCAAGTCCACGGCGTCGAAACCACTCTCGGCGTCCAATTCCACGGCAGCACGGTCGTTGTCACCACCGGCACCTTCCTGCGCGGCCTCATGCACATCGGCCAGGCCCAACAATCCGGTGGTCGCGCCGGCGAGGCCGCCGCCATGGGCCTTTCCGGCTCCCTCCAGGAACTCGGCCTCGAACTCGGACGCCTCAAGACCGGCACCCCCCCTCGCCTCATTCGGAACTCCATCGACTTCTCCGTCATGGAGGAACAACCCGGCGAAGAACCCGTCCCCTATTTCTCCTTCTGGAAGGACGATCTGTTCCACGTGGAACAACAGGATTCCCATGCTCCAATATCTCCCGTGTTCCACGTGGAACAATCGACCCGTCCCGCAAAACGGCCGGCCGATCCCCACAACCCAATCGATCCGTCGATTGCTCGGGACAACCCCGCCATTCGTCATTCGTCATTCGTCATTCCCCAATACCCCCCCGGCTCCATCCTCTCCCAACTCGGCGGCCAACTCCCCTGCCACATC
>CAYQWK010000215.1:0-10085 GCA_964420805.1 uncultured Bifidobacteriaceae bacterium | reverse complement strand
AGCAACCAGCTCACCGGCTACCGCACCAGCGTCAAATTCGGCGCCGCAGCCAACGGCGTCTCCTTCGGTCGCTACGTGACCAGCGACAACAACGAGGAGTTCGTGGCCATGAGCAGCCGGACCTTTGGCGTGGATGAACCGGGCACGGTGGCCGAGTTCCGCACCGGCACCGGCAAGACCAACGCGTATCCGCTCGTCGGCCCCGTGGTTCTGGCGCAGATCATGTATCACCCACCCGATGTCGGGACGAATGACAACTCGGTGGACGAGTTCATCGAGGTGCGCAACATCACCGGCGCGGCGGTCGCGCTATACGACCTGTCGTTCCCGACCAATACCTGGCGCTTGCGCGACGCGGTGGATTACAACTTCCCGTCTGGCGTTTCGATTCCCGCCGGCGGCCGCGTGCTGGTGGTCAGCTTCGATCCGGTGAACAATCCGGCGCAACTGGCCGCATTCCGCGCGAAGTATGTGGTGTCTGGCAGCGTGCCGGTGTACGGGCCTTATGTGACAAAACTCGCCAACGGCGACGCCAAGATTGAATTGCAGCGGCCTGATGCGCCGAATCTCGATGGCCAGGTTCCCTACATTCTCGTCGAGCGCGTTCATTACTACGATGCCGCGCCGTGGCCGGTCACGCCGGATGGAACTGGAACGGCATTGCAGCGCGTGAGCCTGACCGGATACGGCAACGATCCGACGAACTGGGTGGCTGGCACGCCGTTCTTCGGCACTGGCGACACGGACAACGACGGCATGCCGGACAGTTGGGAATTGCAGTACGGCTTTAATCCGGCGAACCCGACGGATGCGAACGTGGATTCCGACGGCGACGGCCAGACGAACTTGCAGGAATACCAAGCGGGCACGAACCCGCTGGATGCGACCGATTCGTTGCGCGTCCTGACGGTGGAGGGCGTGGGCACGAATGCGGTGATGACCTTCAGCGCGAAATCGAACAAGACCTATACCGTCGAGTACAAGAACGTGCTGACCGACCCGCTCTGGTCGCGGTTGATCGACGTGAGCGCGGCACCTACGAACCGCGTGATGCTGATCAGCACGCCGGACGTCTCGCCGTCGCGGTTCTTCCGCATCCGCACGCCGATGGCACCGTAGCGGGTGTCGCACAGATGCAGTCGTGCCGCCGCCGGAGGATCGGCGGCGGTCACGCGTACGCAGGCGGCTTTGTCCGCCGGCCATGAAGTTTTGCAAATGAATATGAAGACCCGGTTGCAGTTGAATTTGCGGCGAGGCGGCTGGCGCGGCCTGGCCATTACCTTTCTTTCCCTGACGGTGTTTGCCTCAGTGGCGGTCGCACAAACGCTGACCACGAACGCGGTGATCTTCACCAACAGCGTGTGGCGTTTCGCGCGCGGCACGAACGAGGCTTCCAGCCCGTACGACGCCTGGCGGATGCCGGCGTTCAATGACTCGGGCATGGAGCTTGGCCCGGCGCCGTTCCACTTTGGCGCGAACGCGTTTGGTGGAGACGATGGGATCACCAATGGCACGATCCTGACGGACATGCGGAGCAACTATACGTGCGTGTTCATCCGTCAGCCGTTCGTGGCCAGCAATGCTTCGCTTGTCACCGCGGTTCAGATGCGCCTTTACGTCGATGACGGCTTTATCGTTTGGCTTAACGGGGTGGAAATCCGGCGGAACTCTGTCGCGAACACGAACCTGTATTATACCAATGCCGCCACATCGCAGCGTGAGGCGTTGACTTTGCTCGTGACCGCCAATCCCGGCTCGCAGACCAACGTCGTCAATGGCACGAACATGTTCTGCATTCAGGCCTTCAACTACGGCGCGACCAATGACGACTTTCGCATTGATCCCGAGGTGTTCCTGGTTTCCGGCACGGCACCGGCGGTCGCTGCCGTGTCGCCGTCGCCCGGCAGTTCCGTTTTCAATATGGCGTCGTTGCAGATCACCTTCAGCCATCCAGTCCTGGCCGTAGATGCGGTTGACCTGCGCATCAACGGCTCCCCGGCCACTGGCATCTCAGGCTCGGGCAGCAACTACACGTTCACCTTCCCGCCGCCGCCGAGCGGGACGTTCCAGGTCACCTGGAGCACGAACCACGGTATCACGAACTCGCTCGGCATTCCTTTCAACGCTGCCGGCATCGTCTGGTTCTTCACCAACACGTTCACGCCGCCGATGGTGCAGTCTTCACTGCCTGCTGCCGCCGCGACGGTCAGCAACCTCACGCAAATTACAGTCACCTTCGACCGGCCCGTCACCGGCGTGGAAGCAAACGACTTTCTCATCAACGGCAATGCTGCGGTCGCGGTTTCAGGTTCGGGCACGAACTGGACGTTCACCTTCAGCCAACCGCCGCCCGGCCTTGTCCAGATCAGTTGGGATGGTTCGCATGCGATCTACGATGCGAACGGCTTTCGGTTCGACGAAACCCGCGCGGGATCGGGATGGAGCTACACGTTGCTTGATGTGGCCGCACCGGTGGTGCTTAGGGCGGTGCCGGTTCCGGGTGCGATCGTTACGGCGTTCACCAATGTCGAGGTGACATTCCGCGAACCGGTTATTGGAGTGAACGCTGCGGACCTGCTGGTCAACGGTGTGCCGGCCACATCGGTCATCGGATCGGGCGCGGGCCCGTATCTCTTCTCTTGCGCGTCACCGGTGTCCGGGTCGGTCGTGGCTTCCTGGGCGGTTGGGCACGGCATCGCTGATCTTGGCGGCAACTCTTTCGCCGGCGGTGCGTGGACGAACACGCTCAATCCGTCGCTGGTTGCGGACATCGTCATCAACGAGGTCATGGCCGAGAACCTGAATGGCATTGTGGACGCAGACGGCGACACAAGCGACTGGATCGAACTTTACAACCGCGGCTCCAACGCCGTGAGCCTGCTTGGCTGGACGCTCACCGACGACCTTGGGATTCCAGGGCAATGGACGTTCCCGGACCTCACGCTGGCGGCTGGGCAATACCTGCTCGTCTTCGCCTCGGGAAAGGACCGGGTCACCACCACCGGCACCAATCACACCAGCTTCATCCTCGGCAGTGGCGAATACCTCGGCCTCTACAACGCCAACCTGCCGCATCTGGTCGTGGACGAGTTTGCCCCGGCCTTTCCGGTGCAGCGCGGCGACATTTCGTGGGGCCGGCTGGCCTCGAACTTTGTGTACTTCGGCGTTGCGACTCCGCGGGCGCCGAACTCGGCGGGCACGAACTACGCCGGCTTGTGCGCAAAGCCTCGCGCCTCGACGGTCTCCGGCTTGTTCAACCTCCCCTTCACCCTCGCCCTCTCGACCGAGACGCCGGATGCGCAGATCTATTACACCACGAACTGCGATGTACCGAACCTCACCAACGCCGTGCTCTACACCGGGCCGATAACCATCGCCGGTTCGTCGAACAAGGCCGTCATTCCAATCCGCGCCGTGGCGTTCAAGGCCGGCCTGCTGCCTTCGGAGACGATGACGCACAGCTACGTTTTCCCGGACGACGTGGTTTATCAGCCCGTCCTGCCACAGGGATTCCCGTCCCTCTGGGTTTCGGATTATCCGTCGGCCACGGCGGATACCGCGGGGGATTACGAAATGGATCCGCAGGTGCTGACAAATGGTTCCAACTACCAGATTGTGCGCGCCGCGTTGCGGCAGCTCCCCGTCGTGTCGCTCGTCACCAGCGTCGAGACCGCATTTGGCCCGACCAACGGCGTTTATAGCGGGCGCCGCAAGCAGGGCAACCAACGCCCCGTGAACGCCGAGATGTGGCTGCCCGACGGCCGGTCGATGTTCAACGTCGATTGCGGTTTTGAAATCCAGGGCGGCACGAGTCCCACGGATGCAGGCGCGGATTGGAAGGAGAAGAAGCTCTCCATGCGCGTGCTCTTCAAGGGCGACTTCGGCACGCCGAGCCTCAAGGTGAAATTGTTCGACGACTCGCCGGTTGAGGAGTTCGACACCCTGATTCTCGATGCCGGCATGAACTTCTGGTGGACGCACATGACCGACGCCGACCAGCGCAATCGCGCGAAGTTCATCACCGACCAGTTCACGTCCGACCTGATGAATAACGCCGGCCTCGTCGGCATGCACGGCCGCTACGTCCACGTTTATCTCAACGGCCTTTACTGGGGGCTTTACGACCTGCACGAACGCATGGACGAGGCCGCGGCTGCGCAATACATGGGCGGGCGGAAGGAGGAATGGGACATTCTCAAGCATCGTGGTAACGCCACCGGACTCCAGAACGGCACCGTGACCAACTATACGGCGATGATGACCGTCGCGCGCGGCCTCACCAACGCGCCGGTCGGCTCGAACTCCGTGTACGAGGCCGTGCAGAACTTCCTCGATGTGCCGTGGTTCATCGACTACATGCTCGTCAATTTCTGGCAGGGCAACACCGACTGGCCGCATCAGAACTGGTATTGCTGGGGCGGCAGCCGTGTCAGCCCGCCTGTGAAATGGCGCTTCGTTCCGTGGGATTCCGAACACACCGTTCGCCAGTGGGATTTCGCGTTTCTCGGCAACGCCAACCTGACCGCGGCGGATTCGCCCGGCGAGTTGTTCCGGCTGCTGACCAACAACGTCGAGTTCCGCGTCCTATTCGGGGATCGCGCGCACCGGTTGATGTTCAACGGCGGCCCGCTCTACACGCTGCCCAACACCGCTGCGTTTTGGACCGCGACGAATCCCTCGGTGAACATCCCTGGCTCGGCCTATCGCAAACGCGTTGATGAAATCTGGGAGCCGATTGTCTGCGAATCCGCCCGCTGGGGCGACGTGGCTACGGCCAACACGAACAATCCCTACACTCGCGACCTGCATTACATGCGCGAGTTGAACGCGCTCTTCACCATCACGAACATCGCCGGGCAGACGCCGAACTTCTTCCCGTTGCGCGGCTCGAACGTGCTCGCGCAGTTGCGGCAGGGATTGCTTTATCCGTCAAACGCCGCGCCTGCGTTCAGCCGGCACGGCGGCCTGGTCGCTTCGGGCTACCCGTTGTTCATCACCAACATGAACGGTGCCGGCACCGTTTATTTCACCACCAACGGCGTCGATCCGCGCGTCTATGGCCTTGGCACGGTTTCGGCCCAGGCCATCGCATGGACTGGCTCGCCGCTGGGCCTCACGCGCACCACCACCATCAAGGCGCGAAATCTCACGAACAACACTTGGAGCGCGCTGAATGAGGCCACGTTCAACGTCGGCCAGTTCGGGTTTCCGCTCCGCGTGACGGAGATCATGTACAACCCGGTGGGCGGCGATGCCTACGAGTTCATCGAGTTGCTTAACACCGGGGCAACCACGTTGAGCCTCGGCAACCACGTATTCTCTGGCCTCAATTTCTCCTTCCCGGTCGCCTTCTCGATCGCGCCCGGCCAGCGGGTCGTGCTCGGCAACAACGCGAACACCAATGCCTTCGTCACGCGCTATCCCGGCGTGCTGGTTTCAGGTTGGTTCGGCGGCTCACTCGACAACGGCGGCGAGACCCTCGCGCTGCTCGATCCGGCCGGGAGCATCGTTCTCTCCGTTTCCTACGACGACCAGAACGGCTGGCCCACCGCCGCGGACGGCTCCGGCTATTCGCTCGAAGTCATCGATCCGAACGGCGATCCCGATGCCGCCACAAACTGGCGCGCCAGCTCCGGCCTTAACGGTACGCCCGGCCAACCCGCGGCTGCGGTTCCGTCCCCTGCGGTCGTGCTCAATGAAATCATGGCGGACAACCTCGCCTCCGTTACCAACGGCGCAACGCATCCCGACTGGATCGAGCTGTTCAACAGCGGCGCGGTCGCGACGAACATCGGCGGCTGGAGCCTCTCCGACGACGGCAACGCGCGGAAGTTTGTCTTCCCGACCAACACCGTCATTCCCGCCGGCGGTTTCCTCGTCGTCTGGTGCGACGCCACGACCAACACGACTCCGGGCTTGCACACCGGCTTCGCCCTCGGCCGCGGCGGCGACGACGTGTTTCTCTTCGACGCGGCGACAAATCGCGTGGATGCCATCGCCTTCGGTGCGCAGATCACGGACCTGACCATCGGCCGGCTCAACGGCGCATGGACCCTGGCAACACCGACACCCGGCGCGACGAATGTCGCTGCGGTAATCGCCGCTCCCTCGGCGCTTTCGATCAATGAATGGCTCGCCAATGCGGCGGCGGGGGGCAGCGATTGGATCGAGTTATTCAACACCGCGAGCAACGCGCCGGCCGCCTTGCAGGGCCTCTTCCTTGGCACCAGCAATGCAACCTTCCAGATCCGCGCGCTCTCCTTCATTCCTCCGCGCGGCCATTTTCAGATTGTCGCCGATGAGAACGCGGGCGGCGACCATGTGGACTTCAAGCTCCCGGCCTCGGCGGGTGCGGTGGTGCTCTACGATTCTGCTGGCGCGGAGTTGCAACGAGTCACCTATGGTGCGCAGATCGAGGGCGTGTCGCAGGGTCGGCTGCCGGATGGCACGGCGAACATCGTCGCTTTCCCCGGCAGCGCCAGCCCCGGCGCGAGTAACTACGTGATCAATTACTCCGGTCCGGTGCTCAACGAGGTGCTCGCTCGTAATTCCAGCGTCATCGGGCCTTTCGGCGACACACCGGATTTCATCGAGATCTACAACGCTGGCACCAACGCCTTCGACCTCGGTGGGATGGGGCTGGGTGATGATGCCGGGAGCGTGAAGTTCCGTTTCGCGCCCGGGACCATTATCGCAACTGGCGCGCATCTCGTCGTGTGGTGCGACAACGGCCGCGCCAACATCACCAATGGGCCCGTGCTGAACGCCGGCTTCTCGCTTTCATCGAGCAGCGGCGGCGCATACCTGTTTAACGCCGCCGGCCAGGCGGTGAACTGGGTCGAATACGGTTTCCAAGTCGCTGATCTTCCCATCGGCCGCAGCGGTGGACAGTGGCTGCTGTTGTCGAACGCCACGCCCGGTGCCGTGAACTCCGCCCCCGCCGCGCTTGGTAGCGTGGCGAACCTGCGCGTCAATGAATGGACGGCTGCAGCCACGAACGGGCCGGACTGGTTTGAGGTTTACAACGTTGATCCGCTCCCGGTCGCGCTTGGGGGCCTCGTGGTCACGGATGATCCGTCCGTTCTCGGCTACTCGAACGCGCCCGTGGCCGCGCTTAGTTTCATCGCCGGCGGCGGCTGGGTGAAATTCGTTGCCGATGGCGACCGTTCACAAGGCCGCGACCACACCGGCTTCGACCTCGACAAGGACGGCGATCTGATCCGCCTTTATGCGACGAACTTCGCCGTGATCGACAGCGTGACGTTTGGTGCGCAGCCCGACGGCGTTTCACAAGGCCGCCTGCCGGACGGCGCGACCAACGTCGTCAGCTTCCCGGACACGCCCACGCCCGATGCGAGCAATTATCTGCCGTTGACTGGTGTCATCATCAACGAGGTGCTTACGCACACGGATGCGCCGCTGGAGGACGCGATTGAGTTGCTGAACTCCGGTGCGAACACCGTCGTGATCGGCGACTGGTTCATCAGCAATTCCGAGCGCGCGCTGAAGAAGTTCCGTGTCGCGGCCGGTGCCACGCTCGCGCCGGGCGCGTTCGCGGTGTTCTATGAAAACCAGTTCAACGCCGACGGCTCCGGCACTGGCACCAACTTCACGCTCAATGCCGCGCATGGCGACTCCGTGTTCGTTTCCGCTGCGGACACGAACGGCAACCTGACTGGTTACCGCGCCCAGGCGAGTTTCGGCGCGTCGGCAAACGGCGTTTCATTCGGCCGCTTCCCGACCAGCGTGGGCGTGGATTTCACCGCTCTGGCTGCGCGCACCTTTGGCGCGGACAGCCCGGCGAACGTCGCGCAGTTCCGCACCGGCACGGGCCTGTCGAACAGTTACGCGAAAGTCGGCCCCGTCATCATCAACGAGATCAACTACCATCCCGTGATCGGTGGCACGAACACCGATGAGAACCCCGATGACGAGTTCATCGAACTACACAACAACACCGGCGCGGCGGTTCCGTTGTTCGACCCAGCGCATCCGACCAACGTCTGGCGCCTGTCCGGCGGCGTCAGCTTTACCTTCGCCACCAACACGACCATTCCCGCCCAGGGCCACCTGATTGTGGTGGGTTTCAATCCGACCAATGCGACGTTGCTGGCCGCGTTCTACGCACGCTTCGGCAGCAATGGCCCGGTGGTTGGGCCTTTCTCCGGCCGACTCGACAACGGCGGCGAGGCGCTTGAACTGGCGCGGCCCGACGCGCCGCAGCAGTTGCCGCATCCGGACGCGGGGTTTGTTCCTTACATTGTCGTGGACCGCGTGGCTTGGTCCGACCTTCCGCCGTGGCCGACCGCAGCGGACGGCGGTGGCGCGTCGTTGCAGCGGCTCGCCTCGACTCTTTACGGCAACGATCCCGTGAACTGGAAGGCGGAGGCTCCGACGGCGGGCCGGACGAATTCCGCGACCGGCGACGTTCCGCCCACGATCTCCGGCCAACCGGCGGACCAGGTTGTGATTGTCGGTGGCGCCGCGACGTTCACGGTGCTCGCCAGCGGCACCCCGCCGCTCAGTTACCAATGGCAGCGCGCAGGGACGAATCTTCCGGGCGCAACGGCGGCAACGCTGGTCCTCTCCAATGTGCAGCCCGCCGATGCCGGCTCTTACCGCGTGCAGGTCGGCAATCTCGCCGGATCGTTGACCAGCCAGGACGCGACGTTGACCGTGCTCGTTCCTCCCGCCATCACCACACAGCCGCAGAGCCAGACGCTGGTCGCGGGCGCGGGCCTTTCGTTGTTCGTCACCGCATCGGGCACCGGCCCGTTGTCGTACCAATGGCGGCTCAACGGACTCGACCTCATCGGCGAGGATGGCCCGACGTTGTCGCGTGGCAGCGTGTCGCCCGGTGACGCGGGCTCCTACTCGGTAGTGGTGTCGAACGTGGCCGGCAGCGTCACCAGCGCGGTGGCGGTGGTAACGATTGTCGTTGCGCCGACCATCACGGGCGACCCGACCGACGCCACCGTGCTCGCGGGAACCACGGTGAATTTCGGCGTCTCCGCGACGGGCACCGCGCCGTTGGCTTACCAATGGCAGAAGGACGGCGTGAATCTTCCCGGCGCGACGAACACGACGCTTTCGCTACCCTCGGTGCAGTCGTCGGATGACGGTCTCTATCGCGCCATTGCCTCGAACGCAGGCGGATCGGCAACCAGCCTCGTGGCGCGGTTGACGGTGTTGGTGCCGCCGGCCCTGAGCGCGCCGCAAAGGCAGGGAGACGGCTCGTTTCTGTTCACGTTGGAAGGGCAGGGGAACCGCACCTACATCATCGACTTCACGCCGGACTTCCTCGCGTGGTCGAACCTGAACACCGTGACCTTGAGCAACGGCGCGTCGTCAGCCGTCCATGATACCGGCGCGAGCAACGTGCCGGTGCGCTTCTACCGCGCGCGGATTGCGCCCTGAGCACGCTGGCGCGTGGCGGTGCCTACTTGTCCTTCTTCGCGGAGGCGGCGGGTTTGGAATCGGCCTTTGGCTTCGAGTCGCTTGCGGTGGTGTGCTTGTCGCTCTTGGCGGCCTTCTTGTAGCCCTCGCTGCGGTAGTCGGTGATGTAGAATCCGCTGCCCTTGAAGATGAGGCCGGCCCCGGCGCCCATGGCGCGTTTGACCTTTCCCTTGCCCCAGGTCTTGCGCCCGCAAAGTTCCTTCGGGCACACGGCGAGCGGCTGGTCCTTCATGGACTGAAATTTCTCAAACTGGTGTCCGCACTTCTGGCAGACGTATTCGTAGGTCGGCATGGGCGGTTTGTTTAAGGGTGCGATGGAAAGACAGTCAAGGGCTGTGCCGGAAGATTCCTTGAGCCGTGCCACGCCAGCCGCGATAACTCCGCGCGCATGGACATCATCGCTGAACTGCAATGGCGCG
The DNA here is from genome assembly GCA_964420805.1 of uncultured Bifidobacteriaceae bacterium. Taxonomy (GTDB): domain Bacteria; phylum Verrucomicrobiota; class Verrucomicrobiia; order Limisphaerales; family SIBH01; genus JANNGC01. The sequence goes on along the minus strand of CAYQWK010000215.1, from coordinate 210 downwards.
GCCTGCTGGCCGATTGCACGGACCTGCCGGAACTCGCGAAGCGGCTCGCCGCCGGCCCGGTCACGCTTTATTGCGGCTTCGATCCCACGTCGGACTCGCTGCACGTGGGCAACCTCGTGCCGTTGCTGGCGCTGCGGCGGTTCCAACTCGCGGGACATCATCCCATCGCGCTGGCGGGCGGGGCGACCGGCTGCATCGGCGATCCCAGCG
>CAYQWK010000214.1:0-10095 GCA_964420805.1 uncultured Bifidobacteriaceae bacterium | reverse complement strand
CGGGCGATTACGAGGTGAAGGCGCGCGGCGAGAATGACGAAGGCCCCGGCCCGGAAAGCGATGTGAGCACGGCCACGGTGGTGTAGGACAGGGCGCCGGGAGCATCGCGGCCTGGTCCGGCGGGCTGGAAGGCGTGTCGTTACCCACCTTTTTCGCCGCAGGGTGGAATTCGTCGCGCTGCGACAAGTGGCGCCGCGTCCAGCGGCGCAACGGACGGCCTCACGCCCTCCCTTCCGTCCGCTCTGCGCGGACGGGGTTGTGGCAGCGCGACAAACATCACCCGCAAGAAAGTGTGATGCGCCCCCCGCTCACTTCATGAGTTCGGCGAGCTTGGGCGTGATGGCGTCGGCCCAGATCTGGTAGCCCTTGGAGGAAAGGTGGAGGAGGTCGGGCATGATTTCCTTGGTGAGGGTGCCGTCGGGTTGGAGGAATTTTTCGCCAATGTCGAGGTAGTGGACGGTTTTGCCGTCGTGGAGTTTGGCGATGATGGAGTTGACCTTGTCGTTTTTGGCGCGGCCGGGGTTGTTGGCCGGGGTGGCGCCGCGCGGGAAGATGGCGAGGAGGAGGATTTTGGTCTGGGGCAGTTTGGCGCGGATGGTCTCGACGATCTTGGTGACGCCGCGGGCGGTGCCTTCGGATTCGTCGGAGCCGGAGTTGTTGGTGCCGATCATGAGGACGACGGCCTTGGGTTTGTGGACTTCGAGTTCGCCATTTTCAATGCGCCAGAGGACGTGCTGGGTGCGGTCGCCACCGATGCCGAAGTTGGCTGGTTTGTATTCGCCAAAGGCTTTTTCCCAGATGGCCTTGTGGCCGTTCCAGCCGGCGGTGATGGAGTCGCCGAGGAAGAGGAGGCCGGTGTCGCCCTTTTGCGCGACCTTGAGGAAGTTCTCGTGGGATTTGATGAAGCCGGCCTGGGGCAGGCCGTTGGTGCCCATCTTGGGGGCGGCCACGTCGGGGAGTTGTTTGGGCGCGGCGGGTTTGGCGGCGGGTTTGGCGGCGTCGGCGGCCAGAACGGGCGCGGTAATGGCGATGGAAAGGGCGAGGGCGAGGAGAATGGCTTTCATGTGGGGCGGACTTTTGCCGGGCCGGAGGCGCATTGCCAAGCAGAAGTCGCGGCGGGCTTCGAGTGGTTGGACTGGATTTCTCACCGCGAGATCGAAGTCAGGACGCGGTGTCATTCTGTAGCCGCGCCTGTGAAGGCGCGGCCATACTGACGCCAGGCGGGAATGGCCGGCGCTTCACAGCGGCGGCTACAAGGCTGGTGAGAAACGCAGGCTAGTTCGCCGCGTCGATGCGGAAGATTTCCATGTCGCCCTTGCCCTTGATTTGCAGGACGCCCTGGGAGTTGCCGCGGCAATGGGCCTGCACGGCGTTCCATGTCGCGGCGTTCACGCACACGGTGCCGGGGGCGGCGGCGTGTTCCATGCGGGCGGCGGTGTTCACGGTGTCGCCCCAGACGTCGTAGAGGTATTTGTTGCGGCCCACCACGCCAGCGATGACGGGGCCGACATGGACGCCCACGCGCAAGTCCCAATGCGGCGGCATGGCGCGGGCGGCGGCGATCATGTCGAGGCCGCAGCGGACAGCGTGGAGGGCGGGGTTTTCGAGCGGGGCGAGCATGCCGGCGGTGGCCATGAAGGCGTCGCCGATGGTCTTGATCTTCTCGAGTCCGTGGCGGGCGGCCAGGCGTTCGAAGGTCTCGACGAGCGATTGCAGGTGGGCGTGGATTTCCTCGGGGTGATGGCGCTCGCAGTATTTGGTGAAGCCCACAATGTCGGAGAAGAGCACGCCCACATTGTCGAACCGGCGCGGGCGCACGGCGTTGGTGGACTTGAGTTCGGCCGCGACGTCGTGGGGGAGAATGATGTGGAGGAGGTCGTCGCTGCGCTGCTTTTCCTCCTGGATCTGGCGGAGGTAGGAAACCTCGCGGTCGCGCAGGCGTTTCTTTTCGAGGCAGGCGTTGATGCGCGCCTGCAGCAAAACGGGATCGAAGGGTTTGCGCAGGTGGTCTTCCGCGCCCATCTGGATGCAGCGCACGACGCTTTGCGATTCGTCGGAGGCGGAGAGCACGATGACGGGCAGGGAACGAAGTGTTTCGTCGGCCCGCAGGTGTTCGAGCACTTCGTAGCCGTTCATGACCGGCATCTGGATGTCGAGCAGCACGAGGTCGAACGGCTCGGCGCGCATCTTCTCAAGCGCCTTGCGGCCGTCCTCGGCCTGGGCGACGCGGTGGCCGAGACGTTCAAGCCGGCGCGCGAGCATGTCGCGGTTGGGTTCGTTGTCGTCCACGACGAGCAACGCGCCGGGCTGGGTGGGCAGCGTCACGTCGAGCCGTTCGGCCTCGGAGGCGGAAGGGGCGGGGGCGGGCGTGGCATCGGCGCGGCGAAAGAACGTGGTGACGGATTCGGAAATATCGGGAACGGCAGGCTGCGAAACCGGTGGAAGGCGAGTGGCGACCAGTTCCAGAAGTTGCCGCGCGGCGCGGTGGATTTTCTGGAAGTCGGGAATGTAATTCACGTGCCCGTGATCGCTCGCGTCCTCCTGCAACATCTCGGCATAGCCGATGATCTGGTCGAGCGAGGTACGGATTTCGTGGTGCAGGACGCCGCCGTCCATGCGCGCGTCCGCGCCCTTGCCGGGGGCGAACCAGTCGTCCACCAGCCCGAGGATGCGCCGGCCCGCCGCGTGGATGCGCTGGAGGTCGGGAATGAATGCCTCGTGACCCGCGTCCTGGGCCTCTTCGAGCGACATCTCGCAATAGCCGATGATGTGGTTCAGCGGCGTGCGGAGATCGTGCTTGAGGCTCACCGGAGCGGGCCTTTCGTCAGGTCACATCACCATGCCGCCATCCACCACCAGCACCTGGCCGGTGATGTAGCGGCCCGAAGGCCCGGCGAGATAGAGCGCGGCGGCGGCGATGTCCTCCGCCTGGCCGAAGCAAGCCAGGGGAATCTTGTCGAGCAGCGCCTTGCGCACCTCCTCGTTCAGCACGGCCGTCATGTCCGTCTCAATGAAGCCCGGCGCCAGGGCGTTGACGGTGATGCCGCGCGAGCCGAACTCGCGGGCGACGGATTTGGTGAAGCCGATGAGGGCGGCCTTGCTGGCCGCGTAGTTCGCCTGCCCGGCGTTGCCAATCAGGCCGATGATCGAGGCGACGTTGATGATGCGCCCTGCGCGCTGTTTCAACATCGCGCGGCTGAAGGCCTTGGTGAACGAGAACGCGCCCTTGAGGTTGGTGTTCAACACGGTGTCCCAGTCCTCGTCGCTCATGCGCATGATCAGGCCGTCCTTGGTCACGCCGGCGTTGTTCACCAGAATGTCCACGCGCGAGGTCTCGGCGAGAATCTTCTCGCCGGCCGCGGCCACGGATTTGGCATCAGCCACATCGACCGCGAACGCCCAGGCGCGGCGGCCCAGGGCGCGCACCTCGGCGGCAACCTTCTCCGAGTTCTCCGCGGTGCGGGAAACACACACCACGTCCGCGCCCTCGGCGGCGAATTTCAACGCGATGGCGCGGCCAATGCCGCGGCCCGCGCCGGTGACGACTGCAACTTGATTGTCGAGCTGGCCCATAAGTGCGGCGAAGCGTTCAGGGTTGGCGGAATGGAGTCGAGCGAGATTTTCCGGCGAATCTCCTGCACTCCGCATTTGAGTTTTCCCGCCGCTGCCGTTACCTCAAGCGCCGTGCTGGCGAAGAGAGTCATTCCATGTCTGGACGTTCACGGCGGGCAGGTCACCCGCGGCGTGCAATTCGGCCGCGCCGAAGAGGGCGGCCTGCGCAACGTCGGCGACCCCGTCGAACTGGCCGTCCGCTACAACGAGCAGGGCGCCGACGAGATGGTGTTCTTCGACATCACCGCCAGCGCGCATGGTCGCGCGACGATCGTGGATGTCATCGAGCGCACCGCCGACCAGTGCTTCATGCCGCTCACCGTCGGCGGCGGCATCCGGGCGGTCGAGGACATGCACGCCATGCTGCTCGCGGGCGCGGACAAGGTGAGCATCAATTCATCGGCCCTGGCCACGCCCGAACTGATCCGCGCCGGCGCGGAGAAATTCGGCAGCCAGTGCATCGTGGTGTCCATCGATTGCAAACGGGTGGCACCGGACCGCTGGGAAGTGTTTTCGCACGGCGGCCGCAAACCCACCGGCCTCGAAACCGTCGCATGGGCCACGCGCGCCGTGGCCCTCGGCGCGGGCGAGATCGTCCTCAACAGCATCGATGCGGATGGCACGAAGGCGGGTTTCGACCTCGAAATCACGCGGCGCGTCAGCGAATCCGTCGGCGTGCCCGTGGTCGCCAGCGGCGGCGCGGGCAATCTCGCGCACATGGCGGACGTGCTCGAATCCGGCAAGGCGGATGCCGTTCTTGCCGCGAGCATCTTCCACTTCGGCCAGCACACGGTGGGCGATGTGAAGCGTTATCTCGCCTCGCGAAAGATCCCAGTCCGGCTGGTCTGAGATTCGGCGCGCTCCCGGCACAATGCGGCTGGCGCGGCGGGGTCATCCCTTCAGGTAAACGCACTTCAAATACCGCGCCTCGGTGAATGTGGCCGGGTGATCCGGCGCATGTTCCGTCCGGTCCAGTTCCGTGAACTTCCGTCCAGACTTTTGCGCCGCGCCGCGCACCGCCTTGAAGAACTCCTCCGCGGTAACGTGCGCGGAGCACGACGCCGCCGCCAGCACGCCGCCCGGACGCAAGGCGTTGATCCCGCCGGCGGCGAGCCTGCCGTAGGCTTGAATGGCACCGCTCCGTTCGCTCTCGCGTTTCGCCAGCGACGGTGGATCGAGAATCACCAGATCGAAACGCCGCGGCGTCTTCTCGATCCACGCGAACGCGTCCGCCTGCACCGCTTCGCGCGGGCATCGGGCGACATTCGCGTCGCTGGTGTTCAAGGCGAAGTTCCGCCGACCGGCGTCAAGCGCGTGGGCGCTGATGTCGAGATCAGTCACGGACTTCGCGCCGCCGCGCGCGGCGTAAAGCGAGAATCCGCCGGAGAAACTGAAGGCGTTCAACACGTCGGCACCGCGCGCCAGCGATCCGACCAGCCTGCGGTTCTCGCGTTGATCGAGGAAGAACCCCGTCTTCTGCCCGCGCACCACCTCGGACTCGAAGCGCAGGCCGTTCTCCAGAAACACCACGGAATCATCGTGTGCTTCGCCGAGCAGGTTCTGCCCGTCCCCAACGGCGAACTTCACGCGCGCCGTCTCCTGAATGTTCCGGCTCAGGCGCAGCACCAGACGTTCCGGGCGCAGCACGTCGCGGATCAAACCCGTGACCTCGGCGAGCCGGGGCAGCCACGCGGCCGTGTAAATCTTGAGCACGAGGGTCCCGGCGTAACGGTCGAGGACAAGTCCGGGCCAGCCGTCGCTCTCGCCGTTGATCCAGCGGAAGCCATTGGTGCGCCCGTCGAACAATTCACGCCGACGCGCGATGGCTTCGTCGAAACGCTGCCGCCACCACGCCGCGTCGATGGTCGCCGGCTTGCCCACGTGCAGGACGCGCAGTCGAAGCGGCGATTCCGGATCGTACAACCCGATGGCGAGAAACTTGTCGTTGCGGTCGAACACCACCGCCAGCTCGCCGGCCTCCCCCGCGCGGTTCTGCTCCCGCACGCTTTCGGCGAAGAGCCACGGATGTCTCGCGCGCAGAATGGACTCCGCCGCGGAGGTCACGCGGAGGCGGAGGCGCGGAATGGGCGGCGGGGTGCTTTGTTGTGTTGTCATTTGCGGAGTTGGAAGGTCCGCCGGACCGGCTCGGAGCTCTGGTAAAGTGGTGCAATGGTCCGGCCCCATTGATATGCGACGACGGTGACGGCGACCGCATTGCGCGACCGGAGAGGCAGCGGTGAGAAGCGCAGCTTGCTCCCCACCACCTCAGCCGGTCCGCTTTCGACAAAATATTCGACGGGCAGGCCGGAATCACAGGTGGCGTTCAACTCAAGCTCCTCCGCACCCACGGGTTGGTCTGGAATCTCGGGGAAAGTGATGCGCTGCGGTCTTCCCGCCTTCATCTGGCGCGGCAACGTCACCAACCCGGCCTGCACCGCGCGCCGATTCCGATCGTCACCCGCGTGCGAGGCCAGCAACCAGACCTCCGGCAGGAACCCGCTGCCATCGAACTGCACGCGAAAGGTGTCCGGGCCGGTCGCGATGGCAGGACCTTTCAAAACCTCGATATAGACCGGACCGCTGCCGCGGCCGAGCAGTTCGCCATGATTGAGAATGTCGTTGGGCACGGACTTAAAGAACGCGCCTCCGAGTTTGAACGTGCGCCCGTCGTCGAGCGGCTGGAACGGCAGCTCGACGATCCCGCGTTTCGACAACGGCACCGCCGCGCCATTGGTCGCGAACGTGACCATCTGCGCCGCCTTGCCGCGTTGCGCCTCGCCAAACTTCCGCACCGCCGTCGCCATCTCGCGGTCGAAGTACCAGAACAACTGCGACCACAGCGCGCACAGTTCGCGATGGCTGGCCACGAGCGGAAACCTCGCCTCAATGCCCACGGACATGTCGGTCACCCAGCCGTCGAGCGGCGAAATCACCGCAAGCGCGTTTGAGCCATCGACAATGCGCCGTTGCGCGGCTTTGCGGATGAACATCGCCAGCACGCGCGTGAGTTCGTCGCCGCACTCGAAGTGCCCGCCGCCGGCATCGAAGAGGAAGCCGGCGAGGTTGCGGTCGCGTTGTGCCCGGCGGGCTTTGGTGTTATCGCGCACGGCGCGCCAGCTTGCCTCCCGGTCGGTCGGGCCGCCGGATTGCGACCATTCCTCGAACTGCCCCTTGACCACCAGCACCGGCACGCTGGGAACCCGCGTGACCACCTTCTCGTCGGCCTTCTCCGGCAGCCAGCTCTTGAATGGAATCACACCAAGCATCCTTTCGGGATGCGCCTTCGCCAGCTCCCACGCGAAAGGCACACCGGCGGAATGGCCGACCGGCAGCAATGGCGCGGTGGCGATTTCTTCGAAGCCGGATTCTCGCGCGAGGGCGGAGAGAATCTCGCGAAGCAACGCGTCATCGGTCTTCGGCTTGAACCCCTTGTCAAACAACCGGCCCTGGCTGCTGCGTTCGATCCAAACAAGCGCAAGATTCTCCGCCGCGGCGGCCTCGCGGATGGCCGACGACTCCAGCAGCGGCTTCTCGATCAAATTGTCGAGGGCGATGACCACACCGCGCACGCGCTCGCAGGCAGGAGGGATGAACAACCGGGCACGGTTGCTGACCGACCCGGCCAGGACTGAGAACTGCCACACCGCGCCGCGCACCGGAACCGCGAGCAGCAGGATCAGAACAAAGGAGGCGGCGACAGCGCGCCTTCCAGAGATGGTGCCGCGCGCGGTCATTTCGCGGCAGCCGTTCCATCAATGCGCCACACGCGCGTTTCACCACGCTTGAGCGTCACGGAAAATTTCGGACCGCTGAAAACCCGCGCGCCGGTGAACACGTCGATGACCGGCCCCGGCGACTTCAGGTCCACATTCAAATTTCCATCCTGCGCTGCGTGCAGGGCGACGAACGGGCCGTTTGCATACACGTGGCCATCCGCGTCAATGAACTGGTGCGCGCCCGCCGCGCGCGCCGCCACGCGCAGCAATTCGGAGGTCAGGCCAGGCGCACCCACGAAGATCGACGTGCCGTTGGTACCCCGGCGGAGAACCACCGCGGCCTCGCCGTCGGGATACGTGGCCAGCACGTCGTCCCCGGGCCGGCTGGTCGCGAAGAAGAGCGGCTCCACGGCCTTCTCGGCTCCAAACGATCTCGTGAGGCCCGCCTTCTTTCCAGCCTCGGTGAGCAAGGCCATGGCGCGCTCCGGCGACACACGGCGCAGGTGGAAGCCCGTCAGTTCGCGCATGGCGTCGAACGAGACCTCGTCACCGTCGAAGTAACCCGGCGCGTAACACCACACGGAGGTTGCGCCATGCGTGACTTCGGCAAGTCTTGCGCGCTCCTTCTCGGTGAGACTCCAGGCGTTGAGGAACACGAAGACCTTCGCGCGGACGCGCCCGGCCAGCACGTCGTCGAGGAGATATTGCCCGTAAGGCGCGCCCATGCGCCCGAGCGCGGCGCGAGCCTCGTAAATGCAGCGCCGGGTCACGGCGGTTGCCCCGGCGGCGACGCGCGGAATGCTCCGCTCATCGATCACGGCGGCGATTTCGGGGCGAAACGGCGTCGGCGTCTTCAACAGTGCTTCATCCATCGCGCGGAGCTGCTTCATCACCGTCCACATGCGCGCGTCGTTGAACCAGCCGCTGGAGCCGAGGTCCATCCACCAGGTGCCGAAGTTGCGGATCGACTCTTGCGCGACATTGCGGGCGAGCTGCGCGTTGGTGTCCTCGAGATTGTTCACATGGTCGGTGTAGCCGGGCTGGTTTCCGGTGGCGAGAAAGGTGTGGGTGTCGTCCTCATTGAGCCAAAGCTTGCCGGCCAGTGCGACACTCTCGGCAGCGGTCATCGAAGGCGCGCCCTGCCCGAGGCCGCGGTCGAAGTAGGAGATCGGCGAGCAAAGCACGTCGATGTCCGGCGAGTTCAGAACGCGGCGCAAGGCGTAATGTCCGGCGATCGCCGGGCCATTCTGGATGGCGGCGAACTCGAAGACGTAGCCGTAAAAGAACACCACGAGCTTGCGCCCGCGAGAGGCCGTGCGCGCCGCCCTGGCCAGTTCGAGCACGCAATCCGCCATGGCCTCCTGCTGGAACTCCGCCCAGTCGATGAGCGCGCGCTCCGTGGCCGGGTCGCGGAAAATGCCGGACGGAGCGGCGTGGCGCGCGGCAGGCGGCGGCACCTCGGTGAGATCCAGGCTGGCGCCCTGATCGCTCCATGCGCGGCGCAGCGCCGCGTCGTTCGTGTGGCGTTGTTTGAGCCAGCGTCGCCATGCGACGAGATCCGCCGGGGCGTAGCCGTTCAGAGGATTCTTCCAGGTGTCCTCGTAGAACCATTCGCCGGTGTTCTGTCCGCATGGATGGTAGCCGGCAATGTGTTCGCCAAACTTCTCCTCAAGATGCACGACCAGCGCGGCGAGGCGTTCCGCCGCTTCGCGCCGGTAAAGCGGCGAAGCCACCACGGCCTTGTCGCGTTGGCCGTCCTCCCAGCGCATGACTTCGTTGGAGTTCGCGTCGCGCCACCATTTCGGCGGGTCCATGCCCATGCGCGGGATGAGCAGCGCGTTTGAGTTGGCGCGCAACACGGTCTCGCACGCGGAATCGACGACGGACCAATCAACCTTCGCCCCTGGTTGCGGCCACGGCATGGCGATGGGAAAGCTGACGAAGTTCACACCAGCCTGCGCGGCGAGTTCGATCTGCCGACCGAAAACATCCGGCGGCCCGCCGAGATGGGTGAACGTCTGGCCCGGTTGGTAAAACGCGAGCGCGACCTGGCGGGCGGGCGTGGCGCGCATCCAAGCACTGAAACGGTAGCGGTGTCCGGCCGTGATCTTGAGCCTCGGCAAATGATAAATGTGGAAGTCCGGCCACTTGCCATCCTGCGGCGCGGTGAGCTTCAGATGCAGGGCCGCCGACCCGTTCCTTCCCGCGCCCGGCTCGACTTCGACACGGCCCACGGTGTTGTTCGTGCCCGTGGGCCAGAAGGTCCAGTCGCGGCGAAAGCTGTTCGAGCCGTCCTCGAAATCGCGGCGCGGGATAAAATCGCCGCCGGCGAGGTCAGCTACATGAATATCATCGAGAAAGATGTCTCCGGGCGCGTGCCCGAAACGAAAGTGGAGCGTTCCGTTGGTGGCGCTGGCGCTGGCGTTGAAGTCGAACGTCACTTCCTGCCAGGACGAAGTGAGGTTGATCGGCGCGGAACCGGGCGCGCCCCAAAACATGCGGGCCGGGACCGGAGCGCCGTTCACGGTCAGGCGCGGCGCGCCACCGGCGGGATCAACACGAACGGTCAGCGCGCCGCAGGCGAACGGCATGACGAGGGCGGCGAGAAATATGGCGGACAAGTGCGTTTGCACGGAGAGGTTCTTAACCGCTGCTCCGGCGCGGGACAAGCAACAGGCGGGCGGCGGGTGCAATCGAACATGGCCGTCAAGGGTGGTGGGTTTTGTCGCGCTGCGACAAAACAAGCCCGCGTTCAGCGGGCGATCTG